>NZ_AUEV01000006.1:0-442271 GCF_000426165.1 Streptomyces sp. TAA486 | reverse complement strand
CACCCGTTCGCCACTAATCCACCCCCGAAAGGGCTTCATCGTTCGACTTGCATGTGTTAAGCACGCCGCCAGCGTTCGTCCTGAGCCAGGATCAAACTCTCCGTGAATGCCTTCAAAAAGACAGACCACAAAGAGCGGCACAACCAGGAGGAATAATCCCGGTCGTGCACAGCGTCCTCGCTGTCATCAAAGAAATCCACACCCCCAAAAACCCGGGGATGCGGGGTATCAACATATCTGGCGTTGACTTTTGGCACGCTGTTGAGTTCTCAAAGAACGGACGCTTCCATCACAACCCTCACGGGCCACTCCGGGCGCTTCCCTCTCGGTGTTTCCAACCCTACCAGGGCACTTTCCGAATCCGTTTACCGGACCGTCGAGTTGAGCCTGGTCACGGGTATCCCTGGGCGAAGATCGCCCGGTACCCGGTGAGTTGGAGCTGTAAACCTACTGGAGCGGAGCGCCTGGATGCAAATCGAGGCGCTCCGCCCGGTGTTGGGCCTCAGACCTCGACGACCACGGGGAGGATCATCGGGCGGCGGCGGTAAGTGTCGGAGACCCACTTGCCCACGGTCCGCCGCACCAGCTGCTGGAGTTGGTGCGTCTCGGCGACGCCGTCCTGGGCCGCCTTGCCCAGTGCCTCGTCGATCTTCGGCACGACCTGTTCGAATTCGGCCTCGTCGATGCCCGAACCCCGCGACTGGACGTGCGGTCCGCCGACGATCTTGCCCGTGCTGCTGTCGACGACGACGAAGACGGAGATGATTCCCTCGTCGCCGAGGATGCGGCGGTCCTTGAGAGAGGACTCCGTGACATCGCCGACGGAGAGCCCGTCCACGTACACGTAGCCGGCGACCACCTTGCCGGCGATCTTGGCCTTGCCGTCGATCAGGTCGACGACCACTCCGTCCTCGGCGATGACGACGCGGTCGCGCGGGATGCCGGTCTGCGCCCCCAACTCCGCGTTGGCGCGCAGGTGTCGCCACTCCCCGTGCACCGGCATCAGATTCTTGGGCTGGCAGATGTTGTAGAAGTACAGCAGCTCGCCCGCAGACGCGTGCCCGGAGACGTGGACCTTGGCGTTGCCCTTGTGCACGACGTTGGCGCCCCAGCGCGAGAGGCCGTTGATCACCCTGTACACGGCGTTCTCGTTGCCCGGGATCAGGGACGAGGCCAGGATCACGGTGTCGCCCTGGACGATGCGGATCTGGTGGTCGCGGTTGGCCATCCGGGACAGTGCGGCCATCGGTTCACCCTGCGACCCCGTACAGACCAGGACCACTTCGTCCTCGGGAAGGTCGTCGAGCGTCTTGACGTCGACGACGAGGCCGGCCGGGACGTTGAGGTAGCCGAGGTCGCGTGCGATGCCCATGTTGCGGACCATCGAGCGGCCGACGAAGGCGACGCGGCGTCCGAACTCGTGGGCAGCGTCGAGGATTTGCTGGATCCGGTGCACATGGCTGGCGAAGCTCGCCACGATGATGCGTTTCTGCGCGCTGGCGAAGACCTGGCGCAGCACGCCGGAGATCTCCCGCTCGGGCGGGACGAAGCCGGGCACCTCTGCGTTCGTCGAGTCGCTCAGGAGGAGGTCGATGCCCTCCTCACCGAGGCGCGCGAAGGCCCGCAGGTCGGTGAGACGCCCGTCCAGCGGGAGCTGGTCCATCTTGAAGTCGCCGGTGTGCACCAGCATTCCGGCGGGTGTGCGGATGGCGACGGCCAGCGCGTCCGGGATGGAGTGGTTGACCGGTACGAACTCGCAGTCGAAGGGACCGATGCGCTCGCGGTGGCCTTCCTCGACCTCCAGCGTGTACGGGCGGATGCGGTGCTCCTGGAGCTTCGCCTCGATCAGCGCGAGGGTCAGCTTGGACCCGATGAGCGGGATGTCGGCCTTCTCACGCAGCAGGAACGGTACGCCACCGATGTGGTCCTCGTGCCCGTGCGTCAGGACGATGCCGTCAATGTCGTCGAGGCGGTCCCGCAGGCTGGTGAAGTCGGGAAGGATCAAGTCGACCCCGGGCTGCTCCTCCTCCGGGAAGAGGACGCCGCAGTCGATGATCAGCAGCCGGCCGCCGTATTCGATGACCGTCATGTTGCGGCCGATCTCGCCGAGGCCGCCGAGCGGTGTGATGCGCAGGCCGCCTTCGGCCAGCTTCGGCGGCGAGCCGAGTTCGGGATGCGGATGACTCAAAAGACTCTCCTCACCACACGCGCGCCACGCTCCCCCCTGGCCCTTGGCATGGGGAACCCACTGGCCTCCGACTGAGGGACCCCGTGGGACACGTGGCGCGCGCGATATTCGTGAATGGGTTTGAATGCTCTTCGCTCGTACTGACTATGTCTGGGTGTTTCCGTTGTTGCCCGTTATGGAGTTATGACGTCGGTTTCAAATCTCTACGCCGCCGTGGGCGAGGTCGTGCCGCAGCTGCTGGGTCTCCTCCGTGGAGAGCTCCACGAGCGGCATGCGCAGCGGTCCCCCAGGCAGTCCGCGAAGGGTGAGCGCCGCCTTCGTCGTGATGACACCCTGCGTGCGGAACATGCCCGTGAAGACGGGCAGCAGCTTCTGATGGATCTCGGTGGCCTTCGTCACATCACCGCTGAGGTGGGCCTCGAGCATCGAACGCAGCTCGGGCGTGACCAGGTGCCCGACGACCGAGACGTAGCCGATCGCGCCGACGGAGAGCAGCGGCAGGTTGAGCATGTCGTCACCGCTGTACCAGGCGAGGCCGCTGGTGGCGATGGCCCAACTGGCACGGCCCAGGTCGCCCTTGGCGTCCTTGTTGGCGACGATGCGCGGGTGCTCCGCGAGCCGGACGATCGTCTCGGTGTTGATCGGTACGCCGGAGCGGCCGGGGATGTCGTAGAGCATCACCGGGAGTTCGGTGGCGTCGGCGATCGCGGTGAAGTGCCGGTAGAGGCCTTCCTGCGGCGGCTTGCTGTAGTACGGCGTCACCGCGAGAAGACCGTGCGCGCCCGCCTTGGCGGCGTCACGGGCGAGTTCGAGGCTGTGCGCGGTGTCGTTCGTGCCGGCCCCGGCGACGACGTGCGCGCGGTCTCCGACCGCCTCGACCACTGCCCGTACGAGCTGGGCTTTCTCGACATCGCTGGTCGTCGGGGACTCGCCTGTGGTGCCGTTGACGATCAGGCCGTCATTGCCGGAATCCACGAGGTGAACGGCGAGCCGCTGCGCGCCGTCGAGGTCGAGTGCGCCGTCTGCGGTGAACGGCGAGACCATCGCTGTGAGGACCCGCCCGAAGGGCGTGTGCGGTGTGGAGGTCGGAGCCATGAGGTCCACGCTACTCGCAGGCCGGGCTGTCGTGCCCCCTCGGGGCCATGGTCATGGTCATCCGGGAGGAGGCGAAGGCGGTGTCCACACCCCTCGAGGACGCCTGGGCGAGGGAGACCCGGCACTGCCTGCTCGGGGGTTCAAGCAGTGCCGGGCCGTGATTTCAGCGTAGACGTACTACGCGAAAGCGTGCAATCCGGGCACCTACGGGGCGACCCGGCCGTTTGCGTTGAAGGCCTCGTAGGTCAGCGGCATGAGCTTCCCCCACTGCTCCTCCATCAGCTCGCCCACCATTTCGATCTCCCGCTGCGGGAAGGACGGCACCTTCGCGTCCTCGTGCTGGGTACGCAGGCCGAGGAAGTGCATGAGGGAGCGGGCGTTGCACGTCGCGTACATCGAGGAGTACAGCCCGACCGGGAGAACGGCGCGAGCCACCTCGCGGGCGACACCGGCATCAAGCATCCGCCGGTAGGTCTCGTACGCCTGGCGGTAGGAATCCTCCATCGCCGAGACCGTCAGCTCGTGCTGCTCGGGGGTGCCCTCCACGAACTCGTACTTCCCCGGCCGGCCCTGCTGGACGAGCTTGCGGGTGGCGTCGGGGGTGTAGAAGACGGGCTCCAGCCGGCGGTAGCGGCCGGACTCCTCGTTGTAGGACCAGCCGACGCGGTGCCTGTGGAACTCCCGGAAGACGAAGAGGGGTGCACTGATGAAGAAGGTCATCGAGTTGTGCTCGAAAGGGCTTCCGTGGCGGTCGCGCATCAGGTAGTTGATCAGCCCCTTGGAGCGCGCGGGGTCCTTGTGCAGCTCCTCCAGGGATTTCTCGCCCCCCGTGGAGACCCGGGCGGCCCACAGCACATCGGTGTCGGCAGCGCTGTGCTTGACCAGCTCGACGGTCATGTCTCCGCGGAAACTCGGGGCGGCGGCGGACTGGTCTGAGGTGTCGGTCACGGGTGGTTCCTCCGGGTCGTGCGGCTGCCGGGCGCGCCCAGCCTACGGCGCACCACCGACAGCTCCTGGCCCTGCCCGGAGGGCGCCTTGACCTGCTCCGCGCCCGAGTCCGCGGGACAGCCCGGAGTGCGGCGTCCCGCCTGCCCGTTGCGCCTGACGGACGGCTTCTGTCCGGACAAAAGGGGTTGTCTGACTCGATAAGGGGGGTCGGTGCATGAAGGTGCGGCGGCGCTTGGTATTTTTTAACGCACGTCCACTTTTACCCGGCACTTCTCAGCCGTCATGGGCGTTCTACCTACGAAACCCTTTCCAAAACGATCTCGACAGGAGTTCCCTGCCCATGTTCCGCCGCGGAGAGTCCGTACCGTTCGCGTTCATCGCCGACGCCGACCGGTTCCGCAGCAATGTCACACCGCCGCCCCCTACCCAGCGCAGCGTCACCGAGAAGGCAGGCAGCGCGCTGTTCGGCCTGACCGTGGTGGCGGGGCTGGTCGGCTCGCTGATTCTGGGTGTGCCCGCGCTCGATCCCGAGCGTCAGTCGCAGCACCACGGGCCCGCCGCCGCCGAGAGCCGCTGACGGTCTCGGGCGTTCGCACTTCTCCGGCCGGGCACTGCTGCCCGGCCGGCTTCCGTTCGACGACGCGCCGCGCCGACCTGCCGGGCTGGCCGGGTCCCGCACACCTCGCTAGTGTCCACGCGCATCACCCGATCCACCCGATCGAGACCGTTTGAGCGAGGACCACCAGTGCCCCTGCCCTTCATGACGGCCGCAGGACAAACCGGCGCGGCCGAGCACCCGGAGCCCAGCCCTCTGCCGTACGACGCCCGTGAGCACTGGCGCCGCCCGTACCGTCCCGGACCCTGGAGGGTCGGCGGCGCCGCCCTGATTCTCTTGCTCGCCTCGTACATGCTCTTCTCTGCCCTGATCATCGCCCTAGCCGGGGCCCTCACGGGCGCGCTCGTCTGCCTCGGCGCCGCGCTGGCCGTGATCGGGCTCGCGCTGCGGCTGCTGCGCGTGGGCGTATGGGTCTCCGCGCACGGTCTGCGCCGGGTCGGACTGCTGAACACGGTGACGCTGCGCTGGGCCGAGGTGGCCGCCGTACGAACGGTTCAGCAGCCCGTGCGGTGGCTCGGGCTCCCGCGCACCGTGCAGGGGCAGGCGCTGCACGTCGTACGGGCCGGTGACGGGGAGCCGCTGCGCACGCTGCTCACCGATCACAACGCCGACTTTCTGTCCCGGCCCGAGGCGTTCGACCGGGCCGCGGACGTCATAGAGGGGTGGGCGGCCGAGTCGCAGCCCGCCGCGTACTCAACGGCAGGCCGTTAGGACTCGCGCCCAGGCTGTGGGGGCGTTGCTCAGGAAACGCCCTGCTGCCCCTGCTGCTGGTCGTCATGCAGCGTGATGGCGCGCTGCATGGCCTTGCGCGCGCGAGGGGTGTCACGGGCGTCGCGGTAGGCGACCGCGAGACGGAACCAGCAGCGCCAGTCGTCGGGGGCCCGTTCGGTTTCGGCCTTTCTGCGGGCGAACACCTCGTCGGCCGACTCCCGGTCGATGCGGCCCGACGGCGTACGCCGAAGCTCGTCGAGCGGCAGCCCGCCCTCCGCTTCCAGCTCCCGCGCCAGCCGCTCGGCGTTCCGGGCGAAGCGGGTCGTCTGCCACAGGAACCAGACACCGATCAGCGGCAGGACGAGGACCGCAAGACCGAGGGCCACGGTGACCGGCGTGCCCTGTTCGATCAGCAGCACTCCGCGGCTGCCTGCCAGCACGAAGTAGGCGACCAGGACGGCAGCCAGGGTGAAGTACGTGATCTTGGCCCGCACGCCGTCATCCGTCCAGGTCGAGGAAGTGCTCCAGACCGTAGGTGAGTCCCGGGGTGGAGCCGACGCGGCGCACTCCGAGGAGCACACCGGGCATGAACGAGCTGCGGTGCAGCGAGTCGTGCCGGATGGTGAGGGTCTCGCCCTCGCCTCCGAACAGCACCTCCTGGTGGGCGACGAGACCGCGCAGCCGTACGGCGTGCACCGGAACGCCGTCGACGTCCGCGCCACGTGCACCGTCCAGGGACGTCGACGTTGCGTCGGGCTGTCCGGGAAGGTCGGCTTCCCCACGGGCGGAGGCGATGAGCTGTGCCGTGCGTACGGCCGTGCCGCTCGGTGCGTCCGCCTTGTTCGGGTGGTGCAGCTCGACGACCTCGACGGATTCGAAGAATCGGGCCGCCTGCTGTGCGAACTGCATGGTCAGGACCGCGCCGATGCCGAAGTTGGGGGCGATGAGCACGCCGGTGCCGGGTGAGGCTGCGAGCCAGCCCCGTACGGCGTCGAGCCGCTCGTCCGTCCAGCCGGTGGTGCCGACGACGGCGTGGATGCCGGCCGCGACGCAGTGCTCGAGGTTGCCCATCACGGCGTCGGGGTGCGTCAGGTCGACGGCGACCTCGGCGCCGGATCGCGTGAGGTCGGCGAGGTCGTCGTCGCGGTCGAGAGCGACGGCCAGTTCCATGTCGTCGGCGGCTTCCACTGCCTGTACGGCCTCGGAACCCATCCGTCCCTCCGAGCCGAGGACGGCCACGCGCAGCTTGCTCATTGTTCGTTCCTTCGAGACTGCCCGGACCGGTGGTGCCGCCGGATCCTGGCGGGGACATTGGACGGGGTGCGGGACGGTCGTCAGGCGACGGCCTCGTGGAGCTGGGTCGTCTGGCGGTCGGTGAGCGGTCCGATGACGGCGAGCGAGGGGCGCCGGCCGAGGACGTCCCGGGCGACCTCGCGTACGTCGTCGGGCGTGACGGCGGAGATCTTGGCCAGCATCTCGTCGACCGACAGCTGTTCGCCCCAGCACAGTTCGCTCTTGCCGAGGCGGTGCATGAGTGCGCCCGTGTCCTCCAGCCCGAGCACCGTGGCACCCGACAACTGACCGACGGCACGGCGCAGTTCGTCGTCGGGAAGGCCGTGCGTGGCTGCCTGGTCCAGCTCGTCGCGGCAGATCTTGAGCACGTCGGAGAGCTGGCCGGGCCGGCAGCCGGCGTAGACGCCGAACAGGCCGCAGTCGGCGAATCCCGAGGTGTAGGCGTACGTGCTGTAGGCCAGGCCGCGCTTCTCGCGGATCTCCTGGAAGAGCCGGGAGCTCATTCCGCCGCCGAGGGCCGCACTGAGCACGCCGAGCGCCCAACGGCGGTCGTCGTTGCGGGAGTAGCCCGGCATTCCGAGGACGAGGTGGGCCTGTTCCGTGCTGCGGTCGGCGATCTCCACGCGGCCACGGGCACGCAGGGGACGTACGCCGGCGCGCGGAGCGACGGGCTCCCGGCCGTCGGCACGCTCCAGGGCGCCCGCCCTGTCGAAGGCCGCCCGCACCTGGCTCACGACGGTGTCGTGGTCGAGGTTGCCGGCGGCGGCCACGACCAGGTGCGGCGGGTCGTAGTGCTTGCGGTAGAAGCGCGCCAGGCGGTCGCGCGTGAAGTCGTTGACCGTCTCGACGGTGCCCAGCACCGGGCGGCCCAGCGGTGAATCGCCCAGCAGGGCGCGGGCGAAGAGGTCGTGCACGCAGTCGCCGGGATCGTCCTCGGTCATCGCGATCTCTTCGAGGATGACGCCTCTCTCGGCCTCGATCTCCGCCGCGTCGAGAACCGAACTGGTGAGCATGTCACCGACGACGTCGATGGCGAGAGGCAGGTCGGAGTCGAGGACGCGTGCGTAGTAGCAGGTGAACTCTTTGGCGGTGAAGGCGTTCATCTCACCGCCGACGGCGTCCAGCGCGGCCGAGATGTCGAGGGCGCTGCGCCGCTTCGTGCCCTTGAAGAGCAGATGCTCCAGATAGTGGGTGGCGCCGCCCAGCGCCGGCGTCTCGTCGCGGGAACCGACGTGCGCCCAGATCCCGAGGGTCGCCGAGCGGACCGTGGGCACCGTCTCGGTGACGACGCGCAGGCCGCCCGGCAGGACCGTCTTGCGGACCTCGCCGCCTGTGTCCGGGCGGCCGCCTGACATCGCCTTCACTCCCGATGGTGTACGGGCGACGGCCCGCCCCTCCGCAGAGGTGGGGCGGGCCGTCGCACGGTGCGCATGTGTCACTTGTCACCCGCGGCGGCGTCGGCCGACGCGGAGTCCTTCTGCTCGGAGTCACCGGAGCCCTCGGACTCCTCGTCCTCCAGAACGGGGATCAGCGAGAGCTTGCCCCGCTGGTCGATCTCGGCGATCTCGACCTGGACCTTCTGGCCGACACCGAGCACGTCCTCGACGTTCTCGACGCGCTTGCCGCCGGCGAGCTTGCGGATCTGCGAGATGTGCAGCAGTCCGTCCTTGCCGGGAAGCAGCGAGACGAAGGCGCCGAACGTGGTCGTCTTGACCACGGTCCCCAGGTAACGCTCGCCGACCTCGGGCATCGTCGGGTTGGCGATGCCGTTGATCGTGGCACGGGCGGCCTCGGCGGCGGGACCGTCGGCGGCGCCGATGTAGATGGTGCCGTCGTCCTCGATGGTGATGTCGGCGCCCGTGTCCTCCTGGATCTGGTTGATCATCTTGCCCTTGGGGCCGATGACCTCACCGATCTTGTCCACGGGGATCTTCACGGTGATGATCCGCGGGGCGTTGGGGGACATCTCGTCCGGTACGTCGATGGCCTCGTTCATCACGTCGAGGATGTGCAGACGCGCGTCGCGGGCCTGCTTGAGCGCCGCGGCGAGAACGGAGGCCGGGATGCCGTCCAGCTTGGTGTCGAGTTGGAGGGCGGTGACGAACTGCCGGGTGCCGGCGACCTTGAAGTCCATGTCGCCGAAGGCGTCCTCCGCACCGAGGATGTCGGTGAGGGTGACGTAGTGGGTCTCGCCCTCGATCTCCTTGGAGATCAGGCCCATGGCGATGCCGGCGACGGGCGCCTTGAGCGGCACACCGGCGTTCAGCAGCGACATGGTGGAAGCGCAGACCGAGCCCATGGACGTCGAGCCGTTGGAGCCGAGCGCCTCGGAGACCTGGCGGATCGCGTAGGGGAACTCCTCGCGGGTCGGCAGCACCGGCATGAGCGCACGCTCCGCGAGCGCGCCGTGGCCGATCTCGCGGCGCTTCGGCGAGCCGACGCGGCCCGTCTCACCGGTGGAGTAGGGCGGGAAGTTGTAGTTGTGCATGTACCGCTTGCGGGTCACCGGCGAGAGGGTGTCCAGCTGCTGTTCCATGCGCAGCATGTTCAGCGTCGTCACACCGAGGATCTGCGTCTCCCCGCGCTCGAAGAGCGCCGAGCCGTGGACCCGCGGGATCGCCTCGACCTCGGCGGCGAGCGTACGGATGTCCGTGACGCCGCGGCCGTCGATGCGCTTCTTCTCCTTGATGACGCGGTCGCGGACCAGTTCCTTGGTCAGCGTCCGGTACGCGGCGGAGATCTCCTTCTCGCGGCCCTCGAACTGCGGGATGAGCTTCTCGGCGGCGAGACCCTTCACACGGTCCAGCTCGGCCTCGCGCTCCTGCTTGGCGGGGATGGTGAGGGCCTGGGAGAGCTCGTCACGGACTGCCGCGGTGAGGGCCTCGAGTACGTCGTCCTGGTGGTCCAGGTAGATCGGGAACTCACCGACCGGCTTGGCGGCTTTGGCGGCGAGGTCGGCCTGGGCCTTGCACAGCACCTTGATGAAGGGCTTGGCGGCCTCGAGACCGGCGGCGACGATCTCCTCGGTGGGGGCCTCCGCACCGCCCTGGACCAGCTCGACGGTCTTCTCGGTGGCCTCGGCCTCGACCATCATCACCGCGACGTCACCGTCGGGGAGAGTGCGGCCGGCAACGACCATGTCGAAGACGGCGTCCTCGAGTTCCGTGTGGGTCGGGAAGGCGACCCACTGACCGCGGATGAGGGCGACGCGGGTGGCGCCGATGGGCCCCGAGAAGGGCAGACCCGACAGCTGCGTCGAGCAGGAGGCGGCGTTGATGGCGACCACGTCGTAGAGGTGGTCGGGGTTGAGCGCCATGATCGTCTCGACGATCTGGATCTCGTTGCGCAGGCCCTTCTTGAACGAGGGGCGCAGCGGACGGTCGATCAGCCGGCAGGTGAGGATCGCGTCCTCAGACGGACGGCCCTCACGGCGGAAGAAGGAGCCTGGGATCTTGCCGGCCGCGTACATCCGCTCCTCGACGTCGACCGTGAGCGGGAAGAAGTCGAGCTGGTCTTTGGGCTGCTTGGAGGCGGTTGTGGCCGACAGCACCATGGTGTCGTCGTCCAGGTACGCCACGGCGGAGCCGGCTGCCTGCCTGGCCAGCCGGCCCGTCTCGAATCGGATGGTGCGGGTGCCGAAGGTGCCGTTGTCGATGACGGCTTCGGCGTAGTGGGTCTCGTTCTCCACCAGGGATATCTCCTCGTATGTGTCCGGCACCCGTGTGGTGGCGGACCGGCTGCGGAGGAGCGCTCCGTGTGCGGGCCGGTCTTCGATCGAAGCACCCGGAACGTCTGTGTCCGGGGGCCACTACCGAGGACCGGCTACGGGCGGGGCGCGCCTGCCGCGTCTTGCCTGTGTCTGTGTGTCTGCGACCGCTGTCCTGTGGGGCGCGGTCTTCGTTGTACGTCGTGCAGGGACCAGCCTACAAACCTTCCGGTCCCTTCAGGTATGGCGAAGGGAGCGGTCCCCTGAGATGGGAACCGCTCCCTCCGTCACATGTCAGCGGGCGCCGGCCGCGCCACGGCGGATGCCGAGGCGTTCGACGAGCGCACGGAAGCGCGTGATGTCCTTCTTCGCCAGGTACTGCAGGAGGCGGCGGCGCTGGCCGACCAGCAGCAGCAGACCACGGCGGGAGTGGTGGTCGTGCTTGTGCGTCTTCAGGTGCTCGGTCAGGTCCGAGATGCGGCGGGAAAGCAGCGCCACCTGGACCTCGGGGGAGCCGGTGTCACCTTCCTTGGTGGCGAACTCGGAAATGATCTTCTTCTTGGTTGCGACATCGAGAGACGACACGCGTACTCCTCATGGGTTCTGCCCGCGAGCGCCCCTGGTCTTCGCCTCAGGGGATGCTTCGATTACTCGGAGGGCCGCACCAGCCTACCAGCGCCGCAGCATGCCTCCGCCCGCCCCCTGTGCAGCTGTTGGGGACGGGCGGATACGGAAGCCGACCTGCGCACCGGCGGGCCCGGTCAGCCTCCGATGGAGCCGCGGACGTCGGCGTAGACGTCCATGACCGCGAGGCAGAGCGGGATCAGCGAGAGCAGCACGAAGGTCTCGGTCAGCTCCATGAACCGGCCCCAGAAGGGGGTCAGCCCCGTCCGCGGGACGATCAGGCCGATGGCGGTGACCAAGGCGGCGGCGAGCGCGATGGACGCCGCGATCCAGACCGTACGCACGTCGAGCCCCGCGCTGTCGCCGGTGACGAACTCACGGACGAGCTGCGCCGGCGGGTTGAGCGAGAGCCCCAGCGCGAGCAGAGTGAGGGCGCCGAGGCCCGCGACGAGGGCGCAGGCGACCTGGGAGGTGTAGCGGAAGAGCCGGGCCCGCAGCAGCATCGAGATGCCGGTCGCGAGGGCGAGCAGCTGGCCCCAGCCGCTCTGGGAGAAGCCCAGCACGGCCGCCGATCCGACCACGGCGGCGCACCAGCCGCCGACGAGGCCGACGAGCATCTCGTGACCCCGGCGGGCCTGGGCCGCGATGCGCTCGGCGTCGACGGGACCCTGGGTGCCGCGGGAGGCGTCCTGGCCGTCGTCGTAGCCGCCGGGGCCGCCCGCGCGGGGCTCGAAGCCTATGGGCAGCCGGGCGAAGCGGGCGGAGAAGCCGGGCAGGAAGGCGATGGTGCCGACAGAGACGGGGGCGGCGATGGCCGCCGCGTCGACCGGACCGATGTCGGAGACGACGGCGATGAAGGTGAAGACCGTGCCGACGGCGGAGACGATCGCGGAGGCGACGAACGGACCGTCGCCCCTCGGAGTGATCGCGATCAGTACCGCGGACGCGAGCAGCACCGCGACGCAGCCGAGCAGGAACTGGAGCCGGCCGATTCCCTGGCCGTCGGGCAGCGGGAGAGCCCCGGACCCGGCGACCATGATGTGCGGCATGGCTCCGAGGCCGAGGGCGATGGACGAGGCCCTGTCGTCGTACACGCGGGCGCGCACGCACGCGAGGGCGACGAGCAGAAGCCCGGCCGCCGCGGCGATGATGCCGGGGAGCCCGTGCATGTCGTGCTCGACCGGGTCGGCGAACCACAGCGCGAAGGCCATGAGCACCAACAGCACGCCGCCGCCGATGAGCCCGGCCACACGCATCCGCTGTTCGTTCCACAGTGCGCGGTCACGCCTGACCGACGCGGCGACCGCGTCGCTGACGTCGTCGAAGACCGCGGAGGGCAGCGAATCGGCGAACGGGCGCAGAAGCAGAACCTCGCCGTCCCGGATGCCGTTGCCCGCCAGGGAGAGGCCCGACTCCAGCACCCGCCCGTCCCGGCGCACGAGGTGATAGCCCGACAGGGAGCCCTCTGCGGGGCTGCCCCCGGAGAGCCGGGCAATCTCCGGATAGACGTCGGACAGGGGCACGTCCTCGGGAAGCGCGACGTCGATCCGCCCCCCGGGAGCAACTACCGTGACGCGGCAGAAGCCGGTCGCTGCGGTCGTGGCCACCTTGTTGTTCCCCCTTGCTTGCTCACTGCTCGGACTCGGCGTCACGATGAATTACAGACATCCCGGGCCCATGGATTGCCCCAAGCTTCCTCGCGGCGGAAGCAGTTGGGGAAGATTGCGGGTCACCTTACCGTCCACGGCGGACAGTCGGTCCTCCGGATCCCGGAGACTCTCATACCTACTAGGATCAGCGTCTGCATGACCGGTAGCTGTTGCGATGGCGGGGGCGTCGGTGCGTAATTGCGAATTTATCGTGAAGGACTGATGAAACGGTGAGTGTGGTCATCGTGAAGCGGCAGCCACGGGTCATGCCGCCGACCGTGCCCGAGGGGGAAGTCAAGCTCGAATCCCCACCTGAACTGCCGCGCGACGGCGACAACGACATGTGGATGAATCTCCTGCCCGTCATGGGCATGGGAGGTTCGGTCGCATTCTTCTTCATGCCGGGCTCGCCGCCCTACATGAGGGTCGCGGGCGGCCTCATGGCCGTCTCGACGGTCGCCATGGCGATCGCGCAGGTCATCAAGGCCCGGCGGGGAGGACGTGCCCAGATGGGGCAGGAGCGGAGGGACTACTTCCGCTATCTCGACCAGATCCGGAAGGACGTACGCAAGACCTCGGAGGCACAGCGGAACGCGCAGCTGTATCAGCATCCGAGTCCGGATCAGCTGTGGGCGATCGCCGGTGATCCGAAAAGACTGTGGGAACGGCGGCCGTCGGACAACGACTTCTCGTCGGTGCGAATCGGCACGGGCTGGCAGCAGTTGAGCACTCCGCTCGTCGCACCGGAAACGGCGCCCAAGGACGAACTCGAGCCGCTCACAGCGGAAGCGATGAAGTCCTTCCTGGACATTCACCGTTCACTTCCGGACCTGCCCATCGCGGTGAGCCTGCGGGCCTTTTACCACGTGGTCGTCACCGGAAGTTCGGAGGAGGTCTACGGCAATGTACGTGCGGCCATCGGCCAGCTCTCCTCGCTGCACTCCCCCGAGGAGCTGATGATCGCGGTCGTCGCCCACCCGGGCTCGATGGCCGAATGGGACTGGACGAAGTGGCTGCCGCACGCGCAGCACCCCTCGCAGTCCGACGGCGCCGGCCAGGCGCGGCTGTTCTACGACGACTTGGGGCAGCTGGAGGAGTCGCTCAGCAGCCAGCTCGACGGCCGCGCCCGCTGGAACCGTGACGGCACGCCCGTTGCCGACCAGCCGCACATCGTCGTCATCCTCGACGGCGGTTCGATACCTCCCGACTCCCAACTCGCAGGCGCCGAGGGCCTGCAGGGCGTCACGTTCCTCGAGGTGGCTCCCGGCGCCCTGGACGACCAGATGTCCGGCGGCCTCACGGTGCACGTGAAGGAGAACACCCTCGACCTGTACGTCGGCCGGGAGTCGGCGTACTCCGGCAAGCCCGACCTGCTGAGCTACGAGCAGGCCGAGGCGCTGGCACGTCAGCTCTCCCCGATGCGCATGGGCAGCGGAGAAGACGGCGAACCGCTGCTGTCCAACCTGGACTTCACCGACCTCATGGGCATCGGCGACGCGGGTTCGGTCGACATGGCACGCACCTGGCGACCGCGTTCGCTGCACGAGCGGCTGCGTGTGCCGATCGGGATCGGCGGCGAGGGCGAGCCGGTCATGCTCGACATCAAGGAGGCGTCGCAGGAGGGCATGGGCCCGCACGGCCTCTGCGTCGGTGCGACCGGTTCCGGCAAGTCGGAGCTCCTGCGCACGCTCGTGCTCGGCCTGGCCGTGACGCACTCGTCCGAGACGCTCAACTTCATCCTCGCCGACTTCAAGGGCGGCGCCACCTTCACGGGCATGGCCGACATGCCGCACACCGCGGCGGTCATCACCAACCTCGCCGACGAACTCACCCTCGTCGACCGCATGCGCGACGCGATCACCGGTGAGCTCAACCGTCGTCAGGAGACCCTGCGCAGGGCGGGCAACTACGCGAACATCACGGACTACGAGAAGGCGCGTGCCGCCGGTGCGGCCCTGGATCCGCTGCCGTCGCTCGTCCTGATCATCGACGAGTTCAGCGAACTCCTCACCGCCAAGCCCGACTTCATCGACATGTTCATCCAGATCGGCCGCATCGGCCGTTCGCTGGGTGTGCACATGTTGCTGGCCTCGCAGCGCCTGGAGGAGGGCAAGCTGCGCGGTCTGGACACGTTCCTGTCGTACCGGATCGGTCTGCGGACCTTCTCGGCCGCCGAGTCGCGTACCGCCATCGGCGTTCCGGACGCCTACCACCTGCCGAACGTCCCGGGTGCCGGCTTCCTCAAGTACGACACCGAGACGATGGTGCAGTTCAAGGCCGCCTACGTCTCCGGTGCGTACCGCACGGCCGGTCCGACCAGGGTCAGCCAGTCCACGCAGACGCGTCCCGTGATGTTCACGGCCACGCCTGTGGCGCTGCCGGTCACGCCGGAGCCGGAGGTCCAGGACACCGACACGGTCGACGACGCTCTCGCCGACACCGTGCTCGACGTGATCGTGCAGAAGATGGTCGGCCAGGGCCCGTCCGCACACCAGGTGTGGCTGCCGCCGCTGGAAGATCCGCCGTCCATCGACCAGTTGCTGCCTGCGCTCGCCGCCACACCGGAGCGCGGCCTGACGGCACCGGAGTACACGGCCCTCGGCCGCCTCGCGGTGCCGGTCGCCCTGCTGGACAAGCCGTTCGAGCAGCGCCGCGACGTGCTCTACCGGGACTTCTCCGGTGCCGCCGGTCACGGCTTCGTCATCGGCGGGCCGCAGTCCGGCAAGTCGACGCTGCTGCGCACGCTGATGACGTCGTTCGCGCTCACGCACACCCCGTCCGAAGTGCAGTTCTACTGCCTGGACTTCGGCGGCGGCTCGCTGCTGTCCATGGAGGACCTGCACCACGTCGGCGGCGTCGCCAACCGTCTCGACGGGGAGAAGGTCCGACGCACGGTCAGCGAGGTCATGTCGATTCTCAACGAGCGTGAGGAGTACTTCCGGGCGCACAACGTCGATTCCATCGCCACCTTCCGCCAGCGCCGCGCCGCCGGGCAGCTGCCGGACCAGAAATGGGGCGACGTCTTCCTCGTCATCGACGGCTGGGCGACGTTCAAGAACGACTACGAGATGCTCGAGGCCGACGTCACAGACATCGCCACCCGAGGGCTCGGCTTCGGCGTCCACCTCATCCTCACCGCTTCGCGGTACACGGAGGTGCGTCCCGCGCTCAAGGACCTCCTGCAGAACCGCGTGGAACTGCGGCTGGGTGACCCGTCCGAGTCCGAGATCGACCGCAAGGTCGCGGCGAACGTCCCGGCGGCCATGCCGGGCCGGGGCCTCAGCCCGGACAAGCTGCACCTGATGACGGCGCTGCCACGCATCGACGGCTCCGCCACGCTGGAGGACCTGCCGGAGGCGACCCGGCAGACGATCAGCGCGATCAACGAACACTGGAAGGGCGAGCCGGCACCCGCGGTCCGGCTGCTGCCGACCATGCTCGAGGCGTCCAGGCTCCCCAAGGGCTCCGACTACCCCGACCACGGCCTGGCGTTCGGCATCGACGAGAGCTCGCTGCGGCCGGTCTTCGTCAACTTCGAGACCGATCCGCTGTTCGTGGTCTTCGGCGAGAGCGAGTCCGGCAAGAGCGCACTGCTGCGGCTCCTCATGCACCAGATCACCGAGCGGTACTCGCCGGACAAGGCCAAGATCGTCGTCGGTGACTACCGTCGCGCACACCTTCAGGGTGTTCCCGAGGCGCACATGTCGCGGTACTGCGCCGCGGCACCCGCGCTGCAGGAGACCCTCGAAGGCCTGGCCGGCTCCATGTCGCGGCGCATGCCGGGGCCGGATGTCACGCCGGAGCAGCTCCGCAACCGCAGCTGGTACGACAGCCCGGACGCGTTCGTCGTCATCGACGACTACGACCTGGTGGCAACCGGGCAGAACCCGCTGATGCCGCTGCTGGAGTACCTGCCGTTCGCACGGGACGTGGGGCTGCGCGTGATCCTCGCCCGTTCCTCCGGCGGCGCGAGCCGCGCACTGTACGAGCCGGTGATGCAGCGGATGAAGGAGCTGGGCGCACAGGGCGTCGTCCTCTCGGGCGACAAGTCCGAAGGTGCGCTGCTGGGCAACATCTCCCCGACCCAACTCCCGGCAGGCCGCGGTTACTTCCAGACGCGGCGCCGAGGCGGACAGCTCGTCCAGACGGGGTGGATGCCGGCGAACAACTGACGGGGCCTCGCCCCGAGTCCCCCGAGCGTTTCCGCACGAGTGGAGCCCGGGCAGGGAGCTGGAACCCTCCTGCCCGGGCTCCGTGCATGCGGTGCCGGGGGAGCCGGGGGAGCCGGGGAAGCAACGGCCTGGGCCGTTCCCCGGTGCGGATGAACTGGCCGCGCGCAGCGGCATCTTGGGCACGGCCTACGGAGGGTCTTGAGCAGGGCCTGCTGAGAGAGCGCGAGGGCGGGGTGCAAACGCTCCCTGCACAGTGCTTGCGCCGGTACGGCTGACTCGATCCGACCTGCACGGTCAGGGGTGCGTGGGAGGATGACGGGGCCGCGCCGAGACGGGCCGGACCAGTGGGGGCTCGCGGCGAGATCGACCGACAATCACGCTGCGGTGCGAGGAAGGGAGCATGCGCCTATGGGGACGCAGCAGGAGAAGGACGAGCTGTACGCGATGGACATCTCCGATGCCGTCTGGGAGTCCGCACCGGGCGGCCCGGAGGAGGAAAGGGTCGAGATCGCGCACCTCCCCGGCGGCGCGGTGGCGATGCGTAACTCCAAGGACCCCGACACGGTGCTGCGTTACACCGCGGCGGAGTGGCGTGCGTTTGTACTCGGGGCGCGGGACGGGGAGTTCGACCTGGAGCCGACGCCGGAGAACGGCGGGGTTTAGGGCGAGTGCGGGGCGGCGCCGCGGGCCGACGCCTGCGGCCCGGGATCCCCGGGCTCAGCCACTCCTCGGCGCAGCCGCCAGGATGCTCTCGTGTTCGGCCTTGGCCGTCCGCTTCTCCATGGTGAGGACCTGCCAGCGGCGCTGCAGGGTCATCAAGCAGCGGCCGCCGGGAAGCGCGAGCACTCCTCCACGTTCCACGTCCCCCGCGAACCAGGCGCCCTTCTCCATGGCCGTGTCCCAGCGGTTCCAGCGGAGCGGGTTGCGGGCGGACATGCTCTGCGACCAGACCGAGCCGTCGTCGTCCACGTACGTGCTCTCGCTGCCACCGGGTTCCTCGCCGTCGGGGAGCCGGAACTGCACCGGAACGCCCGTGGCTTCCTTCGTTCCGGACAGTTTGCGCACCGCCGGGAGCGACCGCCAGGGGTACGCCTCCAGAATGCTGCGGGCCTTGCGCAGACGGGACAGTGCACCGCAGCAGGCGTACAGCGCGAACGGGTAGGCCAGAAGGGCCACTCCGCCGATGGCGCCGCCCACGCTGTTGTCGCCCCGAGCGTTGCCGTCACCCCATCGCACTTCCGCGAGCACGCCGCTCAGCGCCAGGGCGGCGACGAGCAGCGCGCTCCACAGCCACAGCTTGAGCCTCACCCGGCGACGTGTCGCCGTCCACACCTTCCGTGTCCCGGGATCGTCGAACGCCACCTTTGTCAGGGGAAGTTGAGGGTCGGATTCCACGTGCTGACTTCCTCTCCTGATACCTGGGAACGGCTAGACGCGACGCTGGTCGAACCCCGCCCGGTTCGCCCTCTCCAGACGTTCTGCGCCCGCCCGGTTCCTCTCGGCGGCGAACTCGTCCCAGTTCAGAGGCTGCGCGACCATGAGCTCCCCTGAGCCGGGGACCAGCACAACTCCCCCGAAGATGTCATCGCCGGCGAACCACACCCCGTCGGCGATGTCCCTTGGCCACATCTGGCCCAGCGGCTGGTGCGCGGACATCTTCGGGGACTCCCCGCCCGAACCACCGCCCAGGCGCAACGAACGCTTCCCGGACGACCTCAGATTCAGCTTCTCCACGGGAGCCCGGAATTCGAAGCCGTACACATCGAGCGCCTGGGAGGCCAGCCGGACGGACCGAAGCTGCTCGAACCAGAATCGCGTCCCCACGAAGAGCGCCAGGATGGAAAGCGGTGCAAGCGGGATGACGTAGTCCGACTTCGTGACCGGCACCGTCGCCGCCGCGGCGACGCACACGAGCACCAGGATCCCGAATCGCTTCCGGAGCACCGAACGGTGATGCTCCACCACTCCCTGGGGGTTCGTACCGTCCGTGGCGTACGGGACGTCAGCGCGCAGCGGCGAGTACAGCGCCAGAAGCGCGCCCGTACTGCCCAGGGCGGCAAGGCCGATCAGACCCGGAATGGCGAGGAGGAACAGGGAGTCGCTCAGCACGCAGAGCGAGAGCCCGTAGAAGACGGCGAACGCCACCGTCCAGAAGGCCACCCGGCGAAGCGGCGAAGGGCCGCGTAGCTTCGCCGGGCGTACGGCGCCGTCCGTCACCCGAAGTCGCTCCTCACCGCATGTGCCGCCGTTCCCGGCTCGGGCTCCCCGGTGCCTGCGGCACCGTCAGCCAGGTGCGGATCGGTGAAGGTCACCGTACTCGCGACACCGAGCAGCACGTTGCGATAGTCGTCGGCGAGTTCCATCGACGGCGTGACCAACTGGACGGCGATGACTGCCGAGTTGCGAGTGTCCGGGATGGCAACCATGCCCCGCCAGACAGGAGCGTCCGCCGGTCCCTCACCTGCCTCACCGACTGCTCCAGGCACAAGGCTGCGTTCCACGGACTCGGTGAGGAAGCCCGGCCCCGAGGGCAGTTCGACAGGCAGGATTCCCTTGTCGGGCGTCTCTCCGGCCCCGGAGGACATCAGAGTGGCGAGCACTGCCTTCGGATTGACCCCCTGCATCTCCACGCTGGACACCGTCAGGACGGACATCGCCGCACCGCCGCGATCGTCCGGGTGCATGCCGATGGCACAACCCTGCACGCGCTGCTTCTGCATCTCCCACATGACGATGGCGTACAGACGGAACACCTGATCGGCGCGGTCCCGTACGTCCTCCGGCAGAGCAAGGACCTGGCGCGCCATCTCGTCGAGAGTCTCGCGGTCCGGACGGATCTCGAGCTGCAGATAGCCGTGCGGGATGTCGTACCAGAACGCGGGCGCCGGCTTCGCTGCGGACGTCTCCTGAGCGGTACTCACAGCCTGAGCCCTGCCACGAGATCACCCATGCCGTCGGCGATGTCTCCGGCCGCACCCGGCAGACCGTACGCAGCGGCACCCGCCTTGGTGAACTCCGCTCCGTTGTGGGCCGGTCCTGTGTCCGGCAGCACCCCCGCTTCCTCGAGAGAGGAGGAGGTGTTGGCCAGGACGTTGGCACCGTTGATTCCGTACTGCACAAGCCCCGTATTGGGATCTGTGGCCACGTCGAGCGCCTTGAAGTTGAAGGCCGAGACCGTCTCCCGCCCGAAGGCGGCGACCTTGGACCCGGCAGACATGGCCTCGCCACCCTCCCGGGCGGCGCCTGCCAGCATGCTGACCTCGCCTCCGGCCTTGCCCAGTGCGCCGGCGCCCGGCACCATCCCGAGCGCGTCGCCCCCCAGGGAGGCCCAGGCGCTGAACGCTTCCATGCCGCCGTACTTGCCTGTCAGCGATGCCCTGAAGTCCTCGCTGGAGAGATTCTTGGCCATGGAGGCGGCACTGGCCACGACGGCGATGCCCGCGAACACCGGCGCGAGCGGCGTCGGGAAAAGCGCGAGCAGGCCCGCGATGGCTCCG
Source organism: Streptomyces sp. TAA486 (assembly GCF_000426165.1). Lineage (NCBI taxonomy): Bacteria > Bacillati > Actinomycetota > Actinomycetes > Kitasatosporales > Streptomycetaceae > Streptomyces > Streptomyces sp. TAA486. The sequence goes on along the minus strand of NZ_AUEV01000006.1, from coordinate 421,772 downwards.
ATGGTGCCCGCGTGGTCGAGGAGGAACTCGCCGGCGGCCTTCAGTCCGTCACCGATGGCGCTGAGGGTCTTACTGAGCCAGCCCGGCTCCTTCGGCGCGAGCTTGTCGTCCGCCTCGTCCAGGCTGTCAGCGACCTTGTTGGCGTCGCTCTCGTGTTCCTTCTCGAGCTCCTTGGCCTTGGCGATCACGTCGTCGAACGCCTTGTTGGCCTTCTCCAGAGCACCGGATGCCTCGTTCAGACGGCCCTCGGCTGCCCGCAGCCGCGCCGTGGCCGCGTCCGCTTCGGCCTGGCTCGGGAACTCCTTGCCACCCAGCTTGAGATCCGGGTCCTTGTTCGCCGTGTCCTGTCGCTCCTTGGCGGTACCGATCGCCGCCTTCTTCTCTTTCGCCTCGTCGTCGTACTTCTTGGCGAGCTCACGATGGGAAGTCAGGTCGCCGTCCCACTTCGTGAGCTGGGCGGCGGCCTTCTCCAGGGACTGCGCGGCGTTCTTCATGTACGTCGGCAGGTCGCCGTCGAGTTCGTCACGAAAGGCGTTGGCCGCATCACCCTCCCAGTGGCTGCTCTCACCCAGGATCCGCTCGATCTGCTGGTGCGAGCTGCGCAGCGCCTTCGCCGCCTTGTCCACCTTGGTCTTGAGGGAGTGAACTTCCGCCGGAATGCCCGGTACGGGGTTCCAGCCCAAGTGCGGATACGGATTGTCAGCCATCAGTTACCCCCGCCGGAAGTTCCCTGGTCCGCCATCTGCTTGAGGGCCTTCTCCAGGTTGTCTTCCATCTCCTTGTAGCTCTTGGCGTTCTTGTCCACGCCTTCCTTGATGCCTTTGATCAATTCGCCCAGCTGCTCGGAGCCGTACTTCCACTTCTCCTGGAAGCCGTCGCACGCTTCGTCGAGCCGTGCCGTCCCGATCTGATCGCCCCTGACGTGGGACAGCGCTGTACGGGCCTCATCCAGCTCCTTGACGCTGCTGTCCAACGTCTTGGCGAACCGGTCCAGTTGGTCCGTATCCGTCTTGAAGTGATCCCCCATGAAATGCCTCTCCTGAACAGCGTGGCAACGGAGTACGAGGCAAGGTGCGCAGAAGGACAGCCCCGCACAGACACACCACGCCTCGTAGCGACGGCTGATTATACGAGTTCGCAGCCCCTCTGGAAGGATCTCACCAGCGAATACCTTCCACCGTGCGCAGGCATCCCCGGCTCCAACCCGGCATACGTGGACGACGAGTTGAAGCACACGGCAGATCAGTGCAGTACGAGAGAGCTACAGACACACCCGCTGGATCCCGGCGCCTGGATGTTTCTGATCGGAACTGGTCCGGAAGCTCCACAACAACTCCACAGCCCCGCACGGCATGATGGGTAGACCGCACCGCGCCCATGGCAGGGCGGTCTCGCAACCAGCCCCGAACAGCCGGAAAGACAAAGGACTCCGAGTGAACGACCAGCCGCGCGACGACGCAGCAGACAAGCCCCACAAGCCGCTTTCCCGCAACAGGCTCATGCTCATGTGGTTCGCGGCCATCCTGGTCGTGGCCGTCGGTATCTGGCTCGGCCTTGTGCTCACCGAGACGAGCGACCCGGCTTCGGCGACCTTCACGGTTGCCGGCATCTGCGTGTTCCTGGCCGCAGTTGTCGACATGGCCACGCGCAAGCGACGCAGCCGTGGTCGGCAGCGGTTCCAGTCGCTGGACGACCTGCGCAAGCATGTCGACAGCGATGCTCTGCGGACGATGCGGGACCGGGACGGTGAGGTCCGGGCCATCAAGGAGTTGCGGCGCCAGGTGCCCGGAGCCTCTCTCGCCGACGCCACGCACGTGGTCAGGGGGCTTTGAGCTGAGTCGGTTGTGGCGTGCCGACTCCGAGCGCGCCACAACCGAGGGGATCGCGGCGATCCCGCGGCTGCCGCCGCGCGGGTCCCGTGTGAACGACTTCCGGGCGGGTGGGTCGCACGCCCCGAGGGCGATGATCAGCGCCAAGAAGCCCCCGCTGGCCATCTGCGACGGTGGCCGGCGCCCGGAAAGTGGGCAAAGTCCCGCTCGATTCTCAATGTTGGAGAGTGCGACCGGGACCTTCACCTACTCGGGGTGGATCAGCTCATTGCCGTGGCGGCTGGTTCGGCGGCGTTGGCGGTGAGTACGGAGGCCCTCCGAACTGCCCCGCCGGCGCGTGAGGTTGTTGGCCGGGGTATTGCTGCCCCGGCACGGTCGGACCGTTGTCGGAGCCCCACGGGTCACTTACGCGGTCCCGGCTGTCCTTCCTCTTCACCAGGACGACGATGACGACCGCGACACCAATCAGAACGACGAGGATCAGCCCGAACAGAACGATCGGCGGACCCAGCACATACATCCACCCCGCGGAATCGCCTGACGAAGACGACCCGGAATCGGAACTGGTGTTACCCGCGGCGGAGTCTGATGACTTCTCTTCCTGCGCCAGCGGACCAGCCTTCGGACCGGCCGCATAGTCAGACGTCACCGCACGGAAGGGCCGCACCACGCCGTAACCGAACTTCTCGTCCGGCAACTTCGGCGCGTTCCCCTTGGCATCAGTCAGCGGCTTCGCCGACTTGATCAGTCGATTGATCGCCTGGCCGGCGGTGAGGTCGCGGTGCTTCTCACGTACCAGGGCCGCAGCGGCGGACACATAGGCAGTGGCGTCGGAGGTGCCGCTGCTGATGCCGTATCCGGACTCATGTCGCCGATTCGCGGAGATGTTGTCCTCGGCCGGCGCCACAAGGGTCGTGTTCGAGCCCCACGACGAGCCCTCCCAGAGAGTGCCGTCACGTCCGAGACCACCAACGGATACAACGCCTGGATAGGCTGCCGGATAATTCTTGTGCTTACCCGGGGAGTTCCCTGTACCCGCTACGACGACCACGTCTTTCGAGATTGCGTATTGAACTGCCTCACGATCGCCTTGGTCCTCAGGCCCCGCATACGAAAGATTGACTACATCCGCACCGTGATCGACGGCATACCGAATGCCCTTGCCGTAAGTGGACGCAGTCGGAACTGTGATCGGCATGATCTTGGCACCGGGCGCCAACCCCTTCATGCCCGACTTTCCACCCGCCCCGTGGCCACGTGCAGCAATCAAACTGGCCATGGCCGTACCGTGCCGACCGCCGTCAACGGTGTCAGACTTTTCATTCGTATAGTCTTTGCCAGGAACAAGAGCGTTCCTCAGATCCGGGTGTCCCTTGTCCACGCCCGTATCCACAACAGCTACGGTTACGCCGTTCCCCGTAGCGTGTTCCCAAATATCTTCGGCCGCAAAGGCATTCAGTGCCCACTGTCGTTCGCGAATGTCGTCTGCCGAAGCCACGGGAGCGGATCCGAGGAGCAGGGCTCCCGTCAACGCTCCGGTGCCCACCAGATGCAGCACACGTCGGAGGCTCAACTCCTGCTCCTCTTCGTACTCTCGACGATGGCCCTCGCGAAGGAGTTTCCGCGAGGGCCATCTGTGATCTTCAGTGGCTACCTGCCACCGTTCCTACTCGATCGTCTTGGGGACGCTCCGGCTATCCTCCGGCGTCCAGGTCTCTTCGTCCTCGACGAGATAATCGGGACGGTTTCCCTGATCCCGTTCCTTGTCACCAGGCCGCTGGTTCGAGCCTCGGGCGCCTCCGGCGAGCATGCCACCGGCGCCACGTCCAGACGCGCCTGCCGCGCCACCTCGGCCCTTCCCGAGACCAGTTCCACCGGGGGTCGCCGGCCTGCCTCCACTGATCCCCTTGGGAGCGCCGGCTACACCGCCCTTCGCCCTGGCCAGAGCACCGCGACCGGCAGCTCCAGCGGCACCCCGAGCACCGCCTGCGGCTGCGCCGCCACCTCGACCGCCCATGGCACCTGCGCCACCGATGCCCGCGCGTCCTCCAGCGCCACCGACACCTGCGCGTCCGGCAGCGCCACGCGCAGCGCCTGCGGCGCCCGCTCCGCCTGCCACCAGGCCGCCAGCTCCACCCGCGATGGCGCCGGTGCTACCAGCACCTCCGATGCCGCCGCCTCCGCCGGCCCCGGAGACCGCACCGCCGCCGGTGACACCGCTCGTCCCTCCGCCAGAGAATCCGGACGGCACGCTGTCCACCTTCGTCTGGCTGGCGGGTACTTGCTGACCACCGGAGATACCCGGGTCGCGAGGTCCGGTTGTCTCCGGCACCTTGCTGGTACTCGCCACCCCTGTCGAGCTCTTCGCCCTACCGCCCGCAGAAGGAGTGGACGCGGAACCGGACGGGGCTGGAATGGGCATGGGCATCGGGGTCTCAGGGTTGGAAGGCGGCACACCCTGGTCCGGAGGATCGACCGGAGTCTTGATCCGCTGCGAATAGCCGACGTAGCTGTGCCCCAGGTCCTCCATGATGGCGACGGCCTTGAGCTGTTCTTCTTTCTCAGCGCCGATGTAGCCCTCGTTCGCCTGGGCGATCAGGTCCTTCGGGATGTTGCCGCTCTTCACGTCGGCTTCCGTGTACTTGTCATCGCGCCCGGAGTCGGTGACAGCGTCCCATGCCTTGCCGAACCAGCTGGGCTTCTCGATCTTGCGGATGGCATCCCGCTGCGTACGAAGATCATCCGCCGCCTGGGTCATCACCTGATGCACGGTCTGGGCGTGTGATGCGCTGTTCGCGATCTGCGTCAGAATCTTCTGAGCCTTGGCCTTGAACTGGTTGGCGCTCTCGCCCTCCCAGTGCTCGAGGACGCCGTCGACAGCCTTTTTCAGCTGGCCATAGGCACTGTCGCCAGAAGGAGAGCCACCGCCCCCCTCACCCACCAGTTTGTCGTGAACTCGCTTCCAGTTCTTGCCGATCCCGTCCACGCCATCGGGGTTGGCGTGTTCGATCATGCCTTTCAGCTGATCGATGTCATGGCTTGTGAAGTCCGTCTTGAGCGGGAACTGCGCGTTGGCCTTCTTGTAGTCCGAGATCTCCCTCTCGTGACCTTCGAGGCCCTCGTCGTGCGATTCCTTCTTGGCCTGCTCGATCGCCTGCCGCTGAGCCTCGATCTGCTCAGGTGTTTGGTAAGCCGGGTACCCCATCAGCTGCCACTCCCCACCGTTGAGTTCCGGTCCGCACCCATCACTTGAGGTCACCTGAGTCGGCGGTAACCCCGTGCTTCGTCTTCTGCTCCTGGTCGTCGTAGTTGCGACGGACCTGCGAGGTGTTGGAGCTGAACTGATTGATCAAGTTCTGCAACTGCTTGATGTAGCCCTCGATATTGTTCTTCATGTCGGAGTGGGCCTCGAGGAAGCCCTGTTCCTCGCTGAAGTCCTTACCCAGCCAACCGTGCGGGAGGTGCGTCTCGTACTTGGCGCACGTGTGCGGGCCGCCCATGTCGTCCACGACGCGGTTCAGCTTCTTGATGACCTCGTCCAGGGCGCTCAGATCGACCTTGTATCCGCTGCTCATGCCCCGTCTCCTCTCCCCCTGCTGCCTAATGCCTCGTTGAAGTTGTGGTGTCCGCCGCGCCGTTCGCTGTCGAGCGCTTGCGGCGGTGGTCGCGGGCTGCGATGGCAGTGCCGCCGATGAGAACTGTCAGTACGGTGCCTGCTGCCATGACATAGACCGAGATGCGCTGCGTGCGTTCGGTGTCGCTCTCGCCGACGGTGAGGGACATCGGCGTGACGTGCCCGCTCTGCTGAGCCTGGTCGGGCCGCGGCCGGTTCTGCGGCTGGTCGTCACCCGAGAGGGCCGCGACAGGGTCGACAACGCCCCAGCCGAGCTGCGCGTCGGGGCCGGCCCCGGGCCTGTTGGCCGTCTGCTGGAGACGGGCAGTGATCTGCTGGGCATTCCAGTTCGGGTACTTCTCGTACATCAGCGCGGCCACGCCGGCGACGTACGGTGCGGAGAAAGAGGTTCCGTCCGCGGGGCACTGCCCGCCCTTGGGGACGGTGGAGACCATGCCGACGCCCGGTGCCGCCACGTCGACGAAGTCTCCGGACTGGGAGAAGAACGCCCGTTCGTTGTTCCGGTCCGAGGCGCCGACGGCGAGGACGCCGTCGTAGGCGGCGGGGTAGGTGTTCTCGAGCTTGCCGTCCGCACCGTCATTGCCGGCCGCGGCCACCACCAGAATGTCCTTCGCGACGGCCGACTTGATGGCCGCCTCGAGCCCGGCGTTGGGCTTCTTCGCCACCGTGTCGGAAGAGATGTTGATGATGTCGACGCCCTCGGACGCCGCGTAGCGGATGGCCTTGGACATCGTCTCGGAGTTGCCCTGCTTCTCCGGGTCCTCGCTGCCCGTGTAGCGGAGCGGCAGTATCTTCGCATTCCGCGCGATTCCGGAGAAACCGGTGCCGGGCGCCTGCTGTGCGGCGATGATGCCGGCGACGCGCGTCCCGTGGCCGTTGACGTCCGTCGTGCCCTTGGACTTGCCGACGAAGTCGTTGCCTCCCGGTGCGAGTGCGTCGCGAATCTGCGAATTGCCCTTGTCGACGCCCGTGTCGATCACCGCGACGGTGACGCCCTTGCCCGTCGCCTTGCTCCACAGCTCGTCCAGGAGTACGCGCTGGAGCGACCACGGCGTGCTCTTGATGTTCTTGCCGCCGAACTCGCACTCGGTGCTGCTGTCCAGCCCCTGGTCCTGGCCCGCCCTGCCCGGCATGTGCTCCGAGGACGAACCGCCGCCCTGCGAGGGAGACATGGGGGCAGCGGCGGCCGGCACCGCGGAGCCGACAGCGCTGAGACTCAGCGCTGCGAGCAAGACGAAAGCCCGCTGGGCACAGCGGGTACTCAGGCGCCGATACGCGTCGTGCTCGTCGACCCCTGACGTCAGGAATTCGGCGTTGGATCCAGTGACAGCCTTGGACATCGTGATTCTCCCCCGGGGGCGCCGGTCCGCGCCGACGTGCCTACCCCGGCCCGGTCGAACGCCCTTGACGCAACGGCAGGAGCGGGCCGGCCGCTAGGGCCGGGCCCACTCCTTGTACGGGCGCTGCCGGTTGGTCAGTTGCCCCAGACGTTCGCGTTGCTCTTCTCGGTGGACTGGTAGTTGTCCGCCGAGTTCTGCAGCGCGGTCGAGATCTTGAGCAGGACCTGGTGCAGGTGGTCCGCCGTCTGGTCCCACTGGCGCTGCTTGTTCTGGTAACCCTCCTGGGCGGAACCCTCCCAGGTGTTGGCCACGCGCTTCACCATGGCCTCGAGGTCGTCCAGCTGGCTCTTGATGCGGCCGGCCGTGGACCTCACGTCCTGCGAAGCCTGCGACACCGTCTGGAAATTAACGAGAATTCCGGACACTTACGACTCCTCCTTCAGCGATTCTTCGGTAGTAGTAGCTCTGAACTCTTAGGGGCGAACGAACGGCTGCCGATCGGGCAAGTGGCCCTGGATCAGCCGAAGTCCGACATGATCTTGCTGACCTCGGAGTTCTGCTGCTCTTCCGTCGCCGAGTAGTTCTGACGGGTGGAGTCGACCGCTTCCTTGATGTCGTTGAGGATGTTGTTCATCTTGCGCGCATCCTCGTTCCACTGCTGCTGCAGCCGGTGGTAAGCGCTGGCCGCCTGGCCCTGCCAGCCGCCGGCGATCTGGCTGATCACGCCGTCGAGGCGCTTGACCTCACCCTGGACGGAGCTGTTGATCTCGCTGATCTTCGACGACAGAGCGCGGAGCTCGTCCTCTGTTACCCGAAACTGTCCTGCCATGGCGCACCTTCCCCCATGCTAATCCTGTGAACGTCTCAGCAGCCCGGATCGGGCTGGTGGGTCACCTTATGCCACGTACAGAACGGGCCGTCAGCTGACACCGTGAGAACACTACCCTGCCCCACCGACACAGCTGTTCGCATACCATTACCGTCACGTGGTCAACACACCGCCGCGACCAATCCGTGATCGCACTGCGGCCGGTGCCTTGCGCACCGAGATCACCCTGCCCCCGGTCGACCCCCTGAAACCCCCGAAAAGACGTAACTCCCGCCCACGGGGCAGGAGTTACGTTCTACCCGGGAATCCGCCGGGCGATACGTGCGACCGGTCCGATCGTCACAGACCCTGTTCCTGAGAGGCGCTCGGGGTGTCGAGGGTCGGGCCCTTCGGCAGCAGCGAGGACCAACTCTGCGGGACCGGGGCGATCTTGGCCTTCTCGTAGCCGAGCCGCGCCGTCGGGCTCTTCTCGCTCGCACCTGCCGCCTGCTGTTCGTCCCCGCCGCCCTTGGGAAGGGCGTAACGCAGGCCCGAGTCGGTCAAGAGGTACTGGGCGCCACCGCCGCCCCTGCCGCTGAACTCGCTGTAGAGCAGCCCCGATCCGGAGCTGACGTAGGCGCTGGCGGAACCACCGACGATGTTGGCGGGGAACTCCGGACCGGCCCAAGCGGCCAGCTTCGGCCCGCCGTTGCCCATCTTCCCCGTGTAGACGCTGCAGGAGACTGCGCGCGACGTCGAACCGAGGCCTTCGGCGGGGCGGTTGACCCGGTTCAGGACGTCCTTGGGCCAACCGCGTCCACCTGTCTTCATCGTGTCCGACGACTCGGCCCCCGCCACCTGCGCCGTGCTGACCGGGATGATCTTGTTGCCGGTCTGCTGCACGAGGAACATCCTCGCCAGCAGAGGACTGACACGCTGCACGCCCTTGCCCAGCACGACATAGTAGTAAGGCGCGCCCCCGGAACTGGACTTCAGCACTTGCCCGACCGAACGGGCTTCCTCGGGGAGACCCTCGGCACCGGGGAAGCTCGCCGGAGTGCCCTTGCTCTCATCCAGCGTCGGGTAGTCGATGGTGGCACCCGAGTTCAGGGTCTTGAGCCACTGGCCGGAGACCTTCTGGGGCTCGCCCGGGTCGCGCAGGACCTGCTTGGTCAGCACGCTGCGGTTCGCCTCGTACTTCTGAGGACTCATGCCTCCGCGGTCCTCCGTCGAGGCGAAGAGCAGCATCTTCGTACCCGTGCCGTCGACCACATAGCGGTCGCCCGTCTCGGCGTCCTCGACGTACAAGCCCTCGCCCTGGCCCAGCCGGTTCTTGTCCTTGAGGGTGTTCTTGTCACGGCCGCCGAGTACGAACACGCCCTGCTGAGGCTCACTTTGACTGTTGGGGCCGGGCTTCTCGCAGACCGCCCACTCCTTGGCCGATTCGGCGTCGGCGTTGGTCGGCAGCCGGTCGGGCGCGTACGGGATGCCGATGGTGGCGCCGCGGGGGATGGGGCTCTCGTCGATGTCCTTGCCGGAGACCTCTATGACCTCGCCCTTGCCCTTGTCCAGGACGAGCCTGGCGGACGCGAAGTTCAGCACCGGGTGGAGCTGCTTGATCTTCTTGCCGCTCTTGGCCTTCTCCTCGAGAACGACGTACCGCGTCGTGGAATCGCTGTCGACGATGATGTGCTCTCCGGGCTTGTCCCAACCGGGAGGCGCACTGGGGGCGATCGCGCCCCAGGCGATGCTTCCGGCGACCAGCACCACGGCCACGACGATGCTGGGCATCATCGCGCGCACGGGACGCGGGGCCTCCTCGTCGGACACTCTCGAATCCGGCTGCAGAAAAGCTGCAAGCGTGCGCTTACGCGCGAAGGTGTGGGCGCTGAGCTCGTCCCGCCGCGTCGACATCGGTCCCCGTCTCTTCCGTTCCCGTGCTGATGAAGTAACCGGTGAGGGTGGTGTCTTGGTGCTCCCGGTGGCCACAGGGCGGCTGCCCACGCGCTCCGCGTCGCCGCCCAGGTCCGGTGCCGACCCCCAAGTCCGCCTCCCCCGGCGGCACTACTATGCCGCCCCACCGTGCATACGCAAACGCCCGGGTGGGGACAGGGGTCGCGGTATCCGCACAATGCCCTCACTCACCGCTGCTGTCGGCCGCCTGCGGGACGCAGTCGGCGATGAGTATCCTGACGTCCGGCCTGGCATCCGTCGCGGTGCAGGCCGGTCCGGCTCCCCGTAGCGCACGGGCGCCGGCGTAACGACGGCACAGCAGGGGGCGACCGCAGACGCCGGAACGGCGAAGCGCCGGAACGGCAGAATCACCGAAGGCATGACGCAGAATGCGCCTGTCCGGCCCGGACCGCGTCCGGTGACGCACCGCACGCGGAAACGGCGACTGTGGTCAGCAGCCGTGCAGATGACACCTCGAAGGGGAATCACGGGGGATGACGAGCGCCACCCGCAGCCGGTCCCGGGACCGGCGCGTCCCGTCTCAGCGGAATGAGGGGCGACAGGCTCCGGCCGCCTCTCCGGCACCCACGACAGCCACGCTCCGGCTGAGCAGCAAGCCCGGCAGTTTCGGTCCGGTGCGGCTGCAGCAGCTGGTGCTGATCGAAGTCGCGGCAGGGCTGATGCTGGTCGCCGCGTTCGCAACGCAGAAGTGGCTCCTGGCGCCGGCCGCCGTGCTGGCCGGGCTGCTGACGCTGTTCGCGCTGGTGCGCCGACGGCAGCACCCGCTGTCCGAGTGGTACGAGTTGAAGCGTTCGCTGCGGCGGCGGAAACGCGCGGCGAAGTACCCGGTTCAGGCCGGCACCGATCCCAGCCTCACCCCGGTCGTCGAGTGCGACGAGGCCGTGCAGACGTCCACGTATGTCACGCGCGAGGACCGCGCGGTCGGCATGGTCGGTGACGGCACGTTCCTCACGGCGCTGATCGCCGTCGAGGGCAAGGACGCTCCGCTGCGCCCCGGTCGCACCGGCCGTGTCGAGCGCCCCGTGCCCCTCGATGTTCTGCACGACGCGCTGACGACGGACGACATCCGGCTGGAGTCCGTGCAGATCGTCCAGCACACCCAGCCCGCTCCGGCGCCGCATCTGCCGGAGCAGTCGGTGGTGGCGCGTTCGTACGGGACGCTGCAGGAGGCTTCGGGCATCCCGTCGCTCCGCATGACCTGGGTCGCGCTGAAACTCACGCCCGAACTGACGCCGGAGGCCATCGAGGCGCGCGGCGGCGGACTCGGAGGCGCACAGCGTTCGTTGGTGCGCGCCGCGGACCAGCTCGCCAGCCGCCTCGAGGGCGCGGGGTTCAGTGCCTCGGTGCTCAACGAGACGGAGGTCATCCAGGCGCTGGCTACTTCAACATGCCTCAACCCCCGTGCCAGCACCGCTACTTCGCAGGACGGCCGCCCGGCGCAGCGGCGCACGGAGGAGTCGGTGCGCGGCTGGCGCTGCGACGACCGCTGGCACGCGACGTACTGGATCAGCCGCTGGCCGCAGGTGGGCCCGAACGCCGTGAGTTCGGCGCACCTCGCGTCGATCCTCACCTCGCTGCGGGTGTTCACCTCCGTGTTCAGCATGACGATCGGCCCGGGCGACGGGCGCTCGGCCTCCATCGCGGGGCACGTGCGCATCGTCACCCGTAGCGAGAACGACCTGTCCACCGCGCGGCGAGAACTGCAGCGCACGGCGAGCCGGGCGAAGACGGGGCTCGTCCCGCTGGACCGGGAGCAAGTGCCCGGCGTGCTCGCCACTCTGCCCCTCGGAGGCACCAGCTGATGTCCACTCCGATGATGCCGAGGCAGACCGGCATGCCCGGTGCGGGTCTGGGCCGCCAGCAGCCGCAGGGCGGCCTGGGACAGGACGGCGAACCGGCGCAGCCGCGCCACGTGGCGACCGCGAACGACACCGGGGTCATCCCGGTCTTCGGCCATGACGACGGTTCACAGCCGGCGGCGGCACGGCCGCGCCGTCCCGGATTCGGGCTGCGCGGACCGCGCCATCTGCGTCACAGGGTCGCGGTGGAGGAACTCGCCGCGATAGGCGTTCCCTTGGGCGACGACGGTGTCGTCATCGGCACCGACGCCCAACGGCAGCCCGCCGTTCTCGGGTTGAGCCGCCGCACGGCCTACGACGTGCTGCTGATCGGCGGTCTGTGGACGGCCCAGGTGCTCGCGTTGCGCGCGGCGGGCACGGGGGCGCGCGTCGCGGTGGAGACGGGCCGTGCCCATGTGTGGACGGCCCTGGTCCGGGCGGCGGGTGCGGAGCAGCAGTGCATGACGCTGTACGACGTCGGGCATGTGCCGTCGCTCGGTCCGTCCGTGAGCAGCCCCGTCGTCATCATCCGCGACTGCGGCATGAAACCGCCGCGCGGGCGCGTGACTGCGGCGCCGTGGCAGTCCGTGGTGACGCTGCTCCCCTACCTCAGCCCGGCCGCGCCGCGGCTGCTGCAGACTTCGTCCCTGGTGGGCATCCAGCGGGTGTCGCCGGACGAGGCGGCGCACCTGTCGCGGACCATGCGGCTGCCCCGTGAGGAGACCGAGGCGCTCTCGACGCTGGGTGACGGGGTCACGCTGTGGTGCACGCGCAAGGACAGGTACTACTCGCTCACCCAGCCGACCGACGCCGAGACGGGGCTGCTCGGCAACCCGCGGCGCCTGGACTGACGCCGAACGATGTGACCGTGTCCGGCGGGACGAGGCAGGCGGATCCTGCCCGAGTCCCGCCGGACACTGGCCGGCTCGGAGCAGTTCGGCAACTGCTCACTCGACCCGGATCTCCTGACACTCGTCATCCGCTCCGTCCCGCCTCAGGACAACGCACCTGGGTACAGGACGGACAGCGGCCGTGAATCGGCGGAAAGTTGACCGCCGGGCGGCGCGCTCCGAGACTGGACCGAGACCTTCGACTGGTTGAGTCGAGTCGTGTCGAACAGAAGTGGCCCGGGGCACCGAGCGCGAACGGGGCCACAGTGCCGTGCCTTGAGCCGTCGAGATTAGGCTGGGCCACTGCGCAACAAACGGGGTGTGCGACCACACAGCAGGAGGCATTGTGAGCAGCGATCGGGACGAGATCCGCTGGGGCAGGACGGGGCCCGATACCGATCGAGCCGACGCGGATTCAGCGCCCGAGAACGACACGGAGTCGACGGGGCAGTTCACCATCGACTACACGCCCCCTGCCTGGTACACGCAGGACGCCGACAGCGCCGCGGCTCCCAACACCCCTGGTGTGGGCGACAATCCGAGCGGTCCGACGACGCCGCCCCCGTTCCAGGTGCCGGGTCCGCCTCATCCGCTGCCGGGTCCGCCGCACGAGCAGCCGCCCGGCCCGGGCCAGTTCGCTCCGGAACCGCCGCAGAACATGCCTCCGCAGCCCCCGCAGTTCTCGCAGTCGCCGCCTGCCGGCGACGCCTACGCCGACCCCCGGAGCACATCCACCGGGAACCACCCCTCCCCCGCACCCGCCGACGCCACGCATGTGTTCCCGTCGCTGCGGCAGTGGGACACGCAGAGCCAGCAAGGGGGCCAGGGCCAGCAGGAACAGGGGCCTCGTACCGGGGAGTTCGGCCAGCCACAGGGCGACTCGGGGCAGCGGTCCGACTGGAGCGACGGCGCCGGCACCGCCACGCCCGAGCGGGCGGATGACACGGGTGCCGCAGCGGCGGAGGCACCTGCCGTGTCCCCGCCGTCGTTCCCGTCCTTCCCCTCCGTTCCGGAACCCACCGCCGACGCCTCCGCCGGTACCGAGGGTTCCGAGGGCTCGGCGCCGACCGGTCCGCAGGACGATGAGCCCTCGTCCGTCGATGAGGACGCGGCAATTGTCGACGCGGCGTACGCGGCCGACGACGCGGCGCAGCCGGAGTCCGACGGCCCCGGTGCGGACCGTGCCGAGAGCGATGCCGGGGCTTCTCCCACCGGCGACACCGCGACGGACGGCCACGGGACGGACGATGGCGCGGCGGACGACCCCGGGAAGCCGGAGACGTCGGACCCGGCGGATCCCGCCCTCGCCGACGACACTGCCGCCGGCACCACCGGCGCCGACCCCAGGACCGGGCAGAGCACGGGCTCCGAGGCGACGCCGCTCCCCCAGCAGGGCACCCCCTGGACGCCGCAGGGCAGCGGCGTCCAAGCAGGACAGTCCGGCGAACTGCCACCGCTCCCGCCGGACTTCCAGCCGGCGGCGTCGGGGTCCGAGACGTCTCCCGTCGCCGGGAATCCGCCGCCGGTTCCCTCGGCCCCCGCGCAGGAGACTCCTGCTCCGGGTACACCCGCGGCCGGTACAGCCGCGCAGTTCCCGCAGCAAGGGGGCTACGGCTACCCGCAGCAGCAGGCGGCACAGCAGCAGTCCGGTTACGGCTACCCGCAGCAGCAGGCGGCACAGCAGCAGTCCGGTTACGGCTACCCGCAGCAAGGACAGGCACAGCCTCAGCCCTCACAGCAGCAGCCCGCGCCCAACCCACAGACACCGCAGCCCGGTTACGGCTACCCCCAGCCCGGACAACAGCAACAGCCGGGCGAGATGCCGCCCGCGGCGAGCACCGGGCAGGCAGCGCAGGCCGGTTACGGCTACCCGCAGCCGGCACAGCCGCAACCGCAGCAGGCACAGCCCCCGCAGCAGCCGGCGACCAACCCGCAGACGCCGCAGCCCGGTTACGGCTACCCCCAGCCCGGACAACAGCAACAGCCCGGCCAACAGCAGCCCCAGGGCTACGGCTATCCCCCGCCCGGGCAGCCCCAGCCGCAGCAGGCACAGCCCCCGCAGCAGCCGCATCAGCAGCCCGCGCCCAACCCGCAGACACCGCAGCCCGGTTACGGCTACCCCCAGCCCGGACAACAGCAACAGCCCGGCCAACAGCAGCCCCAGGGCTACGGCTATCCCCCGCCCTGGCAGTCCGGGCAGCCGGCACAGCACGACCAGCCGCCGTACCAGGCCTACCAGCCGCCGCAACAGCCCGGTCCTGCTGGGCCGGGCGCCCCGCAGGGCCCCCAGCCCGGTACCGGTGACCCCGGTGCCATGGCACCCGGGCAGTCTCCGGCCGATGACGCGCGGCGCCAGGGCCAGGGCGGCAATCCGCTCGGCTACACGGCTGCGGTCGAGCTCTCCTCGGACCGGCTGGTCAACAACCGTAAGAAGCCGCGTTCCCAGAATCCTGCCCTCGGCAGCAAGTTCCGCCTGGGCGGCAAGAAGGAGGAGGCCGAGCGGGAGCGCAAGCTGAGCCTGATCCGCACGCCGGTGCTGTCCTGCTACCGCATCGCCGTCATCAGCCTCAAGGGCGGTGTGGGCAAGACGACGACCACGACCGCGCTGGGCTCGACGCTGGCGACGGAGCGGCAGGACAAGGTCATCGCGATCGACGCGAATCCTGACGCGGGCACCCTGGGCCGCCGTGTGCGGCGTGAGACGGGCGCGACCATCCGTGACCTGGTGACGGCGATCCCGTACGTCAACAGCTACATGGACATCCGCCGCTTCACCTCACAGGCGGCGTCGGGCCTGGAGATCCTGGCGAACGACGTCGACCCGGCCGTGTCCACCACCTTCAACGACGAGGACTACCGGCGCGTCATCGACATCCTCGGCAGGCAGTACCCGATCATCCTCACCGACTCGGGCACGGGTCTTCTGTACTCGGCGATGCGCGGAGTGCTCGACCTCGCCGACCAGTTGGTCATCATCTCCACCCCGTCCGTGGACGGCGCGAGCAGCGCGAGCACCACGCTGGACTGGCTCTCGGCGCACGGTTACGGGGATCTGGTACAGCGGGGCATCACCGTGATCTCCGGTGTCCGCGAGACCGGAAAGATGATCAAGGTCGAGGACATCGTGGCGCACTTCCAGACGCGCTGCCGCGGCGTGGTGACCATTCCCTTCGACGAACACCTCTCCGCAGGCGCCGAGTTGGACCTGGACATGATGCGCCCCAAGACCCGTGAGGCGTACTTCAACCTCTCGGCCCTCATCGCCGAGGACTTCGCGCGCCAGCAGCAGGAACAGGGGCTGTGGTCCGGCAACGGCAGCAACCCGCCCGCGCAGATGCCGCCGCCGCTGCCCGGCCAGCAGGGTCAGCCCCCGCAGCAGGGATACGGTCAGCACCCGCCCTTCCCGCAGCAGCAACAGCCGGGGCAGCAGCCGTATCCGCAGCAGGGCGGTGGCTGGCCGCAGCAGCCTCCCGGCCAGGTGCCGCCTCAGGGTTAGCGGAACGCGGCAGGACGATCACGAGGCCGATCCGGGGACCACCCTGGACCGGCCTCGTTCGTGTGTCTGCGACTTGTCCTGCGACGCCCGACGGCGTCAGGCCGTCCCGGCCTCTCCGGCACCTGCCACGTCCGCACCACCGTCGGCATCGGCCCGCGCCACGAGCACACGGCACCGCTCGACGTCGTCCGCCATCCGCGCCATCAGGGCGTCCAGGGTGTCGAACTTCTCCTGTCCGCGGATGTACTCCAGGAAGTCGACGGAGACGTGCTTGCCGTACAGGTCCAGATCGACGCGGTCGATCGCGTACGCCTCGACGGTTCGCTCCGTCCCGTCGAACTGCGGGTTCGTCCCTACGGAGATCGCCGCGGGCATCCGCTCGCCGTCGGCGTTCAGCCATCCCGCATAAACCCCGTCGGCGGGTACCGCGGTGTGCGGGACGGTCTCGACGTTGGCCGTGGGATAGCCCAATTGACGGCCTCGCTGCGCGCCGCGCACGACCACGCCCTCGACGCGGTGCGGCCTGCCCAGCACCTCGGCGGCCCCGTCCACGTCCCCTTCCGCGACCAGGCGCCGCACCAGCGTGGAGGAGAAGGGCTCTCCGCCGCCGGCCGAGCCGCGTTCGTAGAGATCGACGACGACGACCTCGTAGTCGTAGGTCCGGCCCAGTTCGGTGAGGAAGGTGACGTCACCCGCGGCCTTGTGGCCGAAGCGGAAGTTCGGGCCCTCGACCACGCTGACCGCGTGCAACTTGTCGACCAGCACCTTCGCCACGAAGTCGGCCGGCGTGAGTTTCGAGAACTCGGCGGTGAAAGGCAGCACGAGTACGGCGTCCACACCGAGCCGCGCCATGATCTCGGCACGCCTGGGGTGCGGCGCGAGCAGCGGCGGGTGGCTTCCTGGGCGCACGACCTCGCTCGGATGGGGGTCGAAGGTGACGACGACGGCGGGCACTCCCAGTTCGCGGGCGCGTGCCACCGTCCTGTTGATGATCAGCTGGTGCCCGCGGTGCACCCCGTCGTACGAGCCGATGGTGACGACGCTGCGCCCCCAGCCCTCCGGGATGTCCTCCAAGCCACGCCAGCGTTGCACGTCCCTGCTCCTCGCCGATGCCGATGGTTCCGCCGGTCCAAGGGTGCCATGGCGCTCAGCGGCTCACGCACGGGACCCGCGCCTGAGGAGGGCCCGCCAGGGGCCGGCCGTCACCCGGCGCACCGGCGGCGCCCGGCCCGGCCTTCGGCGTCTGCGGCTGCGCCGGTTGCTCTGCTTCCGGGTCACGCTCGGCTTTTTCTCCTGTTACATGCCTTTCGTTCCCGGTCCCGTTCCGCGTCCGGCGCGGCGCGCCCTCCAGCGCCGCCTCCAGTACGGCCGGGTCGCGCTCCCCGAGCAGCAGAACGCCCAGCAGTTCCTCGGTCACCGGCCCTCCGAGGCTGCGGAGGGCGCGGGCCAGGCCGGCTCTGAGGGGTGCGCAGGGTGTGCGCTGCAGCGCGTCGATCAGCATCTGGATGCCCTCGCAGCCCTGCGGACGGAGCGCGAGGCGGCCCCGCACGAACGCGGCCAGTGCCTCCTCGGCGGTCTCCGGGCGCATCTCGGCGTAGTGGCGCATCACCTCCGCGGTCGGTACGGCGAGATCCGCGACGCGTACGGCGGCCAGCACTTCGGCGAGGTGGTGCGCTCCGCCGCCGGGCTGTTCGCACAGGCGTGCCCGGAAGGCGGCGAGCGCGGGTGCGGGCCGGTCGGCGAACTCGGCGACGAGCGCATCCGCCAGTGCGGCCGAGCCGGTTGTGGCGAGGAGGCCGACAGCGGCATCGAGGTGGCGGTGCCGCTCTGCGGATGCGTCCGGGGAGCCGACGTCCGTGGCAGCGGCCCCGGATGTGCCGTGGGGCAGGCGCAGCAGCATCGCCAGTGCGGCCGGGCCGTGCAGCGAGGAACCGCCGGGGATGCGCAGCAGGGCCCGCGCGGCACGCCGCAGATGCTCGCGGTCGGCGGCCGAACTCACATGCCGCGCCATGAGCGGCCCGTACTCGGCGGCCGCGATCTGCCGCAACGTCCTGTCGTCGTGGGCCCAGCGTTCGACGGCACGGCACAGCGCGGAGGGTTCCTCCTGGGCGAGCTCGCCCAGGAGTTCGTCGGCGCGCGGATGGCAGGCATCTGTCAGCAGGTCGAGCGTCATGTCAGTGGCCTGCCGACGGTGTGTGTACAGCAGGGCCTGCGCGGCCGACGCGACAGTGGGCCGGGGCAGCTCGCCGTGGCCTTGACTGTCGGCGTCCGCGGGTTCGGCGAGCCTCCGCCGGTCGGTGAACCAGCCGCACAGTAGGGGCTGTACGGCATGCGGCTCCGCGGCCAGCAGTTCGCCGACGACATGGAGGTACCGCACCTCCCCCTTCTCCCCCGTCGCCGAATGCGGCGCGTCTGCCGGCAGAAGCAGGCGCAGCAACCCGATCCGCTGAGCGGTCGGCAGGACGAGCCGCCTCCAGAACGACGGCCCGAACACGCCCGCACCGTCGCGTCCTTCGGCGACGAAGTGCTCCGCGAGCCCCCGCAGAAGGCCGTAGTACGGGCGGGCATCCGGCACCCGGAGCAGCGTCTCCCGCAGCAGACGGCCGGCCCACCACACGGCTTCGCCCTCCTCGTCCCGGGAGACCGCGTCGGCCAGCGGCCGGAGCCGCCTCTCCAAGGCGTCCGGGCCCTCGACGCGGTCGCACAGCACGAGAGCGTGCACCACCCGGCCGATCCTGTGCCTGGGAACGAGCGCCGCTCCGTGTGCCCTGTCACCGGACCGCCGCCGGTGCACGAGCGTCTCCAGCGCGGCATCCACATCCAGATGCCGGCCCTGCAGCCAGTCGCCGAACTCCTCGTCGGCGAACCGGAATTCCTCGCCCGCGGCTAGCAGGACGCCGTTCCTGAGCACCGCCTCAGCCCAGCCGGCCGAGGTGGGGAAGATCTCCTCGAAGTCGCCCCGGCCCAGAGCGCCTTGGCCGGTTCCGAGGCCGCGCCGCGCGGCCTCGTGCAGCGCACCTGCCGTACGGGCCGCCAGCCGCCGCAGCGCACCAGGGGGTCCCCCGGGGGCCAGCGTGCGCGCGATGCGCAGGGCGACGAGGGCGAGGTACGCGGAGAAGATGCCGTCCCGGGTCGGGGGTTCGGGACGCGGCCCCTCACGCGCGTCGAGGCCCCCGTCACCTTGATCAGCGGGCCCGGACTCCTGAGCGGCGCGGATCTCCGCCAGCATGCGCATGGCCAGCGGATGTCCGGCGTCCGCGGCGGCGAGGTCTCCAGGACCCAGCCCGTATAGCTCACGCGCCAACGCGGCCTGGTGGGCGGACAGGTCACCCAGCCGCACGCACGGGGGCGGATCGCCCCGGCCGGGCTTGTCGCCGACCTCGAACAGCAGGTCGCCGGGGAGCAACTCCCCTAGTTCCGCCCACTGTTCGGGCCCGCAGGCGATCAGCATCCTCGCGCCCGCGGCACGGAGCCAGCTGGACGTGCCCTTCGCCCAGCGGCGCAGGTCCCTTGCGAGGCCGGCGGGCATCTCCTCCGGTCCGTCCAGCAGCACCAGCAGCGGCCGCCGCGCATCGCGCGCCAGCCGTGCGACGACGTCCGCACTGGAGGCGGCGGCGCCGCCCACGGCGGTCCCGTGCCGTTCCGCCACCGGGCCCAGCACCCGTCCCAGCGCCTCGCGTACGCTGCCGTCGCCTTCGCGCAGGTGCGCGCCACGCAGCCAGACCGTGGGTGCCGGTGCCGCGTCGCCGGCTCGCGCGGCTGCGAGCGCGGCGAGTTCAGTCGTGCGTCCTGAGCCCGCGCGCCCGACCAGAGCCGTCACAGACGCGCCGCTTGTGCTGAACTCACGCAGGACGCGGGCGACTTCGGGACGGTCGATGCGCCGGGGCGCGTAGGCCGTGCCGCTCCCCGCCATGGCGCTCTCCCGCAGTCCGGACGGCACGGTCGCCGCGCTCATCCGCAGCGCACCGGCGAGATTGAGGTCCGGGCCGAATCCGGGAACGCTCGCTCCGTTGTCGGAGATCAGCGCCCCCAACTGCCCTTCCGCTTCCCACAGTCCGGCGGAGCGGAGCGGCACGGCGAACGCCGCATGGCGTCCGCGGCCCGGCGCCTGCAAGGCGGTGCCCAGCACGGCCAGCACGGCGCCGGTCGCGGTGTCGAGGACGGGCGAGCCGGACGCCGGAGCGTTCAGGCGGAGACGGGCCGCCGCGGCCTCGGGCAGCGTCAGTTCCAGCGCCCCCTCCAGGTCGTGGAAGCGGTCGGTGGAGGTGTACGTGACGGTGGTGGCGCGCCCGGCCAGTTCCGCCTCGGTCCAGCCCGAGTCCTGCTGCTTCGCGACGACCCCGGCACCCTCCAGGTCGTCGGCCGCATCGTCCCCGTCGGTTCCCTCGCAGTCACGGCGCTCGTCATCATCGTTCCCGCCGTCCCCCGTGAACAGGCGTACGCGCGTGCTCCCCGCCGCCGGCCTTTCCGCACCGATGAGAAGGGGAGCGACGCCGAGGCCCTCCGTACGGATCAGGGCGAGGTCCCATTCGGGAAGCCGGGTGATCGCCTCGGACTCGGCGAGATGGCTCCGTTGACCGCGCGCGTGCACGACGACGCGGCCGAGCCCGTCCACGGCCTCATGGCTGGTGATCACCGTGCCGCTCCCGTCGGCGACGAAGCCGGTCCCGCGCGCCCGTCCCGCCAGATCGCAGATCCGCACCAGCGCCTGCTCCGCGAGCACCGCTCCCATCACGCACCGTCCACCTCGGCCGACCCGAACAGACCGACCGTAGAGGGAAGTTGATCAGCAGTGACAGGGCCTGCGGAGAAAGCGCCCCCGACCGCGCCGTCGACTCACCCCGAGCGCCCGGCCGTTGGAGTGAATACTGTGGCGTGCGGGAATGGACCGCCGGTGCGCTGCCGCCTCTACACGGTCACCACTTCGCACTTCCCGCCCGCGGTGAACTCCATGAGCTGCTCGGGAGCTGCACCCTCGTCCGTGACGAGCGTCCAGGGACCGATGTGGCGGGCGTGATACGGGAAGGGGCTGTCGCCCAACTTGGAGGAGTCCGCCAGCACGAGCACCTCGCGTCCGCGCTCGGCCATCAGCTCCTTCGAATGGGCCTGTTCGAGAGTGGGGCAGGAGAGACCGTCCCGTGCGTGCAGTCCGTCCGCACCGAGGAAGACCACGTCGGGCGTGAGCCGTCGCAGCGTCTCCTCCCCCTCGGGGCCGAGGATCGCCCCGTTCGGACGGCGCACCCGTCCGCCGAGAACGATCAGCTCGATCCCCTGTGCCTCCGCGAGATGCCGCAGCGCGATGGTGGAGTTGGTGATGACGGTGAGCGAACTGCGCGACTGCAGAAGACGGGCCAGACTCCCCGTCGTCGTGCCCGCATCGATGAGGATCACGTCGCCGTCGTGGACGTGCTCGGCGGCGGCCCGCGCGATGGCCTCCTTCTGGGCGCGGTTGCCCGACTCCTTTTCGTCCAGGGTGCGTTCGGCGGCATGGCCGCCCGCGACGGCACCTCCGTAGGTGCGGTGGATGTGCCCGTCCCCGGCCAGCTGCTGGAGGTCACGGCGAACCGTGGAGACGGAGATCCCGAAGCGGGCGGCGAGTTCGGTTATCTCGCCGTTGCCCGCGAGCACCTCCCGCAGGATGTCGTCGCGGCGGCGCGCGGTGCCTCGGCGGGGTGCGCGGGGGCGGGCAGTGGTCATCCGGTCATCGTCCTTCATCCGCATGGGACTTCACCATGCGCGACTCGTCGGCCGCCCCGTCGTCGGCAGCCGGCGCGGCGGCGGGCTCCGCCGTGACCGCCTCGGCGGACGGACGCAGCCCGGTGAGCACCAACACCACGGCCACGGCGAGGAATCCGGCGAGCACGCCGAAGCCGGTCACGCTCGTCCCCGTGCTGTCCGTGAGCCATCCCACCAGGTAGGGACCGACGTAACCGCCCAGGTTGCCAAGGGCGTTGATGAGGCCCATGGCGACGGCCACCACCTCGATCCGCAGCACCCCCGCGGGGATCGCCCAGAAGGGCCCGTACGGTGCGTAGAGCGCACCCGCGGTGACGCAGAGAAGAACCATCCCCAGGACGCCTCCCTGCACGATCTGCCCGAGCAGCAGCGCGGCGATCGCGACGACGAGCGGCACGGCGACAGCCTGCCGCCGCTTCCCGGTTCGGTCCGACCATGCCGCGTTGGCGACCATGACGATCAGCGCCACCGTGAACGGGATCGCGCTGAGGAGACCCACCTGCGTCGACGAACCGTCGTGCGTGAGCGTCTTGATGACGGACGGCAGCCACAGCGTGAATCCGTAGAAGCCGGTGATCCAGAAGAAGTAGATCGCGATCAGGACGAGCACGGACCTCTGCTTGATGGCGTCCATGTAGGAGCCGGAGCCCGACGTCGGCTTGGCCGCCTCGTCCGCCGCCAGCGACCGCTCGACGTACTCGGACTCGGTGCGCGAGATCCAGCGTGCCTGCGACGGGTGGTCCGCCACCGCGAACCACCACACCACCGCCCAGATCAGCGGCGGGAAGCCCTGGAGCACGAGCACCCAGCGCCAGTCGGTGTGGTCCAGCATCAGCCCGGAGAGCGGGGCCATGATGATGGACGAGATCGGCAGGCAGGCCATCCACAGGGCGTTGGCACGCGCACGCTCGCGCAGCGGGAACCAGGACGCCAGCAGGATGAGCACGGCCGGCCACACACCGCCCTCGAACAGACCGAGGACGAACCGCGCGACGTAGAACTGCTCCTTGGTCTGCACGAGCCCGCAGGCCATGGCCGCGACGCCCCACGCGATCATCAGGATCATCACGGTCTTACGGGCGCTCCAGCGCTGCGCCAGGATCGCGCCGGGGATCTGGAGGAAGACATAGCCCAGGAAGAAGATTCCGGTGACCATGCCCTCGTCGGCGGCCGACAGGCTCAGGTCGCCGTCCATGTAGGGCAGGATCACCGAGACGTTGCTGCGGTCGAGGAACGCCAGCATGTACATCACCACGGCCACGGGGATGACGTACGTCCAGCGCTTCGCGGGTATCGGCGTTCCCGGTGCGGATCCTGGTCCGGCCGGGGGTGTTGCGGGTGTCATGTGCTGCTCCAACTGACGTGCTCGATCAGGGAATTCGACTCGGCGGTCAGGCCGCGCCGCCGTAGGTCGCCCTGATGCGTCCGGCCGAGCTGCTGAAGTCCACGCCGGCGCGGAAGGCGGCGGCCATGGTGCCCGGCGAGGCCTTGCCGGTTCCGGCGATGTCGAAGGCCGTTCCGTGGTCCACCGACGTGCGGAGGATCGGCAGGCCGACGGTCACCGAGACCGTTCCGTCGAAGTCGACGGTCTTGGCGGGGATGTGCCCCTGGTCGTGGAAGTGCGAGAGCACACCGTCGAAGCGGCCCTGCAGCCCCTGGTGGAAGACGGAGTCGGCCGGGATCGGGCCGACGACGTCGAGCCCCTCGGCCGCGGTCCTCTCGACAGCCGGACGCAGCGCGACGATCTCCTCGTCGCCGAAGTGCCCGTTCTCGCCGCCGTGCGGGTTGATGGCGGCGACGCCGAGCCGCGGTTCGTCGTGGCCGAAGACCCGCAGCGCGGTGACCGCGTGGCGGATGCTGGCGCTCACCCGCTCCTCGTCGATCTGGTCGAGTGCCTTGCGCAGGGAGACGTGCCGCGTCGTGAAGAAGATCTTCAGCCCGCGGACGACGAACATCGTGTCGAAGTGCGCGGCGCCGGTCAGTTCGCCGAGCATCTCGGTGTGGCCGAGGTGTTCGGCACCCGCGGCCCACACCGCCTCCTTGTTGATGGGTGCGGTGACGATCCCGTCGACCTCGCGCGCCATCGCGGCAGCAGTGGCGGCCTCGATGGCGGCCACGGCCGAACGGCCCGCCACGGCGCTGACCTTGCCCCATTCGAGGTCGTCGCCGGCGATTCCCAGGTCGAGGACGTCGATGGTGCCGGGCGCGAAGCGGGCCTCCGCGACCGAACCGACCGCGTTCACCTGGACGTCCAGTCCGCACACCTTGACCGCCCTGCGCAGTACGGCGGCGTCTCCGACGGCGATGCCGTGGGCGAGGTCCGCGGTCTGCGGGTCGGCGAGGGTACGGGCGGTGATCTCGGGCCCGATGCCAGCGGGGTCGCCGAGGGTGACGGCGAGAACGGGAAGCCGGCGGCTGGTCATGAGGAAACCTCTTCTGCTCTGCGGTGGTTGGAACCCGATGTGGAATTGTGGGGTGTGCCGGGATCGTCCGGGTCATCGGACGGGACGGCGTCCGGGTCACCGGAAGGGCCGGGTTGTCCGGGAGTCCCGGGAGCTCGGGGAGTGCTGCGCGTGTGCATGGCGCGCAACCGCTCCAGGCAGGCCACGGCGGCGTCGGGGCCGCCGATGAGTCCGCCTTTCGTGGCGAAGGGCAGACCGCTGTGCGGCCCGCCGGCCAGATGGCCCGCCACGGCGAGCGGCAGCACCTCTGCCTCGATCGCGAAGCCCTCGGCGCCGAGCGCACCGGTGACAGCGGCGGCGACGTCGCCGCCGGAGGTGTAGAGACCGCCCGGATCCAGTGCGTCGACAGCCTGCGCGGCGACCTCGGCGAGGCAGCGCAGGATGCGCTCCGCCGCAGCGGGATCGCGCACGGCGGTCGGCGCAACCCGGACGCCGAGCACCGCGGTCCCGGAATCGGCCGCCGCCTGCAGCTCGCCGACGATCCGCTGCGGGTCGGGCGCCGGGTCGTC
The DNA here is from genome assembly GCF_000426165.1 of Streptomyces sp. TAA486. Taxonomy (NCBI): domain Bacteria; kingdom Bacillati; phylum Actinomycetota; class Actinomycetes; order Kitasatosporales; family Streptomycetaceae; genus Streptomyces; species Streptomyces sp. TAA486. The sequence continues at coordinate 397,256 of NZ_AUEV01000006.1, read as the reverse complement.
CGGGTCCATCAGGACGTAGTGCGCACCGAGCGCCTTCTCGGTCCTGGCGATCTGCTCGTTCGTGGCCTCCGTGACGCTGCCGACTATCGCGAGGATGCGGGGTGCGGCGCCGGCCGGGCGGATGCCCAGCTCCGCCGCGAGGGCGGCTCCGAACGGGCCGGAGTCCAGGGAGATCCAGCGTGTTCCGTCCTCGGCGGTGAGCCGGGCGGCCGCGGCCGCGACGGTACGCAGATGCTCGTTGTCGGTGGCGTCGCAGACCAGGACCCGGGCCGGCTGCCGCAAGGCCTCCAGCACCCTGCCGGGGCCGTCCTCGACGACGTCGAGCGGGACTTCGGCGGTGGTCAGGGCGCTCTGCTCCGCGAGGACGGAGGTGATGCGGGAGTGCCGCACCGAGGTGAACAGGTCCTGGGCGACGGGCGTCCGGGTCAGCGGAACGCCGTCCACGAGGTGGATGCCGCCGACCGTTGTGCGCCCGGCGTCGGGGAAGGCGGGAACCGCCAGTACCCGTACGGGTGCCGATGCGTCGCGTGCGGTGACCGCGTCGACGATGGCGTCCAGTTCGCGGCCGGGGTTGCCGCGCAGCGTGGTGTCGACGCGCTTGACGACGAGGCCGTCGCCCGCCGCCGCGGTGACGGCGGCGTGTACGGCGGCGTAGCTCTCCGCCTGCGTGAAGCGGCGGGACCCGGAGTTGACCACGAGGACGTCGACGGCGTCGGCGTACCGCGGCACCTGTTCGAGGTCACTGACGGTGACCGTGTGCAGGCCCTGACGCGCGAAGAGGGCGCCGGTGGCGTTGCTGCCGGTGAGGTCGTCGGCGACCACGAGTATCTGCGCCACGATGCCCCTCCAAGCCGACCACGGCCCCGCCACTTGACTGATTCGCGCAGTATTTCCTGCGCGTTTCGCTCAACGAAGCTTCGTCTGCACACATTGCGCCTGTCAAGGGGTACAAGAAGGCGAGGTGGAAGGGGTTCTCGCGCGAACCGCGCAACTTCGAGTGCCGTAGGTGCCTTTTCGGAGCGCCGTGGCTACTGCTGGACGAACACCGCGAGGCTCTTCGCCCGGCCCTGGCGGTCCTCGACGAGCGCTACCAGTTCGCCCTCGGGACCGAACACCGCGACGGGCACAGGGCCTTCGACCTTCCCCGATGCCGACTCCGGTGCCGGCATGCGCAGTTGCACGCCGTTGCCGAGCATCCGCGCCTGTTCCGCGTCGACGTCCCAGCGCGGGAAGGCCGCGGCGGCGGCCTCCGCGAGCGGCAGCAGCGACAGGCCCCCGCCGCTGTCCGTCTCGCTCTGCAGCGCCTCCAGGGACCGGGCCTCCTCCAGCCGGTAGGGCCCCACCCTTGTACGGCGCAGCGCCGTCAAGTGCCCGCCGGTACCGAGGGATTCACCCAGATCGCGCGCCAGCGCCCGCACATAGGTGCCGGACGAGCACACGACAGAGACCACCAGATCGGTGACTTCGGTGCCGTCCTCGGCCCGTTCACCGCGGCGCACCTCGTGCACGTCGAACGCGGAGACGGTGATGTCGCGGGCGGCAAGTTCGACCTCTTCCCCCTCGCGCACGCGCTGGTAGGAGCGCTTGCCGTCGACCTTCACCGCGCTCACCTTCGACGGCACCTGACGGATGCGCCCGGTGAGCTTTCCGACGGCCGCCTCGAGCGCCTCGCCCGAGAGGCCCGAGGCACCGAGCGCTTCGGTTACCTCGCCCTCGGCGTCGTCGGTGACAGTGCTCTGCCCGAGCCGGACCGTCGCGACGTACTCCTTCTCCGTCAGGGCGAGATGACCGAGCAGCCGTGTGGTCTTCCCGGTGCCGATGACGAGCACACCGGTGGCCATCGGGTCCAGCGTGCCCGCATGTCCGACGCGCCGCGTGCGGGCCATGCCACGCAGCTTCGCGACGACGTCGTGCGACGTGAAGCCGGCGGGCTTGTCGACGACGACGAGCCCGCCGGGATCCTGGTCCTTCTTACGCGCCACAGTTCATTCGTCCTCGGCCTGCTCGTCCTCGCCCGGCTTGCGGTAAGGGTCCGCCCCGCCCGCGTAGTCCGCGCCGGAGGAGGCCTTGCGGACCTCCTCGTCCGACGCCTTCGCCCTCGCGAGGAGGTCGTCGATCGTGCGGGCGTTCTCCGGAAGGGCGTCCGCGACGAAGCTCAGGCTCGGGGTGTGCTTCACGCCCGCTGCCGCACCGACAGCGGTGCGCAGCACGCCCTTTGCGCTCTCCAGCCCGGCGGCAGCCGCCTGGCGGTCCTCGTCGTCGCCGTAGACGGTGTAGAAGACCGTCGCCTCCCGCAGGTCCCCGGTGACCCGGGTGTCCGTGACGGTCACATGTGTGCCGAGCCGCGGGTCCTTGATCCCCCGGTGCAGCTTCTCCGCGACCACCTCACGGATGAGGTCGGCAAGCCTCTTCGCCCGTGCATTGTCGGCCACTGGTCCGTCTCCTCGCTAATCGTCTTCTTCTCCGTGGAAGCGCCGCCTCACCGACAGCAGTTCCACCTCCGGGCGTGCGGCGACGAGCCGCTCGCACCGGTCCAGCACGTCTGACACGTGCGCCGCGTCCCCCGAGACCGCCGCCAGGCCGATCCTGGTGCGGCGATAGAGATCCTGCTCCGCGACCTCCGCCACGCTCACCGCGTACTTGCGCTGCAGTTCGGCGACGATCGGGCGGACGACGGAGCGCTTCTGCTTCAGCGAACGGACGTCGCCCAGCAGCAGGTCGATGGAAAGAGTCCCCACATACACCCGGAGATCGTAGAAGATGCCGCCGGGGCCGATCGACGGAGTTTCCTCCGCCGACCGGCCCCGGACCGGCTCAACTCGCCTGCTGCGGCGCCGCGGCAGCGTCAGCCGCGGGGCTTCTCCCGCATCTCGTACGTGGCGATGACGTCGTCGACCTTGATGTCGTTGTAGCTGCCGAGGTTGATACCACCCTCGAAGCCGTCACGGATCTCGGTGACGTCGTCCTTGAAGCGGCGCAGGCCCTCGATGTTGAGGTTCTCCGCCACGACCTTGCCGTCGCGCACGAGGCGGGCCTTGGTGTTCCGCTTGACCTCACCGGAACGGATGAGGACACCCGCGATGTTGCCGAGCTTGGAGGAGCGGAAGACCTCGCGGATCTCCGCCGTGCCGAGCTCGATCTCCTCGTACACCGGCTTGAGCATGCCCTTGAGGGCCGCCTCGATCTCCTCGATGACCTGGTAGATCACCGAGTAGTAGCGGACATCCACACCCTCGCGGTCGGCCAGCTGCGTCGCGCGCCCCTCGGCACGGACGTTGAAGCCGATGACGATGGCGTCGGAACCCGTCGCCAGGTCGATGTCGGTCTCGGTGACCGCACCGACACCGCGGTGCAGGATGCGCAGATCGACCTCTTCGCCGACGTCCAGCTGAAGCAGCGAGGACTCCAGGGCCTCGACCGAACCGGAGGCGTCGCCCTTGATGATGAGGTTGAGCTGCTGCACCTCGCCCGCCTTGAGCACCTTGTCCAGGTCCTCCAGAGAGACCCTGCGGGTGCGCTTGGCGAACGCGGCGTTGCGCTCGCGGGCGGCACGCTTCTCGGCGATCTGACGGGCCGTACGGTCCTCGTCGACCACCAGGAAGTTGTCACCCGCGCCCGGGACGTTGGTGAGACCCAGCACCAGGACGGGGGTCGACGGACCCGCCTCCTTGATGTGCTCACCCCTGTCGTCGAGCATCGCGCGGACCCTGCCGTAGGCGTCGCCCACGACCATGGTGTCGCCGACCTGGAGCGTGCCCCGCTGGACCAGCACCGTCGCCACGGCGCCACGGCCGCGGTCGAGGTGTGCCTCGATCGCGATGCCCTGTGCGTCCTGCTCCGGGTTGGCCCGCAGATCGAGCGCCGCGTCCGCGGTCAGCACGACCGCTTCGAGCAGCGCGTCGATGTTCTCGCCCTGCTTGGCGGAGATGTCGACGAACATCGTGTCGCCGCCGTACTCCTCGGCCACCAGGCCGTACTCGGTCAGCTGACCGCGCACCTTCGTCGGGTCGGCGCCCTCGACGTCGATCTTGTTGACCGCGACCACGATCGGCACCTCGGCCGCCTTGGCGTGGTTCAGCGCCTCGATCGTCTGGGGCATGACGCCGTCGTTCGCCGCGACCACCAGGATCGCGATGTCCGTCGACTTGGCACCACGGGCACGCATGGCGGTGAACGCCTCGTGACCAGGGGTGTCGATGAAGGTGAGCTTGCGCTCCTCGTCGTTGACCTCTGTCGCGGCCTGGTAGGCACCGATGTGCTGGGTGATGCCGCCGGCCTCGCCCGCGATGACGTTGGTCTTGCGGATCGCGTCCAGAAGGCGCGTCTTACCGTGGTCGACGTGACCCATGACGGTCACGACCGGCGGACGCGGCACGAGCGCCTTCTCGCCGCCCTCGTCCTCGCCGAACTCGATGTCGAAGGACTCGAGAAGCTCGCGGTCCTCCTCCTCCGGGCTGACGATCTGGACGACGTAGTTCATCTCCTCGCCGAGCAGGCCCAGCGTCTCGTCGGAGACGGACTGCGTCGCGGTGACCATCTCACCCAGGTTGAACATCACCTGGACAAGCGACGCCGGGTTGGCGTTGATCTTCTCCGCGAAGTCGGTGAGCGAGGCGCCGCGCGAGAGCCGTACGGTCTCGCCCTTGCCGCGCGGAAGCATCACGCCGCCGACCGACGGCGCCTGCATCTGCTCGTACTCCTGGCGGCGCTGCCTCTTCGACTTGCGGCCACGACGGGCCGGACCGCCGGGACGGCCGAACGCGCCCTGCGTACCACCGCGGCCACCGGGACCGCCGGGACGGCCGGCGAAACCGGGACGGCCACCGCCGCCACCACCGGGACGGCCGGCGAAGCCGCCGCCACCGCCGCCGGGACGGCCACCGCCGCCACCACCCGGACGACCGGCGAAGCCGCCGCCACCGCCGCCGGGACGGCCGGGACCGCCACCGGGGCCACCGCGGCCGCCACCGGGACCACCGCGGCCGGGACCCGGACGCGGAGCGGCAGCGGGACGCTGCGGCATCATGCCCGGGTTCGGCCGGTTACCACCGCCACCGCCGCCGGGGCGCGGACCGCCCTGGCCGCCGCCGCCCTGCGGGCGCGGCATGTTGCCCGGAGTGGCACCACCACGGCCGCCCGGCGCCTGCGGACGCGGACCGCCCTGGCCCTGACCACCGGGCTTCGGCGGCTGCCCCGGCTTGGGGGCACCACCGGGACGGGGCGCCTGCGGGCGCGCCATACCGGTCGAACCGCCCGACGTGAAGGGGTTGTTGCCCGGACGCGGGCCGGACGGACGGCCACCCGGCTTGGGTGCGCCCTGACCCGGACGTGCGCCCTGGCCGCCGCGACCGCCCTGGCTCTGGCCGGGCTTCGGCGCGCTCTGGCTGGGCTTGGGTGCCTGCCCGGGCTTCGGAGCCGCCGCACCGGGCTTGGCGGTGTCCGCCGAAGCCGCGGGCGCCGAGAACTCCGGCTTCGCCGGACCTGGCTTGGGGCCGCCCGGCTTGGGGGCCTCCGTCTGGCCGGACGCGGGAGCGGCCGGAGTGACCGGACCGCCGGTCTCCCCCTCGGCCGCGGGTGCGGGCGAGACAGGGGCTTCCGGTGCCGGCTTGGGTGCTCCCGGCTTGGGAGTATTGGACTGGCTCGTTTTCGCTGCTCCCGCGCCGGGCTTGGGTGCAGCCGCACCGCCGGGCTTGGGGGCGGCGGGCTTGGCGGCTGCCTTCTTCGGCGCCGCCGGCTTCGCCGCGGACTTCTTGGCGCCGGACGCTCCGGCACCACCGGCCGCGTCGAACGCGTCGGTCAACTTGCGTACTACAGGCGCCTCGATCGTCGAGGACGCCGAGCGGACGAATTCGCCCAGTTCGTTGAGCTTGGCCATGACGACCTTGCTCTCGACTCCGAGCTCCTTCGCGAGCTCATAAACCCGGACCTTAGCCACTTCGCTCCTTACGGTCCGGGGGGCTCGTCCGCCGCCGGACCTTCGCTACTTATGCATGGGCGTACTCATCGCGTACTCATCGAGTGCTCATCGCAATCTCGACCTACTTCCGACTCGCGAGGTACCTCTCCGCACGGAGGGTTCCGAACGGACTGTCTTACGGTTCTGCCTGTTCGATCTGCTCCATCTGCCGCCGCACCGCTGTCACGTCGAACGGCCCCGGACCGCGAAAGGCCCTGTTGAACGCCCGTCGACGGACAGCCTGGTCGAGGCAGATCGACATGGGATGCAGATACGCGCCCCGGCCGGGCAGCGTACCGCGAAGATCAGGGACGCAGCGGCCCCCGCTCAGCACCACACGCAGCAGATCGGGTTTGTCCGAGCGCTTCCGACAGCCCACGCAAGTGCGCTGTGGGCATGCTCGGACTCGCGTCCGGCCAGACACTGTTAAGTCTACCTCCCCGTACCGTCACACCCCTTCGGGGGTAACGGTGACCCTCTTGGTTTCAGCCCTGCTCGGCAGCGTGTCCCGGCGCCGTTTCCGGCTCGGCCGAGACGGCTTCGCCAACATCCGCCGTGTCCGGACGGATGTCGATGCGCCAGCCCGTCAGCCGTGCGGCGAGACGGGCGTTCTGGCCTTCCTTTCCGATCGCCAGGGACAGCTGGTAGTCGGGCACCGTCACACGCGCGGAACGCGCGGCGAGATCGACGATCTCGACCTGATTCACACGTGCCGGGGAGAGCGCGTGAGCGACCAAGTCGGCAGGGTCGTCGGACCAGTCCACGATGTCGATCTTCTCACCGTGCAGCTCCGCCATGACGTTGCGCACACGGCCGCCCATCGGCCCGATGCAGGCGCCCTTGGCGTTCAGCCCGGATCGCGTCGAACGCACGGCGATCTTCGTACGGTGCCCCGCCTCGCGCGCGATCGCTGCGATCTCGACCGAGCCGTCCGCGATCTCGGGCACCTCCAGCTCGAAGAGCTTCCTGACCAGGTTCGGGTGGGTGCGCGAGAGCGTCACCGAAGGCCCGCGAACCCCCTTGGCGACCCGCACGACGTACGTGCGCAGCCGGGTGCCGTGTGCGTAGTCCTCGCCCGGTACCTGCTCCTGCGGCGGAAGGATCGCCTCCAGCTTGCCGATGTCGACCAGCACGCTCTTCGGGTCCTTGCCCTGCTGGACCACGCCCGCGACGACGTCGCCCTCCCGGCCCGCGTACTCGCCGAAGGTGACTTCCTCCTCGGCGTCCCGCAGCCGCTGCAGGATGACCTGCTTGGCAGTGGTGGCGGCGATGCGCCCGAAGCCGGTCGGGGTGTCGTCGAACTCCTGCGGTTCGGCCCCCTCCGGCAGATCGGACGGGCTCTCCTTGGCCCAGACCGTCACATGACCCGTCTTGCGGTCCAGCTCGACGCGGGCGTCGCGGTAGCTGCCCTCCGTACGGTGGTAGGCGATGAGGAGGGCCGATTCGATCGCCTCGACCAGCAGTTCGAGGGAGATCTCCTTCTCCCTCACCAGCCCGCGCAGGGCACTCATGTCGATGTCCACGGCTACGCCTCCTCCTTGCCTTCGTCGTCAGCGGCCGCGGACCCGTGCTGCGCTCGCTTCTCGGCGGCCTTGCGGTTGAACTCGATCTCCACGCGGGCCTTCGTGATGTCGTCGAAGGCGAGCCGGCGGGCGGTGGGCTTGCGCCCCTTCACGCCCGGGACCTCCAGGTCGATTCCCTCGTCGTCGACGCCCGTGACTCGTGCGGTCACTTCGCCGCCGCCCGCGTTCTCCGTGAGATTCGCCTTGACCAGCCGGCCGACGGCACGGCGGTAATGGCGCTGCTCGGTGAGCGGGCGGTCCGCACCGGGGGAAGTCACTTCCAGCACATACGGGTTGCCGCCCATGGCGTCCGACTCGTCCAGCACTTCGGAGAACGCGCGGCTCAGCTCGGCGCACATGTCGAGCTCGACCCCGTCGTCGGAATCGACCACGACGCGGAGCACCCGTCGTCTCCCGGCGGGGGTCACCTCGATCTCTTCGAGATCCAGCCCCTTCTTGCTCACGAGCGGCTCGAGCAGTGCGCGCAGCCTCTCGCTCTGGGTGGTGCTCATCCGGGTGACTCCTCGGCCGCGTGTGCTGTTGTAGGGGTGCCTGAAACAGGGGAGGTGAACTGGTCGTGTACCGGACCAAGCCTAACGTCTGCCACGCCCGGCGCCGACCAGACGGGCGATCCGGGCGGGATGTCAGAGACGTGCGGGTACTCATGCGATAGCGAGGGTGGCCCGTCGATGCGTTCGAATGGACGCGGGTACGCTCTCGGGGCGGTGATCACCGTATGTGGTGCCCGCCGCAGAGATTCCAGCGATGTGCCGACGCCGCTCAGGGAGCCCTCATGCCGCTCACCCCGTCACCGCCGGCGGGCCCGCGCAGAAGGTCGATGGTCGCCGGGACTCTGAGCACCCTCGCCCCTCTCGGAGCGCTGACGACGCTCGTCTCGGGGTGTTCGGGGAGCGGGAGCGGTACGGACGCCGCACAGACCGCCGGGGTGGAGAGGCGACTGCGCCACGAGGCCACCGAGCAGAGTCTCGACCTGCTGGCACGCTACGACGCCACCGCCGAGGCGCACTCGGGCCTCGCGGACCTGCTGCGTCCACTGCGCGCGGCGACGATGCGGCACGCGGAGGTGCTCAGCGGCCAGGACGACGGCAAGGGCGGCCACGGCGGTGACAAGAGGGGCGACGACGGCCCGGGCACCGGGAAGAACGGCAAGCAACACAAGCCGCGGGTGCCCGGTGACGAGAAGGCGGCGCTGGCGGAGCTGGGCGACGCGGAGCGGCGTACGGCACGGGCCCGCACTGGGGCGCTGGTGAAGGCGCCGCCGGAGACCGCCCGGCTCCTGGCGTCGCTCGCGGCGGCCGGTGCGTCGCACGCTTATCTGCTCGGCGCTGAGGACGGGAAGGACGGCGGCTCATGAAGAAGCTGGTCGACGCCGTGCAGGCGGCCCTGGCGGCGGAGCACGCCACCGTCTACGGCTACGGCGTCGTCGGCGGACGCATCGAGTCGTCCCGTCAGGGCGAGGCGCGCAGCGCCTACGACGCGCACCGGGCCCGCCGCGACGTGCTGCGCCGGGAGGTACGCGACCTGGGCGGCGAGCCGGAACCGGCCGCCGCGGCATACGCACTGCCTTTCGCGGTGCCGGACAGCGCCGCCGCGGTACGGCTCGCGGCCGAGTTGGAGGACCGGCTCGCCGGCGTGTACGCGGACCTCGTACGGGCCAGCGAGGGTGCCCGCAGACGGGAGGCGGCGGCGCTGCTGAGCGAGGCGGCGGTCCGGTCGGTGCGGTGGCGGGGCAGCAGCGTAGCCTTCCCTGGTCTCTCCGAGCGCTCCGGCTCCGACGGCCCGGCGTCTTCGGGGTCGCCGTCGCCCGGTGGGACGTCCGGTTCGCTCTGACCGTCCCCGGAAGGCGGCGCCGGCGAACCGGCACCGGGCACCGCGCAACCGTTCGCACACACCGAACCGCACCGCCCTGCACGGCACAACACCGCACGTCCGTGTCCCGCCGTCCGCCGCACGCCGTCCGGAAAGGTCCACGTCACCGCATGCCTACTGCACTGCCTCTCGATCCTCCGCAGCGGCTTGTGCGCACCCTCGCCTCCCAGCACGGCCACGCGGGCGAGGAGTTGGGCAGGGCCGGTGAGGAATGGCTCGCGGAGCTCCCGGCGACGCTGGAGCGGATGCTGGAGAAGTGGGGGCTGACGCCGGACCGCGTGGTCTCGCCCGGCGGCCGCAGCAGCCTGGTCATGCTCGTTCGCCAGGCGGACGGGACTCCGGCGGCGCTGAAGCTGCTCGCTCCGTACGTCTACGCGGCGCGGGAGCGCACCGAGCGGGAAGGCGCCGCTCTCGCGCGCTGGGGCGGGCGGGGTGCCGTGCGGCTGCTGCGCTCCGACGCCGCAGAAGGTGCCCTGCTGCTGGAGCGGCTGCACGGGGAGATGTCGCTGCGGTCACTCCCGGAGGCGAGGGCGACGCTGGAGGCCGCTTCGGCGGCACGCCGGCTGTGGATCCCGGCCGAGGGCGACGACGGTGCGGTCCCCGGGGCCGACCACCTGCGCACGGTCGCCGAACACACCGCCGCCAGCTGCGAGTTCCTACGTTCACCGGCGACGCCGGAGGGGGTGCGTCCGATTCGGGACGAGGCGCTGGAGCTGCGGGACGCGCTGCTCCGCGACCCTCCCGAACAGGTGCTGCTGCACGGCGACTTCAGGCAGGGCGCGGTGCTGGCCGCGGACGCCGACCGTGCGCCGTGGCTCGCGGCCGGCCCCGACCCGCTGCTGGGCGAGCGCACATACGACCTGGCCCGGCTGGTCCGCGACAGGCTGCACGATCTGGTCGCCTCCCCCGGCGCCGCCTCGGCGACCAGGCGCCGCCTCAACAAGCTCGCCGACTCCCTGGACGTGGACCGCGAGCGGCTGCGCGGCTGGTCGCTCTACCGTGCGGTGGAGTCCGGCGTACGGCACATGAGCAGCGGAAACCGGGAGGACGGGGAGCTGCTGCTGGAGTTCGCGGGCTGGCTCTGACACGGCGGAGCCGCGGTCGGGTCTCAGGTTTCGGTCCGTTCTGGGTGATCACCACCTTGTCATCTACCATCACCGGTCGAAATCGGTACGAGTAGCTTGCGGAACTGGAGCAGCACGGTGTCGTTCGAGACGCACGAATCGACCGGGTCCCGGCGGGCTCCCCTGCGTTCCATGCTGTTCGTGCCCGCCGCGGAGACGGAGTGGCTGACCGGGACCGAGGCGTTCGGCGCCGACGCGGCGATCCTCGACCTGACGGACCCGTCGGTGCCGGACGAGGACAGGCCGACCGCCCGCGCTCGAGTCTGCGAGGCGTTGGACCGCCAGGGCGACGCGGGCGACTCCGGCGGGGAGGTGGCGCTCTTCGTGCGGATCAATCCGCTCGACGCCTGGTCCTCCGTCGAGGAGCTGCGTACGGTCGCACGGCCCGGCCTCGCCGGACTCGTCCTGCCGAAGGTGCGGTTCGAGCAGGAGATAAGGACCGCCGACCGTCTGCTGACCCGGTGCGAACACGAGCAAGGTCTCCCGGTGGGCGGCATCGCCCTCGTTCCCCTGCTGGACACCGCGCGGGCCATGGGCGACGTCCGCCCGATCCTCGGCGCGGCCTCGCGCATCGCCTACACCGGTCCCGTCATCACGCCGGGCAGCGAGCTCGAACGCACCCTCGGCCGCCGCAGGAGTTCCAGGGCCGGCGAGGCTCACGCGCTGCGTGCCCGCGTGCTGCGGGAGATCCGGGGCGCGGGAGCCGAACACCCCGTCACCGGTCTGTGGACAGACGTCGACGATCTCTCCGGGCTGCGCCGTTTCGCCGAGCAGAATCGTTCACTCGGCTATGCCGGGATGCTCGCGGCCCACCCCTCCCATGTCCCCGTGATCAATGAGGTCTTCGCCCCGGAAGCGGGCGAACTCGCCCGCGCGGAGCGCCTGATCGCCGCCGTGCGGGAGGGACAGGCACAGGGCGCGGGCGCAGTGACCTTCGAAGGGCGGATGGTCGACGAGGCCATGGCCGCGAACGCCCAGCGCATCATCAGGCGCCACCGGAGGCGCGGCCCTGCCCGGTGAAGTCGGCGGCGCGGCGTACCGGCACTGAGGGACCCTGACCGACCCTGCCCGGCACCGCCTGGGCTCAGAGCGGCACGACCCCGGTCAGCATCGCCGCGGCGGTCATCACGAGCGTGGTCGCGAAGGCCCAGCCGAAGATGAAGCGCTGGTGCTCACCGAACTGGACGCCCGTCATGCCGACGAGGATGAACGTCGCGGCCGTCAGGGGGCTGAGAGGGAAGCCCGTCGTCATCTGGCCGAGGATCGCCGCGCGTGCGATCTCGGCCGGGTCGGTGCCGAATCCCTGTGCGGTCTCCGAGAGCACCGGGAGCACGCCGAAGTAGTAGGCGTCGGGGGTCAGGGCGAGGCTCAGCGGCATGCCGGTGACGGCCACGATCCCGGGGAGATGGCCGCCCATCGATGAGGGGATGACGGAGACGAGGGCCTGCGCCATCTCGTCGAGCATCTTGGTGCCGGTGAGGATTCCGGTGAGCACGCCGGCCGCGAAGATCATGGTGGTCACGAGGACGACGCTCTTGCCGTGCTTGTCGAGCAGCGCCTGCTGGTCCTCCCACCGGGGGTGGTTGACGAGCAGTGCGACGGCGAAGCCGATGACGAACAGCACCGGCAGCGGCATGAGTTGCAGTACGAGGCCGACCAGCAGGATCAGGGTGAGCACCAGGTTGAAGGCCGTCAGCCAGGTGCGTGGACGGGCGGGTGCGGCGGTGGCCGGGCCGGCGGAGGTCGTGGCGGTGCCAGCGGTGGACGTGGCGGTGCCAGCGGTGGACGCGGGTGCGCTGCCCGGGTCTTCGGGATCCATCCCGTCGCTCACGTCCTCGCCGGAGCCCTCGGCCCGTCCGTCCGACGCGGGCAGGGAACCGAGACGCTTCCGTTCGCGGAGCCCGATCAGATACGAGGCCAGCAGGACCCATGCGATGCCGGCCCCCATCGCGGGGAGGACGGGCACGAAGATCTCGGAGACGTCCACCTTGAGCGCCGACGCGGCCCTGACGGTCGGTCCGCCCCAGGGGATCATGTTCATCACCCCGGCGCCGAGGCAGATGATCCCGCTGAGCACGAGCGGCCTCATGCCCAGCCGACGGTAGACGGGCAGCAGCGCGGAGACGGTGATGAGGAAGGTGGAGGCCCCGTCCCCGTCGAGCGCCACGCAGAGCGTCAGTACTGCGGTGCCGACGCATATCCGCAGCGGATCGCCGCGGGCCACCCGGAGGATGCCGCGTATCAGCGGGTCGAAGAGCCCCGCGTCCACCATGAGGCTGAAGTAGAGGACCGCGAAGGCGATCATGATTCCGGTCGGTGCGACCGTCGCCAGCCCGTCGAGGACCATTCCGCCGAGCTCGCCCCCGAACCCTCCGGCCAGCCCCGCGAGTACGGGCAGCAGCACGAGTGCGACGAGCACGGAGACGCGTCCGGTCATGGTGAGCAGGAGGAAGAGACCGATCGTGGTGAAACCCAGTGCTGCCAGCATGATCTCTCACTCTCATTCCCGGGCGGCCTGGCGGCGGGCGACGCATGGACGTGGGGGCGTCGCGTTGCCCGAGAGTTTCGGAGCCGGATCGAATGGGTGTCCAGCATTGAACCGGGATCCACTCATGCGATCTGCGCATCAGTTCGCCGCTCGCTGCGCCTATGCTCGCCGCTCATGGATGCCACACTCCGCCAGCTCTCGGCGTACGCCGCCGTCGCCCGTGCGGCCAGCTTCACGGCCGCCGCATCGCAACTGCACGTATCGCAGTCGTCGCTGAGCAGGGCCGTAGCCGACCTGGAACGGGTCCTCGGCGCCCAGCTGTTGGAGCGCGACACCCGCAACGTGCAGCTGACCGCGGCCGGTACGGAGGCCCTGCGCATCGCGGACCAGATCCTGGGCGCGCACCGGGCCGGGATGAAGGAGCTGGAGCGCTTCCTGCTCGGCGAGTCGGGGACGGTCGCCGTGGCCACGCTGCCCTCCGTCGCCGCCGTACTGCTCCCACAGGTGATCTCCGAGTTCCGCAGGCAGCGACCGCACGCGGCGGTGCGGATCCTGGACGGGCCGGAGCGCACCGTGCTGGGCCGGGTCACCTCCGGCGACGCGGACTTCGCGATCACGACGGCCGGCGAGCCCTCGGCGCAGCTGGAGCACCGGCCACTGGTTCGCGACCGGTTCGTCGCGGTGCTTCCGCCCGGGCACGAGCTGGCCGAACGGGACGAGGTCACATGGGAGGACCTGGCACGGCACCCGTATCTCGCGATCGGGCAGGACTCCAGCGTGCGACGACTCGCGGACGCCACCTTCGCGCAGATCGACGCCCGGGTGGCTCCGGCGGCGGAGGCGGGCAGCGTGGCGACGGTCGGCGGGCTGGTGGCGGCAGGGCTCGGGGTGGCGGCCATGCCGGCCCTCGTGCTTCCGCTGCTGGGCACCGCGTCCTTCGTCCTGAGGCCGCTCGCCCGGCCCGTGGTCCACCGGCGCCTCGATGTCGTCATGCGGGCACGGCGGACCGTTCCCCTCGCGGCACACCGCTTCCTCGACACGCTCGATGTGCTGCGCGAGGACGGCGGCGGTCTCCCCGAGGGCGTCTCGTGGGCGTGATACCGACCCCGTGACGACCCAGCGGCCCATGCGAAAAGTGCATCGATTGATGGTCCTTTCTTGCTGGACAGGCATTTCTGCGCTCGGAGAGGCTGAGCCGGAAGGCGCCCGCTGTGACCGGCGGGCGAGTGCCGAGCAAGGGAGCGCATGTGACCGACGACCACCACGACGCCGGACGCCGCGGGCAGTTGTGCGACCTGAAGGTCGTCGAGTTCGCCCACGTCGTGGCCGGGCCGTTGGCGGGTTCGATGCTGGCGGACCAGGGGGCGGACGTCGTACACGTCGAACCCCCGGGCTCCGGCGACGCCGCCCGCGCCATGGGGCCACGGCGCGACGGGGCGCCGCTGTGGTTCAAGGTCGCCGCACGCAACAAGCGGTCCGTCACCCTCGACCTGCACCAGGACGAAGGGCGCCGGGTCGCCCACCGCCTCGTCGCCTGGGCCGACGTCGTGATCGTCACCCTGCGGGCGGGACGCCTGAGCGAGTGGGGCCTGGACTGGGAATCGGTGCACCGGCTGAACCCGAAGGCGGTGCTGCTGCAGATCTCGGGCTACGGCGCCACGTCGTCACTGGCCGACGCACCCGGCTTCGGGAAGATGGGTGAGGCACGCAGCGGCGTGGTCCATCTGACGGGCTTCCCCGACGGTCCGCCGGTGCACACCGGCTTCTCCCACGGCGACGCCGTCAACGGACTGATGGGCGCCTACGCGGTGCTCGCCGCGCTGCACCGCCGTGAACGCGACCCGGACTTCGACGGCGAGTGGATCGACCTCGCGCTCTTCGAGCCGCTCTTCCGGCTCGTCGAATGGCAGGTCATCGTGCACGACCAGCTGGGCACGGTGCCCGAGCGGTCCGGCAACCAGCTCGCCGTCGCACCCGCCGCCGTGATCAACACCTACCGGTCCGGCGACGGCGAGTGGATCACCGTCACGTCGGCCACGCTCCGCTCGGTGCGCAACGTCGCCCGCCTTCTCGGTCTGCCCGAGGAGGAGTTCGAGACCACCGAGGCACAGCAGGCCGGGCGCGAACGTCTCGACACCGCGCTGCGCGAGTGGGTCGGCCGGCGCCCCGTGGACGAGTGCCTGGAACTCTTCGCGCGCAATGAGGTCGTGGCCTCGCGCGTCTTCGACGCCGCGGACATAGCGGCCGACCCCGTCTACGCGGAGCGGGAGGACATCGTCACCGTCGAGGACGCGGACCTCGGTCCCGTACGGATGCAGGCCGTCATCCCCCACTTCCGGCAGAACCCGGGGCAGGTGTGGCGGACCGGCCCGGCGCTCGGTGAGGACAACCGGCTCGTCTACCACCACTGGCTCGGCATCAGTGACGAGGAGCTCGCGGAGCTGGAGCAGCACGGTGTCGTGTGAGGCGGACGGGCACGGCGGGACGGTGCGGACGCCGCTGCGCTCGCTGCTGTTCGTGCCCGGTACGAGAACGGAGTGGCTGGCCAAGGCCGAGGCGTCCGGGGCCGACGCGGCGATCCTCGACCTGGAGGACGCCGTGGCCGGCCAGGACAAGCGGTCTGCCCGTGAGCGCGTCGCCGAGGCTGTCGCAGTGAACGCCGGTCCGGATGCCGGTGGCGGGGGTGGGGGCGGGGGCGGCATGGAGCTCTTCGTGCGGATCAATCCGCTCGAGTCCTGGTCCGCCGCCGAGGAGCTGCGGGCCGTCGCAGGCCCGGGCCTCGCCGGACTCGTCCTGCCGAAGGTCCGCTCCGAGGAGGACGTGAGGATTGCCGACCGGCTGCTGACCTGGTGCGAGCACGAGCACGGCCTGCGGGTGGGCACCATCGCCCTGGTTCCCCTGCTGGAGACGGCCGTCGCCCTCCGCAACGCCCACGACATCGCCGCCGCGTCCTCGCGCGTCGCCTACACGGGCGCGCTCAGCGCACCCGGCGGCGACGTCGAACGCGCCGTCGGCTACCGCTGGAGCCCGGAGGGCACCGAGACCCACGCGCTGCGCTCCCGCGTCCTGCTGGACGTTCGGGCCGCCGGCGCCGAGCACCCCGTCGGCGGACTGTGGACGGACATCGACGACCTCACCGGCCTGCGGCGCTTCGCCGAGCAGAACCGCGCACTCGGCTACACCGGCATGGTGGCCATCCACCCGGCGCACGTTCCCGTGATCAACGAGGTCTTCTCCCCCGACGCCGCTGAACTCGCCCGCGCCGAGCGCCTGATCGCCGCCGTACGCCACGGGCAGGCACGGGGCGCGGGCGCCGTGACCTTCGAGGGCCGGATGGTGGACGAAGCGATGGCTGCCACGGCGGAGCAGATCCTCGTGTGGCACAGGAAGCGCGAAGCCGGTACGGACGCGGGGGGCGGCACGGCCTCTCAGCGCTGAACGCGGCGGCCGCCCCGGGCGAGGGAGCGCCGGGGCGGCACGAGGTCAGCGGCGCCGGGCGGCGCACCACCCGGGGACGGCAGGCCTGCCCCGACCGCCCGTCAGGCCCCGGACGAGAGGCGGGCGACGGCGTCCGCCACCGTCAGCTCCTCGCGCTCTCCGCTGCGGCGGTCCTTCAGCTCGACGAGCCCGTCCTTCGCGCCGCGGCCCACGATCAGGATCGTGGGGACGCCGATCAGCTCGGCGTCGGTGAACTTCACGCCCGGCGAGACGCCAGCACGGTCGTCCACGATCACCCGCACGCCGGCCGCACCGAGCTTCTCCGCGACGTCGACCGCCAGTTCGGTCTGCAGGGCCTTGCCCGCCGCGACGACGTGGACGTCGGCCGGTGCGATCTCCCGCGGCCAGCACAACCCCTGCTCGTCCGCGGTCTGTTCGGCCAGTGCCGCCACGGCGCGCGTCACGCCGATGCCGTACGAGCCCATCGTCACGCGCACCGGCTTGCCGTCCTGGCCCAGCACGTCCAGCTCGAAGGCGTCGGCGTACTTGCGGCCGAGCTGGAAGATGTGGCCGATTTCGATCGCCCTGTCGAGCACGATGCCGGAGCCGCAGTTCGGGCAGGGGTCGCCGGGCTCTACGACGACCACGTCCATGTAGTCGTCCACCTCGAAGTCGCGGCCGCACACGACGTACTGCGCGTGCTTGTCCGGCTTGTTCGCACCGGTGATCCACACGGTGCCGGGCGCGACGCGGGGGTCGGCGATGTACCGGAAGGCCTTGCCCGCCATGCCGTTCTGCGGCCCGACGTAGCCGCGTACGAGGTCGGGCCGGTTCACGAAGTCCTCCGCGGTGACCAACTCGACCTCGGCGGGGGCGAGATGCTCGGCGAGCTTGCCGAGATCCACGTCGCGGTCGCCGGGGACGCCCACCGCGGCGATCTCACCGTCGATCTTCACCAGCAGGTTCTTGAGCGTGGCCGAGGAGGGGACGCCCAGGTGTCCGGCGAGCGTCTCGATCGTCGGGGTGTCCGGGGTGTCGAGCTCCTCGATCCCGGGATGGTCGGCGGGCTCGGCGGGCACGACGGCGACCGACAGCGCCTCGGTGTTGGCCGCGAATCCGCACGAGGGGCACTGCGCGTAGGTGTCCTCGCCCGCGGCGGCCGGCGCGAGGAACTCCTCGGAGGCGGAGCCGCCCATGGCGCCCGAGACGGCGGAGACGATGCGGTAGTCGAGGCCGAGGCGCTCGAAGATGCGCTTGTACGCCTCACGTTCCTGCGCGTAGGACTCGGCCAGGCCCTCGTCGGAGACGTCGAAGGAGTAGGCGTCCTTCATCGTGAACTCACGGCCGCGGAGAATGCCGGACCGGGGACGCGCCTCGTCCCGGTACTTCGTCTGGATCTGGTAGAGCGTCACCGGCAGATCCTTGTACGACGAGCACTGGTCCTTGACGACCTGGGTGAAGATCTCCTCGTGCGTCGGCCCGAGCAGATAGCCCGCACCCTTGCGGTCCTCAAGGCGGAACAGCAGATCGCCGTACTCCTCGTAGCGCCCGGAGACCTCGTAGGGCTCCTTGGGCAGCAGCGCGGGGAGCAGCACCTCCTGGGCGCCGATCGCGTCCATCTCCTCGCGTACGACCCGGGTGACGTTCTCCAGCACCGAAAGCCCGAGCGGCAGCCACGTCCAGATGCCCGCGGCCGCACGCCGCACATATCCGGCGCGCACCAGCAGCTTGTGGCTGGTGGTCTCTGCGTCGGCCGGGTCGTCGCGCAGTGTCTTCAGCATCGACCGGGACAAACGCTGGACTCGGGCAGCCATGGAATTCTCCGTGCGGTGGTTGAAAGCAGTCGAAACAACTGAGGAGGAGAGTATCCGGCCCCGCGCACGGCACGGAAATGCGATTCCCCCGCCGCTGTCAGGAACGCCTCAGCGGCAGCCAGGCCCCCATCACCGCGTACGGGCTGGGCGCGCTCGGAAAGTGCACGTTGCGGGCCAGATCCCGGTAGCCGAGCCGGTGGTAGAGGTGCCGGGCGGGGCTGTCGGTGTCGATCGCCGAGAGCAGGGTCCGCGGCTCCTGGGCGGTCTCGGTGAGCGTGGTGATCAGGCACCGGCCGATCCCGCGGCGCTGGTGGAGGGGGAGGACGTGGAGTTCTGTGATGACGAACGAGTCGTCCAGCCAGTCCTCGCAGCCCGCCGCGCGCAGATATCCGGCGACGACGGTGGACCACCACTGCGTGCGGTCGTTGGGCATTCCGTAGACGAAGCCGATCAGCCGGCCCTCCGGTGTGCGCGCGCCGAGGGCCCGCGCTCCGGGGGATTTCAGGTGGCGCAGCACGATGTGGCGCCGCACGGCGATCTCGTCGTCGCTCAGACCGAAGGCGACGGCCTGCACGGCCAGCGCGTCGTCGACGTCCTCTTCCAGGTCGAGCGGTCCGATGAGGGGCTCGCGGGGGTCCTGGGGTGATGATCCCCAGGCAGAATGCTGCATGCCGGGAGGCTACTAGGAGTTACGCGGCCGACTGCCCGCGGTGGGCGGGCCGTCTCAGAAGAGCACGCTCATGAACGCCCCGACCTCGCGGAAGCCCACACGTCTGTACGCCGCACGGGCCGCGAGGTTGTAGTCGTTGACGTAGAGGCTCGCCAGGGGCGCGACCTCGTTCAGCGCGTAACGCAGCACCGCAGCCATGCCGTTGACGGAAAGACCCTCGCCGCGCCGCTCGGGCGTGACCCAGACGCCCTGGATCTGGCAGGCGTGCGGCGTGGCGGCCCCGATCTCGGCCTTGAAGACGATCCGGCCGTTCTCGACGCGGGCGAACGAGCGGCCGGACCCGACGAGTTCGGCGACCCTCGACTGGTACACCAGGCCGCCGTCACCGGCGAGCGGAGAGACACCGACCTCCTCGGTGAACATCTCCACGCAGGCGGGCAGCACCAGCTCCATCTCGTCCTTGCGGATGCGGCGGACCAGTGGATCGGGCCGGACGCCCCGTGGGAGCTTCTCGGTGATCATGAGCGGCTGGCGGCGGCGTACCTCACGCGCGGGGCCCCAGTGGGGTTCGAGGTAGGACCACAGGGCGGCGGTCGCCTCGGCAGGGCCGACGATGGAGGAGCAGCGGCGCCCCTGCCGGCGTGCCCTTTCGGCGAAGGCGCGTACGGCTTCCGGGCCCGCGCACAGCGGTACGAGGTTGGCTCCGGCGTAACAGAGGGACCTCAGTTTTCCCCGCTGGTACCAGCCCCACATCTCGCCGCCGAGGCGCAGCGCGTCGAGCCCGGCGGCGTGCACGCGGGAGGCGATGAAGGCGTTGTTGACGGGCTCGCGGCGCAACACGGCGAGCGCGTCGTCGAGTTCGGCCGGGTCGACAACCCTTGTGGAGGTGGTGGTCAACAACGTGTCGGCAGCCTCACCGTGACATGACCCCTGGGGACGGACGAGATGAAGTGGGGGCTTCTCCGACTGTACCCGCCACCGGCAGGGGGCGGCTGCGGCACCGGGCCCCGTCAGCCATCGGTGACGGGGCCCGGATCAGGCGCGTGCACGAAGGGCGAGCGGCCGTTCAGCCGCTGACGGCGACCTGCGGCTCGCCGGAGGCGACGCCGTCCTTCTCCATCTTCTCGGCGATCTTCATGGCCTCGTCGATGAGCGTCTCGACGATCTTGGATTCGGGGACGGTCTTGATGACCTCGCCCTTGACGAAGATCTGTCCCTTGCCGTTGCCCGACGCGACACCGAGGTCCGCCTCGCGGGCCTCGCCGGGTCCGTTGACGACGCATCCCATGACGGCGACGCGCAGCGGAACCTCCATGCCCTCAAGGCCCGCGGTGACCTCGTCGGCGAGCTTGTAGACGTCGACCTGGGCACGGCCGCAGGAGGGGCAGGAGACGATCTCGAGGCGGCGCTGGCGCAGGCCGAGCGACTCCAGGATCGAGATGCCGACCTTGCACTCCTCGGCGGGCGGCGCGGACAGCGAGACGCGGATCGTGTCGCCGATGCCCTCGGCCAGCAGGGCACCGAAGGCGACGGAGGACTTGATGGTGCCCTGGAAGGCGGGACCGGCCTCGGTGACGCCGAGGTGCAACGGATAGTCGCACTGTGCGGCGAGCTGCCGGTAGGCGTTGATCATCACGACCGGGTCGTTGTGCTTGACCGAGATCTTGATGTCGCGGAAGCCGTGCTCCTCGAAGAGGGAGCACTCCCACAGCGCCGACTCGACGAGCGCCTCGGGGGTGGCCTTCCCGTACTTCTGCAGCAGCCGCTTGTCGAGGGAGCCGGCGTTGACGCCGATGCGGATGGGCGTGCCCGCGGAGGAGGCAGCCCGCGCGATCTCCTTGACCTTGTCGTCGAACTGCTTGATGTTGCCCGGGTTCACGCGGACGGCGGCGCAGCCCGCGTCGATCGCGGCGAAGACGTACTTCGGCTGGAAGTGGATGTCGGCGATCACGGGAATCTGCGACTTGCTCGCGATGGTGGCCAGCGCGTCGGCGTCGTCCTGCGTGGGGCAGGCCACTCGTACGATCTGGCAGCCGGACGCGGTCAGCTCGGCGATCTGCTGAAGAGTCGAGCCGATGTCGGACGTGCGGGTCGTGGTCATCGACTGCACGGACACCGGAGCGTCACCGCCGACGGCCACCGGACCGACATGGATCTTCCGGCTCTTGCGGCGGTCGGTGAGCTTGGTCGGTACGTCCGGCATTCCGAGCGAAATCGCTGTCGCTGTCATCTGGCGTGCAACCCCAAGGTGTGGATCGAGAAGTCCCGGGAGATCGACGGGCTCCGGACCCCGAGATTACGGCACCTCCACCCCTGGGAGCACATCCCTCTCCCGCGAACCGGCTGAAGCGTACATACGGAGCAAAGGCCTCCCGGGCGGGACGGGGCGCCGCGTTTCCGGCGGCGCCTCCGGCCGTGCCCCTGCCGGTCCGGTCCCCGCTATCCCGCGAGTCTCACCGGATTGACCACGTCGGCCACCAGCACCAGCAGCGTGAAGCAGATGAAGATCCCCGCGACCACGTACGCGACGGGCATCAGCTTCGCCACGTCGAACGGCCCGGGGTCGGGTCGCCGGAAGACCTTGGCGAAGGCCCGCCGTACCGACTCCCACAGGGCTCCCGCGATGTGGCCGCCGTCCAGCGGCAGCAGCGGCAGCATGTTGAAGAGGAAGAGGGACAGGTTGAAGCCCGCGACCAGGAACAGCATCGTCGCCACGCGCTGCGTGGGCGGGATGTCGAGCGAGAAGACCTCGCCGCCGACGCGGGCCGCGCCCACGACGCCCATCGGGGAGTCCTGCTTGCGTTCGGCGCCGCCGAACGCCGCGTTCCACAGCTCGGGGACCTTCGACGGGAGCGCGACCAGCGCCTGCACACCGGAGGCCATCATGTCGCTCATCCGGTCGACGGACTGCGGGAAGGTCTGCGGGACCACGCCGCTGGCCGGGGTGAAGCCGAGGAATCCGGCCGTCACGTACTCGCCCTCGACGTAGCCGCCGCGGCCGTCGGACTTGGCAACCTTGTTCGGGATCAGATCCGCCTGGAGCGTCTTGCGGCCGCCTTCGCGGGCGACGGTGATGGTCGCGGGCCCCGTAGTGTCGCGGATCTGCTGCTGGAGGGTGCCCCACTCGGTGACGCGCTTGCCGTCGAAGGCCACGATCTTGTCGCCCGGCAACAGGCCGGCCGCCTTGGCCGGGGAGTCCTTCGCATCCGACGGGCACTTGTCGGACTTCGACGACGCCGGAATGACGCACTTGGACACGGAGGAGACGGTGGTGGTCTGGGTGTTGATGCCGAAGGACATCAGCACGACGAGGAAGATCACGACGGCCAGGATCAGGTTCATGAACGGCCCGGCGAACATCACGATGACGCGCTTCCAGGGCGCCCGGGTGTAGAAGAGGCGCTTCTCGTCGCCCGGCTTCAGCTCCTCGAACGCGGCGGCGCGCGCGTCCTCGATCATGCCCCGGAACGGTGAGGTGGAGCGCGCGCGATGCATCCCGTCATCGCCCGGCGGGAACATGCCGATCATGCGGATGTAGCCGCCGAGCGGCACCGCCTTGATGCCGTACTCCGTCTCGCCCCTGCGGCGGGAGAAGATCGTCGGACCGAATCCCACCATGTACTGCGGCACTCGGATGCCGAACATCTTCGCCGTCGACAGGTGCCCCAACTCGTGCCAGGCGATGGAGAAGAGCAGACCGACGATGAAGACGACTATGCCGAGAATCGTCATGAAGGTGGTCATGCGCGGGCCTCCGCTGCTGCCGTCGCCAGTTCACGGGCGCGTTCGCGCGCCCACGTCTCCGCGTCGAGGACATCGTCGAGCGTCAGCGCCGACTCGGCAGGCGTCCCGTGCTCCTCGACCACAGCGGCAACCGTATCCACGATGCCGGGGAACGGCAGCCTTCCGCCCAAGAACGCATCAACGCACTCCTCGTTCGCGGCGTTGTAGACGGCCGGCGCGGTTCCCCCGTACCTGCCGACCTGGAAGGCGAGCGGCACGGCCGGGAAGGCCTCGGCGTCCAGCGGGAAGAAGTCCCACGACATCGCGCGCGACCAGTCGAAGACCGGCCCCGCGTCCGGGATCCTCTCGGGCCATCCGATGCCGAGCGCGATCGGCAGCCGCATGTCCGGCGGCCCGCACTGGGCGAGGGTCGAGCCGTCCTTGAACTCGACCATGGAGTGCACGGCCGACTGGGGGTGCACGACGACCTCGATCCGCTCGAAGGGGAGGTCGTAGAGGAGATGGGCCTCGATCACCTCCAGTCCCTTGTTGACGAGGGTCGCCGAGTTGACGGTGATCACCGGGCCCATTTCCCAGGTCGGGTGCGCGAGCGCCTCCTTGGGCGTGACGTCCGCGAGCTCGGCCTTCGTGCGGCCGCGGAACGGCCCGCCCGAGGCGGTGATCAGCAGCTTGCGCACCTCCGCGTGCGTGCCGCTCATCAGGGCCTGGAAGACCGCGGAGTGCTCGGAGTCGACGGGCACGATCTGGCCGGGTGCCGCCAGTGCTCTCACCAGGGGGCCGCCGACGATCAGCGACTCCTTGTTGGCCAGGGCCAGCATCCGGCCCGCCTCGATGGCGGCGAGAGTGGGTGCCAGCCCGATGGAGCCGGTGATGCCGTTGAGCACCGTGTGGCACTCGCTCCCCGCCAGCTCGGTGGCCGCGTCCGGCCCGGCGAGCACCTCGGGAATCGCGTTGCCCGGCCCGTACTCGGCGCGCAGCGCCTCCCTCAGCTGGACGGCCTTGTCCTCACGGGCGACGGCGACGGTCCGCACCTGGAGCCGGTGCGCCTGCCCGGCCAGCAGCTCCAGGCGGCCCCCGGCGGCCGAGAGTCCGGTGACCCGGAACCGGCCGGGATTGCTCAGTACGACATCGACCGCCTGGGTGCCGATGGAGCCGGTCGATCCGAGGATCACGATGTCGCGCGGGCCTTCCGGCACAGCCGACGGCGCGGACGGCCGCAGGTGCGGGTCGGCGAGGGATTGGGTCATGGCCCCATTCTGACTGTTCCTCCGCGTGCCGCGTTCACCGCCCGCCGCCCCTGCCCTGTCCGGGATCCGCGGGTGCTTTGCGGCGCCGCCCCCGGGCCTTGTCAGCCGCACAGGCGCGGGCGCCCGGCGCGCGTGCCCGGGCCGGGCGCCCACCCCTTCCCACGCCGGATCAGTGGCGCTTCAGCCGATCCGCCTGTGCACGTCCTTCTTCTTCGACGGTCCCGGTACGGCCGCGGCGATCCACGGGCCGTCCGACGAGGGGTCGATGACGCCCTCCTCCAGCCACGTGTAGGCACCGTCGAGGATGCCGGTCACGACCTTGCGGTCCAGGTCGTCCGTGTTGTGCCACAGCCTCCCGAACAGCTCCTCCACCCGGACCCGCGACTGCCTGCAGAAGGCGTCGGCCAGCTGGTACGGGGCCTTGCCGTCGGGACCGCTGCTCAGCGCGTCGCGCCGCAGCTTCTCCGCGCGTACGCACGCCGCGCTCATCGCGAACAGCTCAGCGCCGATGTCCACGATCCGCCCGAGGAAGCCCTGCTTGGTCTCCATGCGTCCCTGCCAGCGCGACATGGCATAGAACGTGGAGCGGGCGAGCTTGCGCGAGGTGCGCTCGACGTAGCGCAGATGCCCGGCGAGTTCACCGAAGTCCGAGAAGGCACCGGGCATCTGGCCCGGCCCGGCGACGAGTTTGGGCAGCCAGCGGGCGTAGAAGCCACCGGCGGCCATGGCCGCTCGGCCCTTGTCTGAGAGCGTCTTGTCCGGGTCGATCAGGTCACCCGCCACCGAGAGGTGGGCGTCGACGGCCTCGCGCGCGATCAGGAGATGCATGATCTCCGTCGAGCCCTCGAAGATGCGGTTGATGCGCAGGTCCCGCAGCAACTGCTCCGCGGGTACGCCGCGTTCGCCGCGCGCCGCGAGGGACTCTGCCGTCTCGAAACCGCGTCCGCCGCGGATCTGGACGAGTTCGTCCGCCATGGTCCACGCCATCTCGCTGCCGAACAGCTTGGCCAGCGCGGCCTCGATCCGGATGTCGTTGCGTTCCTCGTCGGCCATCTGGCTGGAGAGGTCGACCACGGCCTCCAGCGCGAACGTCGTCGCGGCGATGAACGACATCTTGCTGCCGACGGCCTCGTGCTTGGCGACGGGCCGCCCCCACTGCACGCGCGCCTCGCCCCACTCGCGGGCCACCTTCAGGCACCACTTGCCGGCGCCCACGCATGTGGCCGGCAGCGAGAGGCGCCCGGTGTTGAGGGTGGTCAGGGCGATCTTGAGCCCTTCTCCCTCCTTGCCGATGCGGTTGGCCGCCGGGACGCGGACCTGGTGGAGGCGGGTGACGCCGTTCTCCAGGCCGCGCAGGCCCATGAAGGTGTTGCGGTTCTCGACGGTGACGCCTTCGGACTCGCCCTCGACGACGAAAGCCGTGATGCCGCCCCGGTGGCCTTCGGACTTCGGGACGCGGGCCATGACGACGAGGAGGTCGGCGACGACGCCGTTCGTCGTCCAGAGCTTGACGCCGTCGAGAACGTAGTCGTCCCCGTCCGGCACGGCGGTCGTCGCGAGCCGCGCCGGGTCGGAGCCGACGTCGGGCTCGGTGAGCAGGAAGGCCGAGATGTCGGTGCGGGCGCAGCGGGGCAGAAACGTGTCCTTCTGCTCCTGGGTGCCGAACATCTTCAGCGGCTGCGGCACCCCGATCGACTGGTGCGCCGAGAGCAGCGCGCCGACGGCCGGGCTGGCGCTGCTCACCATGGCGAGCGCCTTGTTGTAGTAGACCTGCGTGAGGCCGAGACCGTCGTACTCGGGGCCGACTTTCATTCCGAGCGCGCCGAGGTCCTTGAGCCCGGCGACGACCTCGTCGGGGATGCGGTCGTCGCGCTCGATGCGCGCGCCGTCGATCGTCGTCTCGCAGAAGTCGCGCAGCTTCGTCAGGAATTCCTCGCCCCGGCGCACGTCCTCGGCGGGCGGCTCCGGGTGGGGGTGGATCAGGTCCAGCCGGAAGCGGCCCAGGAACATTTCCTTGGCGAAGCTGGGCTTGCGCCAGTCCTGTTCGCGTGCGGCCTCGGCTACTTCTCGGGCTTCGCGCTCGGAGACAGTCATCTCACTCATCTCGCCGCGTGGTAGGGACAGTGAACGCCGTGCGGCGCCGGGTGACGCCGCGCACTACCGGCCGGTGCTACTCGCTCGTATGTACCCGATTCATCCGGTGCGTACCAGACTCCCCGCACACGGTGTCCAGGATGCGCCGCGGCGCGAACGGCGCGGTCGCACGCCCTCTTGCCCGGTGGCCCGGCGGTCATGCCGCCCGGCGCCGGCCGGCCTCGGGACGGTCGAGGCCGGCCGCGCACGGGCGGCGTCGCCGAACTGTCAGGGCACCACCCGGAAGTGGGTCGTCAGGCGACCCTCGTCGTCGTGGACGTGGTACGCGATCATCGGGGGCAGGTCGTAGTCGAGCGGCCCTCCGGCCTCGCCCTCCCACGGCATCTTCAGCGTGGAGACGACACCGGGCGCTGCGACCAGCGGTCGGCCCGCGAACGTCGTGACGGCGGGCGTGTGGCTGTGTCCGCACAGCAGCGCCGCCACATGTGTGTGACGTTCGACGACGGCGGCGAGTCGCTGCTCCCCGAACTGGCGTATGGGATCGACGTATTGCCCGTGCAGCGGCACCGGGGGGTGGTGGAAGCAGACGAAGGCGGGCCGGTCGTGCGGTGCTCCGGCGAGTGCGTTGTCGATCCAGGCGAGAGTGCCGTCGTCGAGGTAGCCGTCGCCGCGGCCCGGGATGCTGGAGTCGCACAGCGCGAAGGTGGCGCCGGGCAGTACGACCAGGCGGTTCACGGGTGAGGTGTCGGCCGGGTCGGCGTCCAGGAGAGCCGCACGGTACGGACCGCGTGAGTCGTGGTTGCCCGGGCAGTGCAGCGGCGCGTGCCTGGAGCCGTCGAGCAGCTTCGCGGCCTCCGCGTACTCCTCCGGAGTGCCGTGATCGGTGACGTCACCGGTGAGGATCACTGCGTCCAGCTCGCCGGGAAGCTCCTCCAGACAGCGCAGCACCCGCTCGGTGCGCTCCCGTGCGCGGGCACCGCCGTCGTCCCGGTCCTGTCCGATGTGTGTGTCACTCATGTGTGCGAAGACGAACAACCGATCAGTCCTTCCACTCGGCCGCAAGAGCGCGGGCAGGGTTGCTCACGAATATCCCCTCCGCGGCCTCCTTGCCCAACTCACGGACGAGGCGCGGCTTCATCAACGCCGGCAGGTGGCGCATACCCGGAGCGCCACGGGCCTCCGCGGTCGTGGTGTCGGACCCGAGCATGATCCGCTCCCCGTACCCGTGGTCGACGAGGGAAATGAGGCACTCCGTCAGCCGCGCGTCCGTCGCGTCGTGGGCGCGGGACGGGCCGTCGAAGACGAGCCAGACATCGCGTCGCGCCACCTCCCTGTGGAGCGCGAGGTCGGGGAAGCGGCCGAGGTGGCCCAGCAGTACGCGGTGCGGCGGCACGCCGCGGCGTTCGCAGAGCAGGTCGAGCACGTCGTGCGCCGCGGTGCCGCCGTCGAGGTGCACGGCGACGGGTGCGCCCGTGGCGTGGTGTGCCTCGGCCGCGGCGTGCATGGTGCGGCACGCGTATGCGTCCAGGCCGTGGAATCCGCCCGCCACCTTGATCAGTCCGGCACGCGGTCCCTCACCGCAGACGCTGCCGCGCACTCCCCGGGTCAGCTCCTCGACGAAAAGCTGTGCGAGGTCGGAAGTCTCGGCCTCCGTCGGGCTGAAGTGGCCCGGCCGGACGGCCGCGTAGTGCATGGCCTGGTGCAGGCCCGTCGCGGCAACCAGATGCAGCCCCGTGCGCCGGGCGAGCTCGGCCAGCGTGCCCGTGCAACGTCCCATCCCGTACGGGGTCCATTGCGCGGCCGACTGCCCGCCCGCCTCCACGAACGCGCTCAACTCGGCCTCGGCGGCGCCGGCGTCGGCCAGCTCCTGGCCGGGCAGGACCGGAGTGCGGAGGAAGAGATGGGCGTGCGCGTCGCACACGCCGAGCCGGTCGCCGGGCACGTCCCCGAGGACCGTACGGACAGCGCCTCGGGCCGATGGCCCGGCCCCTTCGACGCCACTGGTCACGGGCATGGGACGAACCTACCCGCGCGCAGGGCGAAGATCCGGGGCCTTTACCGGGAGCGCGCTTCTGATAGGACAGGGGCATGCAGCTCGAACCCGGCGAAGACGCCGTGGACACCTTCCTTGCCGCCTTCAATGCCTCGAACCAGGCCTACGTCACCGAACTGCTCTCGCGCGCGCTCACGCAGGACGTCGTCTTCTGGGGGCCGCTGGGGCGCAGCGTCGGCGTGGAAGCGGTGGAGAACTTCATCAACGAACTCCGCGCGCATCCCGACGGCCCGGGAAGAGTGACGCGTACGACGGTGGTCGACGCCCCGGGCGAGTGGGCGCGCTACAGCTGGAGTTACCACAACGGAGCAGATCAACTGCTGCTGACCGGAACCGACATGGTGCACCTGCGTGACGAACGCATCGACCAGATGGTCGTCTTCGCCGGGGACCTCGAGACGATCTGAGGGACCCGCCATTCGGCCGGCTCTCAAGGGTCGGCTCTTTCGGGCCGCGGGCGGACGGCGCTGGGTGTGCGCGCCGTCCGCCGGTCCGAGTTCCCGGCCGTCCGCCGGAGCAAGCGGCGGAGGTTACAGATCCAGGCCCGTGAGCACCATCACGCGCTCGTAGGTGTAGTCCTCCATGGCGAACCGGACGCCCTCACGGCCCACGCCCGACTGCTTCGCGCCCCCGTACGGCATCTGGTCGGCACGGTAGGAGGGGACGTCGCCGACGATCACGCCGCCCATCTCCAGCGACCGGTGGGCGCGGAAGGCGGCCTGGATGTCGTGCGTGAACAGGCCTGCCTGAAGGCCGTACTTGGAGTTGTTGGCGACGGCGAACGCCTCGTCCTCGCCCTCCACCTTCGTCAGCGACATGACCGGCCCGAAGACCTCCTCGCAGCCGATCTGCGTGTCGGGGCCCACGTTCTCCAGCACGGTCGGCGCGTACGTCGCGCCCTCGCGCTTGCCGCCCGCCAGCAGCTTCGCGCCCCCCGAGACGGCCTCCTCGACCCAGGACTCCACGCGCTTGGCCGCGTCCTCGCTCACCAGCGGCCCGACGTCGGTCGCCGGGTCGGCGGGGTCACCCGTGCGCAGAGCCTCGACCGCCGTGACGATCCTCGGCACGAGACGGTCGTAGACCGAGGAGTCGGCGATCACGCGCTGCACCGAGATGCAGGACTGGCCGGCCTGGTAGTTGGAGAACGTCGCGATGCGCTGTGCCGCCCAGTCCAGGTCGTCCTCGGAGGAGTAGTCGCCCAGCACGATCGCCGCGCCGTTGCCGCCGAGTTCGAGGGTGACGCGCTTGCGCGGGGCGGAGTCGAGGATGGACCAGCCGACCGGCGCGGAGCCGGTGAAGGAGATGATGGGCAGCCGCTCGTCCTGGACCAGCTCGGGCATCCGGTCGTTGGGCACGGGCAGCACGGACCACGAACCGGCGGGCAGATCCGTCTCCGCCAGCAGCTCACCGATCAGCAGCCCCGACAGCGGTGTGGCCGGCGCGGGCTTGAGGATGATCGGCGTTCCGACGGCCAGCGCGGGGGCCACCTTGTGGGCGCACAGGTTGAGCGGGAAGTTGAAGGGCGCGATGCCGAGCACCGGTCCGAACGGGAAGCGCCGGGTGTAGGCCAGGCGTCCCGTGCCGCCCGCGTCGGAGTCGAGCCGCTGCGCCTCGCCGCTGTTGAAGCGGCGCGCCTCGTCGGCGGCCCAGCGGAAGACGGAGACGCACCGGCCGACCTCGCCGCGCGCCCACTTCATGGGCTTGCCGTTCTCCGCAGAGATCAGCGTCGCGATCTCCTCGGACCGCTCGCGGACGCGGGCCGTGACGTGGTCCAGGGCGGCGGCACGTTCGTGCGCGGGCGTCGCGGAGAACTCGTCGGCGACGGCTGCGGCCGCGGCCACGGCCTCCTCGACCTGGTCCGCCGTGGGAAGGCTGATGCTTCCCACGAGCCTGCCGTCCCAGGGCGAGGTGACATCGAGCGTGTCGTCGCCCGTGGCCTCGCGGCCGGCGAGCCAGAACGCGTGCGGGGAAGTCGCTGTCGTCACTGCGGGGCCGCCCTTCCGGAGTGGTGGTGTCAGAGCAATGTGAGCGTGAGGAGACGGCAGGCAGAGCTGTGCCGCGCTGTGCCTGTGGTGATGAGTGCCGGACTGGCACTCATCCGTCTCTTCGGCCAACGGTAGGGCCTGCGGACGGCAGATTTTCTTGTCCGCCACGGCAGACTTGTAACTCTCCACACGCCGGTTTGGCACGGACACCGAGCGTGGCTACGGGCCCGCCCATCGTGGGATGTCGGCGGCCGCTCACAGATCCGGCGGCGCGCAAACCGTCCGCCCGCGCTCCGCAGCGGTCGTCCTGCCGGTCACCCCGTGGCCTTCAGGGCGAGCCACAGCTCCATGCGTACGTCGGGATCGTCGAGCGAACGGCCGAGGATCTCCTCGACGCGGCGCATCCGGTACCGCAGCGTGTGCCGGTGCACGCCCAGGTCGGCGGCCGCGGCGTCCCACTGGCCGTGCCGGGAGAGCCAGGCGCGCAGAGACGCGACGAGGTCGCCCCGCCCGTTCGCGTCGTGATCGCGCAGCGACCGCAGCAGGCCGTCTGCGAAGGCGCGTACCGCGTCGTCGGCCAGCAGTGGCAGCACGGATCCGGCCGCGACGTCCTCGTGCTCCACGAGCGGGGCACCGCGACGCCGGGCCACCGACAGTGCCTGGTCCGCCTGCTTGAACGCGACGGTCGCGGCGGCGAGGCCGGCCGGGGCGGAGACCCCGATGACGAGAGCGTCGTCGGGTACCGAGGACGTACCGCCGGACTGATGTGCGCCGCCGGAGCCGGATGATTCGACGGCGTTGGCGCATGCGGCCGCATACTGGGCGCACGCGGCGACGGCGGCGCCCCCGTCGGCGGCGAGCACCACGAGACGGCTGCCGTCCGGCACGACGAGGACGGCTTCCCCGTTGCGCGCCGCGGCCGTCTCGGCGAGGTCCGCGAGCTGTTCGAGAGGGCCCGGCACGTCTTCCGCGATGCCCTCGGGAACGGGTACGGGCACCGCCGAGGTCTCGGTGACCGTCACGACGGGCAGGTTGCCTCCCGGCGCGCCGCCGGCACCCGCCGGGACGGCTGCGCCGCCCGCCGGGCCGTCCCCGTTCACAGCGGCGTGCCCGTTGGCGCTGCCCCGCCCACGGGACATGGAGCCCGCGGCCGGCTCGGCCACCAGGACCCGCATCGGGGCGTCCAGCAGTCCGCCGTAGAGCGCACCGGCGACGGCACGCGCGTGGTCGGACTCGCCGGAGAGCAGCATCCTCATCACCGCGGCGCCGAGGCGCTGTTCGGCCTCCTGGAGCGCCCTCGAGCGCTCCATCATGAGCGTAAGGAGCGCGATGGCGGAGTGCACGGCGTAGCGCTCCGCGGTGCCCAGCGGAGCAGCCGTGCCGACCGCGAGGACGGCCTTCGCGCGGCGGCCGCTGCCGACCGACTGCAGCTCCACGCGGTCGTCGCCGGAATCCGAACCGCTGACGACGGCGCTGGCGGGGGCCGGCCTGTCACGCAGCCGCTCCGCGTCCGCGACGAACCGGGACGCCCGGCGCACCGCCCAGGCCGGCGCCGTGGCGACCATGGCGCCGGAGGCGTCGTAGAGGGCGGCCCAACCGGCCACCTCGGAGGCGAGTTTGGTGAGCAGGGCCGCGGGACCCTCCTGCGAGAGGGCGGCCCGCGTCATCTCCCGCTGCGCCTCGAAGCCCGCCGTGACCGACCGGTACTGCTCTGCCGCTATGGCGGCCGAGACGGCCTTGCTAATGGCGATGAAGGGCGTCCGGCGCGGCACTTCGAGCAGTGGCAGGCCCGCCTCGCGGCACGCCTCGACGATCGCGTCCGGCACCTTCTCGTAGTTGACCCCCGCGGCGAAGCCCAGGCCGACCACGCCCTTTTCGGTGAGCCGCCGTACATAGGCGCGCATCTCCTCCGGGTCCTCGGCGTCCAGCTTCAGGGCCGTGACGAGGAGGAGTTCACCACCGTCGAGATAGGGAGTCGGGTCCGCCAGCTCGCTGGCGTGCGCCCAGCGCACGTCGGTGTCCAGCCGGTCCTGCCCTGTGAGCACGGCCAGCCGGAGCGCGGAGTGCTGAACGAGCGAGGCGAGAGTCGGTGGCATAACAAGGCTCACCGTACAGGCGCCCGGCTCATTTCGGTCATTCCCGAACTCATTCCCCCAGCTCCGCGAGGATCGGCGGCGTCCGCTCCCCACGGACTGTGGTCAGCGACAGCACAGCGTGACCGGGCGGCAGATCGTTGGCGAGATCCGAGGCGGACCAGCGTTCGCGCTGCACCTTGCGGACGGTCACGGACTCGGCCGTGACATGCCTGCCCGTGGCGAGCCTGCGCACCGCGTGCATCACCTTGGTCAGCGGCTCGTCGGAGACGAGCTGGCGGTTGGTCACGTCGCGGGTCTCGACCCACTCGGTGCCCCACACCTCGGCGAAGTGCTCGGCGTCCCAAGGGGTCACGCCCGCGCAGACCATCCGGCAGCCCACCGCGCCCAGTAGCGGGCCGCGCAGCTGCGCCGGGACCTCGTCCAGCGCGCGCAGCGTCAGCAGGACGCCGCCGTGCGCGGAACGCACGCGCTGGAGACCGCGCAGCGACTGCGGGGTGACGGTCTGAGCCGCGTCGTCGAGGACGAGCCCCGCGAAGAGGGACTGATCCTCGCGCGCGCTCGCGCACTCGGTGAACTGGGCGAGGACGAGCCGCGCGAGGATGCGCGACGCCTCCGCGTGGCCGCGCTCGGGAAGGTCGATGCGCACGCGCAACGGCTTCTCCAGGGCGCGCAGCGAGAACGGCCTCGGGGACGCTCCGCCGCCTTCGTCACCGGCCGGACCGTCCGCGCCCTCGGGCACGAAGAAGCCGGAGAAGGCGGGCCGATCCAGCAGCGCGATGCGGTCCGCGAGAAGCGCCGGCGCGTCGCCGGGGCGGCCCGACTGCCGCCCGTAGGCGTCGAGTTCGCGCAGCTGCGCGGGCAGATCCGCGTCGTCGAGGGCGGTGCGCAGCGCGTCGACGGCGGAGGTCGAGCCGTCCAGCAGTTCGCGCAGCTCCGGTACGGCGGGGAAGCGGCCGTGGGCAGCGCGGAAGGGCCCGATGAGCTGGGCCAGTGCCGTCGCTGCCCGGCGGCTGTCGCCGCCGGGAAGGGAATCGGTCAGGTCCCCGACGAGAGCCTCCGCGAGCATGCCCGCGGCCTCGTCCGGATCGTCCGTGCCGCCGTACAGGTCGAGGTCGTGCGAGGAGCCGGGTTGGCCGACCCGGACGACGACATCGAAGGACTCGTCGGGCGCCAGCCGGTCCCCGTTCGCCGTCACGGCGACGACGGCGGCCTGGCCCGCGAGCGCCTGCAGGCAGAGCGATTCCGCGACGGGACGGGCGAGGCGCGTCGTCTTCCCCGACCCGGGGGGCCCGACGGCGAGCGCCGAGGTGCCGAGCAGCGAGGGCTCCAGGGCCATTCCGGCGCCCCGGTAGTGGAGCGGGTTGCGCTCGTTGTCGGCGGCGGTGCCGATGCGGACCTGACCCACGCTCAGGTCGTGCCGGGCCGCGCGCCCGTGCGGCAGGTCCCGGCGGCCCGAGGGATGCGCGCAGGCCGCCGCACCCTTCGCCTCGACGGTCTCGACGAACGCGGAGAGCCGTCCGGGCCGCGCCCGTACGGACTCCCAGGCGCGGCGGATGCGGGCATGGTCGACGTCGTTCATGCGGCCGTCGCGCACCTCGGCCGCGAGGAGGTCGGCGGCACGGGCGGCGCCCTGTCCCCGCAGCTCCGGCCACTCGACGGGGTCCGCCTGCGGAGGCGGTGCCGGGACGGACGATGCGGGATCCGTGGCGCCGCGGCGCTCGCTGCCCGTTCGCCGTGCGCTGCCGCCGGAGAGGCGTGCCCACGCCCGGCGGGCGAGCTCCGGCCAGTGGCCCAGCCGTCCGAAGACGACGGCGAGGGCGGCGATGACGAGGCCGTAGTAGATGTACGTCAGCCAGACGAAGATCATCTGCTCGCCCCCGGCGGACCGCCAGGACTCCGGCGTCAGGGCGAGCATCGGCCAGAGCCAGTAGTCGCCCAGGTAGCCGTTGTAGAGCAGCGACCAGACCAGCCAGGCGATGAGGAAGGAGACCAGGGCGCCGCCCAGCAGCTGCCGAGTCGGAGTGCGGTCCCGGTCCTGGGCCGGCAGGGGCCGGTAGCCGTACCGCCAGATGCCCGGCCCGGCCTCGGGGCGCGGGACGCGCAGCCAGTCGGCGAGCCGGGTTCCGGAGCCGGGTGCATGCGCCGGCTTCGGCGGTGCGGCGGGCTGCGGCTCCTGCCCGTGCGGCCGGGGCCGGCTCTTCGGCCGTGGGGTCGCCTGTTCCGTGGGCGGTGGGCCGGATGCCTGCCGGTCCTGCCCGCTCCCCTGGTGGGGCAGCCCCGTGCCGGGGTCGGTCTGCGAACCGTGTGCGCTGTCCGCACCCTGCCCCTGGTGCGGAGAGTCCATGTCCATGTACTGCCTCTACCCTTGCCCGGCCGGTCGTCCCCGCCTCGTCACGGCGCCCTCGTCCCTGCTCCCGGTCCCAATCTAGCCGCCGGAAGAGGGAGTTGACCCACGCAGGTCGGCCCACCGGGGTCCGGCGCGGTGAACGCGGTCCGGCACGGCGCCGCTGTGCCTATAGCCGTGACGGCCAACACGACACGGGGACTTCTCCGCACCGGTGCATGTCCCGCCCTCCGCGAGGCCTCTAGCCTTCGAAGGACGTGCAGACCCCTTCGTCCTGAGAGAGAGCACTATGAGCGCGAAGACGGAAATGTCCGGTGGCCCTGCCCTCCCGCAGGAGCGCCGTGTCGTCACGTCCGTCCCGGGCCCGAAGTCCCAGGAGCTGATGGCTCGCAAGCAGGCCGCGGTCGCCGACGGCATCGGCACCGTGATGCCTGTCTTCGCCAAGCGCGCGGGCGGCGGCGTCCTCGAGGACGTCGACGGCAACTCCTTCATCGACTTCGGTTCCGGCATCGCCGTGACCGGTGTCGGCAACAGCGCCGAGGCGGTGGTGCGACGCGCCTCCGCGCAGCTCGCCCAGTTCACGCACACCTGCGTGATGGTGACCCCGTACGAGCCCTACGTGGAGGTCTGCGAGGAGCTGGCGCGGCTCACGCCCGGCGACCACGCCAAGAAGAGCGCGCTGTTCAACTCGGGCGCCGAGGCAGTGGAGAACGCCGTCAAGGTCGCGCGCTCGTACACCAAGCGTCAGGCCGTCGTCGTCTTCGACCACGGTTACCACGGCCGCACGAACCTGACGATGGCTCTGACCTCGAAGAACATGCCGTACAAGCACAGCTTCGGGCCGTTCGCGCCCGAGGTGTACAGGGTGCCCGTCGCCTACCCGTTCCGCTGGCTCACCGGCCCGGACAACTGCGCCGAGGAGGCCGCGGCCCAGGCGATCGACCAGATCAACAAGCAGGTCGGCGCCGAGAACGTCGCCGCGATCCTGATCGAGCCGCTGCTCGGCGAGGGCGGCTTCATCGAGCCGGCGAAGGGCTTCCTGCCGCGTCTCGCGCAGTTCGCGAAGGAGAACGGCATCGTCTTCGTCGCGGACGAGATCCAGTCCGGCTTCTGCCGTACGGGCCAGTGGTTCGCCTGCGAGGACGAGGGCATCGTCCCGGACCTGATCACCACCGCGAAGGGCATCGCCGGCGGCATGCCGCTGGCCGCCGTCACCGGCCGCGCCGAGATCATGGACGCGCCTCACGTAGGCGGCCTGGGCGGCACCTACGGCGGCAACCCCGTGGCCTGCGCCGCGGCGCTCGGATCCATCGAGACGATGCGCGAGATGGACCTGCCGGCCAGGGCCAAGCGCATCGAGGAGATCATGAAGCCGCGGCTGCGGAAGCTGGCCGAGCAGTACGACGTCATCGGCGACGTCCGCGGGCGCGGCGCCATGCTCGCCATCGAGCTGGTCAAGCCCGGCGGCAAGGAGCCGGACCCGCAGGTCACGGCGGCTCTCGCCAAGGCGTGCCACGAGAACGGGCTGCTGGTGCTGACCACCGGCACGTACGGCAACGTGATGCGTTTCCTGCCCCCGATGGTGATCGGTGAGGATCTGCTCGACGAGGGCCTGGACGTGCTGGAAGGCGCCCTGGCCGACCTGTGAACAGACCCCGGAATCCGTACGGCGTGAAGAATCTGTGCGAGGCCGATGGCCGGTCCGTAATCCGGCTGTCCGGCCCCGCTGACCTGCCGTACGGTTCCGGTATTCGGGTACTTCGGAACTCCACTCCGGACTCCCGGCCCGAGCCTGGCTCTCCCCAAGACAGGTTCGGTCGTGCCCTGGCGCACGCTCCTCACCGATCGGGGGACCGTCGGCTCCACACCCCCCGGGGCTTGCGGAATGCCGGTCGCTACGGCCGCTCCGGAACTTTCCCCCCTGTTCCGGGGCGGTCGGTCTTTCACCTCACTCTCTGCGCGCTGTGTTGCGTGCTCTTCGCCCTGGTCACCTGGCAGGTCGCCGTCGGCGGTCCGCTCGTCGGAGCCGACATGTGGCTGGGCAACGCGCTCCAGCGCACCTCACCTCCCGACGCCGTGGCCGAGGCCTGCGCTGATCTGGGCAACCTCGTGGTGGCCGTTCCGGTGCTGGTCGCTGCGATGACGTACGCCCTGGTCACGGGCGGTGCGCGCCGCTGGCTGCCGCCGCTGTGCCTGGCGCTGGCACTGGCCTTCACCGCGCTCGCCGTCACCGTCGTGAAGCTGTGGCTGGGCAGGCCGGGACCGCCCGGCGGCACCAACTACTACCCGTCGGGGCACACCGCCACGGCAGCCGTCGCCTTCGGCGGTGCGGCCCTGCTCTTCTCGCTGACGGTCCGGCGGCCTCCGTACTGGCCGCTGCCCGCCACGGCCGCGCTGCTCACCCTGGCGTGCAGTGCGGGCCTGGTATGGCGTGGCTACCACTGGCCGCTGGACGTGGTGGCCAGCTGGTGCCTGAGCTGGGTGGTGCTCACGTCGGCGGCGGCGCTCACGCTGCGCGGTCTCCGGCGGCCACCCGGCAAAAGTGGTGCCCCACAAAGGAGTTGAGGGCCGGCAGCGGGGTTGAGGGTCCGTCGCGACGCACCGAGCGGTGGCGGGTCCTCAGCGCCGCGGTGCGCGCGGAGCCGTACGCCGGACCGCAGAACCGCGGCCGCAGGGGGGGAGAAGCGGCCGCGCGGGAGGGACGGCCCGGCGTACGGGGTCTTCGTGGCGTCCCCGCGTCAGGCCGCGTAGCCCTTGGGCGGGATCAGGGACGCGAGCTGGTCGAAGGAGAGCCAGTAGATCTGGTTGCCCGAGAAGGAGGCCGGGTCGGCTATGAGCACACTGCTGTTGGCGTCGTCATAGCCGATGACCGTGAAGTAGTGGTAGATCGTCTGGTCCGACGGGTATCCGGGTGGCTGGTTGCCGGGCGGCGCGACGATGTTGGTGACGAGCGGGAGGTTGCTGTCGATGCCTCCGGTGATGTCCTGCCACAGCAGGTCCTTCTGCTGCTGTGAGGGAGGATCGTCGGGCATGTACGTCGACTCGTAGTCGCTGCTGCCGAGGTTGGCGTTGAGAACGCCGGTGACCTGGCTGATGTCGTCGGTGCCGTTCTCGGTGGTCCCCAGCTGCGCCGCCAGATCAGTCTGACTCGGCGGCGCGATGCGCGCGGAGAGCGCGATGCGGGTCGCGGCGGGGCCGCACCAGTAGCCGGTCTCCTGGACCTGGTACTCGACCTCGAGGGTCTTGGACGCCTTGGTCTCGCTCGCCTGCGTGTGCAGCAGCGAGCCGTCGCGGCTGACCTCGACGGGTGCCGCGGACGCTCCCGGCTCGGCAGCGACACGTGAGACGGCGGCCCCGTGGGACTCGTCGGCGATCGCCAGTCCGGGGGCCGCCAGCAGTCCCGTGACCATCAGCGCCACGGTCACTGCCATGGATCTGAGACGCATTCAACTTCTCCTCCGTGGGGGGTGGTTGAGGGGAGCATGCCACCACGGAGGTGTACGGGGCAGAGGTCTACGCATGTTTCACCGGCGCCACCAGTGAAGACGCGTGCCTGCCCCGTTCTTGAGCGGTCTGCCGTCGGTTCTCGGCAGCCGATTGTCAGGTCAGTTGTGTCAGCTTTCAGGTCTCAGCTTTCGGCTGTCAGCTGTCGAAGCCCATCCCCGCCGCGTCCATGGCCTTCAGCCACAGGTTGCGGCGGCCTCCCCGCGCGTCCGCGCGCGAGAGCGACCACTGCGTCAGCGCGATCCCGGCCCAGCGCACCGGCTCCGGCGGGAACGGCAGCGGCTTCTTGCGCACCAGCGTCAGCTCCGTGCGCTCCGTCGAGTCACCGCTGAGCAGGTCGAGCATCACCTCTGCCCCGAAGCGCGTCGCCCCCACACCCAGTCCCGTGTAGCCGGCGGCGTACGCGACGCGCCCGCCGTGCGCCGTGCCGAAGAAGGGCGAGAAGCGGGAGCAGGTGTCGATGACACCGCCCCATGCGTGGGTGAAGCGCAGACCCCTCAACTGCGGGAAGGTGTCGAAGAAGTGGCCTGCGAGCGTGCGGAAGGTCTCGGGGCGCTGGTCGAACTCGGCGGCGATCCTGCTGCCGTAGTGGTACAGGACGTCGTAACCGCCCCACAGGATGCGGTTGCCGGCGGTCAGCCGGAAGTAGTGGAAGTGGTTGGCGCTGTCCGCGAGCCCCTGCCGGCCCTCCCAGCCGACGGCGGCCCGCTGCCGCTCGTCCAGCGGCTCGGTCATCAGCGCGTAGTCGTAGACGGGAACGATGTAGGGGCGCAGCCTCCGCAGCAGCGAGGGAAAGGCGTTCGTGGCGAGGGCGACCTGCTGGGTGCGGACGCGCCCGTAGGGAGTGCCCATGGTCACCCCGTCGTCGTCGGCGGTCAGTCCGCGCACCGGTGTGTACTCGTAGATGCGGACGCCCACCTCCACACAGGCCCGCTTGAGTCCCCAGGCGAGCTTCGCAGGGTTGAGCATGGCCACGCTCTGGCGGAACCAGAGGCCGGCGAGGAAGGAGGGCGAGTCGACCTGCTCGCGTACCGCCGGGCGGTCGAGGAAGGTCACGCGGTCGGCGAACCCGTGCCGCCGTGCCTGAGCCGCGGCTTCCCGGAGCTCGGCCACCTGGTGCGGCTGGGTCGCCACCTCGATCTCACCGGTGCGTTCGAAGTCGCAGTCGATGCCGTGGCGCCGAACGGCTCCCTCGATGGCGTCCAGGTTGGCGAGCCCGAGGCGCTCCAGCTTCTCGATCTCCTCGGGCCAGCGGGCGAGACCGTTGGCGAAGCCATGGGTGAGGGAGGAGTCGCAGAAGCCTCCGTTGCGTCCGGACGCGGCCCACCCGGTCTCCTTGCCCTCCAGCAGGACCACGTCACGGGACGGGTCGCGCTCCTTCGCGATGAGCGCCGTCCACAGGCCGCTGTATCCGCCGCCGACGACTGCCAGATCGCACTGCGTCTCCCCGGCCAGGGAGGGCAGCGCAGCGGGACGGCGCTCCGGGTCGTCCAGCCAGAAGGGCACGGGCCGCGCACCCGCGAGCGCCCGGGCAGCTTCGGCCTCCCCCTCGCCGGCCGCGTCGCCGAAGCGGGATCTGTCCGCCGGTGCGCTCACGCCTGCCTCCTGCGCCGGCCGGCGGCGATCTGGCCGCCGAGGACTATCGCGACAGCGATCAGGAACATGGCCGTGCCGATGACGTTCACCTGCACGGGCACGCCGCGCTGCGCCGCTCCCCATACGAACATCGGGAAAGTGACCGTCGAGGGACCGGCGTTGAACTGGGTGATGATGAAGTCGTCGAAGGAGAGCGCGAAGCTGAGCATCGCGCCCGCCGCGATGCCCGGCGCCGCCAGCGGCAGCGTGACCCGCAGGAACGTCTGCACCGGCCCCGCGTACAGATCGCGCGCCGCCTCCTCCAGGCGTGGGTCCATGCTCATCACGCGCGCCTTCACGGCGACCACCACGAAGC
Organism: Streptomyces sp. TAA486; assembly: GCF_000426165.1. Lineage (NCBI taxonomy): Bacteria > Bacillati > Actinomycetota > Actinomycetes > Kitasatosporales > Streptomycetaceae > Streptomyces > Streptomyces sp. TAA486. Next base: position 357,296 of record NZ_AUEV01000006.1, on the reverse strand, counting down.
TCAGGCAGAACATGATGTGGGCGATGAGGATCGTGACGAAGCCGAAGGCGACCCGGGTGTTGAGGAAGAGCGTGCCGAGCGAGGCGCCCATGACGACCTCGGGCATCGCCATCGGCAGGAAGATCAGCGCGTTGCCGGTGCCCTTGCCGCGGAAGCGGTAGCGGGCGAGGGCGAATGCGGCGAACGTGCCGAACGCGGTGGCCACCAGCGTGGACACCACGGCGATCTGGAGACTCAGCCCCAGGGATCCGCACATGTCGGCGACGCCGCACGGGTCGGTCCACGCGTCCGTGGAGAAGGTGCGCCACTCGTAATTGAAGCGTCCCGCCGGCTTGTTGAAGGAGAAGAGCATCACCACCACGTTCGGCAGCAGCAGATACAGCAGTGACGCCGCGCCGGCGAGGACGACGGCGTGGCGGCGCAGCCAGCGCAGCGGCGCGAGCGCCGGGGAACCACCGGCGGGAGCCGGTGAACCGCCCGCTGAACCTCCCTTGGTCCGGGAGGAGTTGTCGAAGTGCGTTCCGGTGGCCATCACACCAGTTCCTCCGTTCCGGCCTTGCGCATGTAGACACTCACCACGATCAGGATGATCGCCATGAGGATGAACGACATGGCGGCTGCTGCCGGGTAGTCGAGGACGTTGAGGAACTGCTTCTGGATGGCGTTGCCGACCATCTGCGTGTTCGGCGAGCCCAGCAGCTGGGCGTTGATGTAGTCGCCCGAGGCGGGGATGAAGGTCAGCAGCGTTCCGGCCACAACTCCGGGGAGGGAGAGCGGGAAGGTGACCTTGCGGAAGACCGTCGCCGGCTTCGCGTACAGATCCCGTGCCGCCTCGTGCAGCGAGAGATCGATCCGCTCCAGGGAGCTGTAGAGCGGCAGGATCATGAACGGCAGGAAGTTGTACGTCAGTCCGCACACCACGGCGAGCGGCGTCGCGAGGAGCCTGTCGTCCGCGGTCAGGCCCAACTGGCTGGTGACGTCCAGGATGTGCACGGACTTCAGCACGCTCACGACCGGGCCGGCGTCCGAGAGGATCGTCTTCCAGGCGAGTGTGCGGATGAGGAAGCTGGTGAAGAAGGGCGCGATGACCATCACCAGCAGCAGCCCGCGCCACCGTCCCGCGCGGAACGCGATCATGTACGCGAGCGGGTAGCCGATGAGCAGGCACAGCAGGGTCGCCGTGGCGGCGTAGAGGAACGAGCGCAGGAAGTGCGGCGCGTAAGTCGCCAGCGCATCGGTGTAGTTGGTGAAGTCCCAGGTGACGCGGAAGCCTTCCTCCAGGCTGCCGCTCTGCACGGACGTCGATGCCTGGTAGAAGAACGGCGCGACGAAGAAGACGGCGAGCCACAGCCCTGCCGGAAGCAGCAGCCAGTACGGCGTGAGGCGGCGCCGGGGGCGGGCGGATGTGCCCGCGGCGTCGGACGGCCCGGAGGAATTCACCGGCCCGGCGGGCCCGGGCGGCGGCGAGGCGCCCGCGGACGCCGGAAGGGTCGTCGTCACAGCGCCTCCTCCACCGTGCCGGCGTCGGCGTCCTGTGCGGCGTCCAGCGCGAAGGTGTGTGCGGGACGCCAGCTCAGTACCACTTCGGTGCCGGGCGTCAGACGCGTGTCCCTCTCCACGTTCTGTTCGTAGACGCTGAATTCGGGACACACGGGGCTGTCGATGACGTACTGGAGGGAGACGCCGAGGTAGCCGGCGTCGCGTATGCGCCCGGTGAGCCGGTTGTCCGCGCCGCCTTCCCCCGCGCCCGCGTCCTCGGCGTGTGTGAGCGAGATCTTCTCGGGACGCACGCCCACCAGCACCTTGCTGCCCGCCTGCGGGTTGTCGACGGCGCACCGGTCCACGGGCAGCCGCATCACGGTGTCGGAGGCGGCTGCCTTCAGCACCAGGTCCTCGCCCTTCGCCTCGGTGATCTCAGCCTCGATGAGGTTGGAGGTGCCGAGGAAGTTGGCGACGAAGGTGGAGCGGGGCCGCTCGTAGAGCTCGTCGGGCGGGCCGAGTTGCTCCACGCGTCCCCCGTTCATGACGGCCACGGTGTCGGCCATCGTCATGGCCTCCTCCTGGTCGTGCGTGACGTGGACGAAGGTGATGCCGACCTCCGTCTGGATGCGCTTGAGCTCCAGCTGCATCTGCCGGCGCAGCTTGAGGTCGAGCGCGCCGAGCGGCTCGTCCAGCAGCAGCACCTGCGGCCGGTTGATCAACGCACGGGCGAGAGCGACGCGTTGCTGCTGCCCGCCGGACAGCTGACGCGGCTTGCGCTTGGCCAGCTGGCCCAGCTCGACGAGTTCCAGCATCTCCTCGACCTGCTTGCGCACGGACTTGATGCCGCGGCGGCGCAGTCCGAACGCGACGTTCTCCGCCACGTCGAGGTGCGGGAAGAGGGCGTAGTTCTGGAAGACGGTGTTCACGGGGCGCTTGTGCGGCGGCAGCCCGGTGATGTCCTCCTCGCCGAGCCGGACACTGCCGCCCGTCGGCTCCTCGAGCCCGGCGATCATGCGCAGGGTCGTGGTCTTGCCGCAGCCGGAAGCGCCGAGCAGCGCGAAGAAGGAGCCTTCAGGGATGGTCAGGTCCAGGGGATGTACGGCGGTGAAGTCGCCGAAGACCTTGCTGATTCCGGTGAGCGTGATCGTCATGGCCGATGCCCCCTAGGCGCCGATGAGTTTGGCGAACTTGTTCTCGTAGCGGGCCTGTTCCTTGTCGGACATCGGCCGGAAGGCCTTTCCGCGCTCTGCGGTCTTGGCATCGGGGAAGATCAGCGGGTCCTCTGCGAGGTCCTTGTCGATCTTCTCCATCTCGGCCTTGGCTCCGGAGACCGGGCAGATGTAATTGACCCAGGCGGTCAGTTCCGCGGCCACCTTGGGGTCGTAGTAGTAGTTGATCAACTCCTCGGCGTTCGCCCGGTGCCGTGCCTTGGCGGGTACGAGCAGGTCGTCCGTAGCGAAGCGGTAGCCGCTCTCCGGGATGGCGAACTCGATGTCCGGGTTGTCGAGCTTCAGCTGCACGATGTCGCCCGCCCATGCCAGACATGCGGCGATGTCGCCCGAACTCAGCTCGTCGATGTAGTCGTTGCCGCTGAAGCGTCGCAACTGCTTACGGTCCACGGCCTTCTGTATCCGGGCGATGGCCCTGTCGAAGTCGTCGCCGTCGAACTTCTCCGGATCGATCCCGAGGTCCAGCATCGTCATTCCGACGGTGTCGGTCATCTCGGTGAGCATGGACACCTTGCCCTTGAGCGACTCGTCCTCCAGCAGCTGGCTGACGCTGGTGACCTTCTTCCCACCCGTGGCCTTCTTGTTGTACGCGACGACGCAGGCGATGCCCGCCCACGGGTAGCTGTACTGCCGTCCCGGGTCCTGCGCGGCCGTACGGAAGCGGTCCTCCACATTGGCCACCGCGTTGGGCATACGAGCGGGATCCAGACGCTGCGCCCAGCCCTGGCGGATCAGGCGCCCGGCCATCCAGTCGGTGAGGCAGACCAGGTCGCGGCCTGTGTCCTGACCGGCGGCGAGCTGCGGCTTGATCTTGCCGTAGAACTCGCTGTTGTCGTTGATGTCCTCGACGTACTTCACCTTGATGCCGGTCTCGCGCATGAAGCGGTCCAACGTCGGGCGCTTCTTCTTGTTCTTGTCGTCGACGTCTATGTAGAGCGGCCAGTTGGCGAAGTTGAGGACGCCCTCCTTCTTGGAGTAGTCGGGGGTGTCCTCGGGGTCGTTGCCGCCGCGGCTGCCCTCGGCGGGCGGTATGCCGCAGGCGGCGAGCGCCGCACCGCCCATGGCCAGGGAGCCGAGGCGCAGCAGCCGGCGGCGGCTCATGGCCGCGCGTCCGCTGGTCAGGCTCCGTTCCCAGGCCTTGCGCACGGGGTCGGGCAAGCCTTCGTACAGCTGCGGGTCCAGGTCCATCGGTGGCTGCCTTCCGGTTGATGGAGGGGAAGGGAGTTCGGGTGCTGTGAGCAGGTGGTCCGGCGGTTCAGCGGTCACCGAAGACCGTGCGGTGCCAGTCCTTGCGGGGCTGTGCGGTGGTGTCCTGCATGACGTGCTTGACCTGTGTGTACTCCTCGAAGGAGTACGCGGACATGTCCTTGCCGTAGCCGGAGGCCTTGTAGCCGCCGTGCGGCATCTCGCTGATGATCGGGATGTGGTCGTTGATCCAGACGCAGCCCGCCCGGATCTGGCGTGCCGCGCTGCCCGTACGGAAGACGTCGCGGCTCCAGGCGGAGGCGGCCAGCCCGTACGGAGTGTCGTTGGCCAGGGCGATGCCCTGGTCGTCGGCGTCGAAGGGCAGGACGGTGAGTACCGGCCCGAAGACCTCCTGCTGGACGATCTCGCTGTCCTGCGGAGCGTCCGTGATCAGGGTCGGCAGATAGTAGGCACCCTTCGCCAGCTCGCCTCCCGGTGCCTCACCGCCGGTGACGACGGTCGCGTAGCCGCGGGCCCGCTCCACGAACCCGGCGACGCGGTCACGGTGCGCGGAGGAGACCAGGGGACCGAGGTCGGTGCCGGGCGCGAAGGGGTCACCCACCCGCACCTCCCGCATGAGGTCGGCGACGCCGCTGACGAACTCCTCGTAGAGCGGCCGCTGTACGTACGCACGCGTCGCGGCGGTGCAGTCCTGACCGGAGTTGATCAGGGCGCCGGCCACCGCGCCGTGCACGGCGGCCGTCAGGTCGGCGTCGTCGAAGACGACGAACGGCGCCTTGCCGCCCAGCTCCAGGTGGAGCCGCTTGACGCTGCCGGTCGCGATCTCGGCGACGCGCTTGCCGACGGCGGTCGACCCGGTGAAGGAGGTCATGGCGACGGACGGGTGTCCCACCAGCGTCTCCCCCGCGTCGGGACCGGCGCCGGAGACGATATTGACCACGCCGTCCGGGATGCCGGCCTCGCAGGCGGCCTCGGCGAACATCAGCGAGGTGAGCGGGGTCAGTTCGGAGGGCTTGAGGACGATCGTGTTGCCCGCGGCCACGGCCGGGAGGACCTTCCAGGCGGCCATCTGCAGCGGGTAGTTCCAGGGCGCGACGGAGCCGATGACGCCGAGCGGTTCGCGGCGCACGTACGAGGTGTGGTCGCCGCTGTACTCGGCGGCCGCGACGCCCGGCAGCTGCCTGGCGGCTCCCGCGAAGAACGCGACGTTGTCGAAGGAGCCCGGCACGTCGAACTCCTCGGAGAGCTTCAGCGGCTTGCCGCACTGGAGCGACTCCGCGTACACGAACTCCTCGGTGCGCTCCCGCAGTACGGCGGCCCAGCGGTGCATCGCGTCCGAGCGCTCGCCCGGCGTCGCGCCCGCCCACTCCGGCAGCGCGCGTCCCGCCGCCTCCACGGCAGCGTCGACGTCGTCGGGACCTGCCAGTTCGTAGCCGAGGACGCTCTCGCCCGTGGCCGGGTCGAGGACGGTGTGCGTCCGCCCCGAGGTGCCGGATCCGAGCCGTCCTCCGGTGAACTGCGCGCCCGCTGCGAACCGTGAGGACACATCGAAGCGCTGGACCATCGAGCTCTCCTGCCATGGCGGGGCGTCAGCTGCTGTTGGACGCCGATCCTGGCAGGACGATCCCGATTCAACAAGGGATTCCGTCGTTACCTTTTGATTGCGCTACGGAATCTGCATTCCATGCGTGCTTGAGGCATCACGATCCGCAGCCGCGGGCAGCACCAACGCCGCCGTACTCCCCCGCGCGTCGAGCGAGGAACCGCTCCCGCCGGTGCTCGGGTCGGAGTCCTCCAGTTCCTCGCCGTAGAAGACCACCACCACGAGCAGGAACCCCACGCAGATCACGGACAGGACCGTCCCCACGATCCCCATCACGAATCCCGCCACCGCCTGGCCGCGCCCGCCCAGCTCACCCCGGTCCACGGCCCGCTTCGCGGAGAGCCCGAGCCCGAGGGCGACCGGGCTGAGAATGATCCCGAGGAAACTCCCCCAGCAGGTGGAGACGGCGACGAGGCCGATGATGCCGACCACCATCGCCGCGACCGACTTCCCGTTGGACGGCGGAGGGCCGTGCCAGCCGAAGCCCGCGGGGCCGGGCCCCGCTCCGTATCCGTAGGGCTGCGGCCCGGGGGACGGATAGCCGTACGCGGCGCCGCCCTTGCCGTAGTGCTGGTGACCGTGCTGCCCGTACGGCGACGGTGAACCGTACGGCGAAGCCCCGTAACCGGCGCTCGCGCCCCCTCCGGGAGCTCCCGCCGGCGCCCCGGGCGCCGGCGGGACCGGGGGCGGCGCCCCACCGGAGCCCGATGTGATCGTCGGCTGCTCGGCCACCGAACGGCGCCTGCGGTCCTCTTCGTTCTGGTCCATGCTCCCCCTGCCCGGTGCGACCCCGTCCTGAGGGGGCGCCCACGGATTGTGCGGTTCCTCGCCGGGCCTCCCCGGTTGCCCGGTGTGGTCTTCCATGTCCCCTCCCGGGGTTCCTCGTCCGGCGGCCATGCTATTCGTCCGCCGGAACTCCCCGCATACGATGATCCGGTTCGCTTTTCCCCACTGGAGGCCTCAGTTGTCCGACCTCAACGCATTCATCGCCGGGCTGCCCAAGGCCGAGCTGCATGTGCACCACGTCGGTTCGGCCTCACCACGGATCGTCGCCGAACTGGCCGCCCGGCACCCCGACTCCAGCGTCCCGCACGACCCCGAGGCGTTGAGGGACTTCTTCACCTTCACCGACTTCGCCCACTTCATCGAGGTCTATCTGTCGGTCGTCGACCTGCTGAGGGACGCCGAGGACGTACGGCTGCTCACCTTCGAGATCGCCCGCGACCTGGCACGCCAGCAGGTGCGCTACGCCGAGCTGACCGTCACCCCGTTCAGCTCCACCAGCCGTGGCATAGCCGCCGAGGCCTTCCTGGACGCCATCGAGGACGCCCGCGTCGCGGCGGAGAAGGAACTGGGCGTCGTGCTGCGCTGGACCTTCGACATCCCCGGGGAAGCGGGACTGCCCGCGGCCGAGGAGACCACGCGCATCGCCACGGAGATGGGTCCCGACGGCCTGATCTCCTTCGGGCTCGGCGGGCCGGAAATCGGCGTTCCCCGCCCGCAGTTCACGCCGCACTTCGACCGGGCGATCGCCGCGGGGCTGCACAGCGTGCCGCACGCGGGCGAGACGACGGGACCGGAGACCGTCTGGGACGCCCTCACCTCGCTGCGGGCCGAGCGCATCGGACACGGCACGAGCTCCGTGCGGGACCTGCGGCTTCTGGAACACCTCGCGGAACACCGGATCCCGCTGGAGGTCTGCCCCACCTCCAACATCGCGACCCGCGCGGTCGAGGACCTCGACGACCACCCGGTACGGGAGATGGTCGAGGCCGGCGTCCTCGTGACGATCAACAGCGATGATCCGCCGATGTTCAGCACGGACCTCAACACCGAGTACGCCATCGCGGCCCGGCTGCTGAGCCTCGACGCGGCGGGCATCGCGGACCTGGCGAAGAACGCGGTGACGGCCTCCTTCATGGACGCACCCGGCAAGACCCGGCTGAACGACGAGATCGACGCCTATCTCACCGACTGGGGCCGGCAGCAGTGACGCCGCACCCCGGCACCGGGCACAAAACGCCGGAGGGGCAGGCGGCCTGTGGCTCCCTGCCCCTCCGGCGCACGAGCGGTGCGCCCCGTACCGTCCGGCGTCAGGACTGGTACGGGTTCTGCGGCGGCTGCTGACCCTGCGGCTGCTGACCGGCGAACGGATTGCCCTGCGGCGGGAGGTACGGCTGCCCCTGTTGCGGAGCGCCGTACCCGGGCTGCGGGCCGCCACCGCCCTGCGCCAGCAGCTGCTCCGCGTTCTCCTTGGTCACTTCGCTCGCGCCACCGCAGAAGGTGCACTGCAGATAGTGCTTCGCCGGTGCTATCGGGAACAGCGGGATGAAGAACAGCGAGAACTTCATGACCCGCTTGCGCAGCGAATGGGCCGACGGATTGCCGCAGTAGCCGCACAGCAGATTCAGCATGGCCAGCTGATGCATCTTGGTCGACGTACCGAAGATGAGCACGCGATCCCCGTTTCCGAGTGTGGTCAGGTGTCCGACGTAGACAACCATCCGTCGCATACCGGCCGTCAAGCAATCCGTGTAACGAGCAGGCCCCAACCGGGCAGGGCCCCGGGGCGCATTCGCACCAGCACGGGGCCCTGAGAGGCCGGCGGCCGGTTCTCACCGGGCCCGACGCTCAGCGGATCACAGCGCCGTCATGACGTGCTTGACGCGGGTGTAGTCCTCCAGGCCGTAGGCCGAAAGGTCCTTGCCGTAGCCGGACTTCTTGAACCCGCCGTGCGGCATCTCCGCGACGAGCGGGATGTGGGTGTTGATCCACACACAGCCGAAGTCGAGCGAACGGGACAGGCGCATCGCACGGCCGTGGTCCTTCGTCCACACCGAGGAAGCCAGCGCGTACTCGACGTCGTTGGCCCAGCCCACGGCCTGGTCCTCGTCGGTGAACTTCTGGATCGTGATGACCGGACCGAAGACCTCGTTCTGGATGATCTCGTCGTCCTGACGCAGCCCCGAGACGACCGTCGGAGCGAAGAACCAGCCCTTGTCGCCGACCCGTTCGCCGCCCGACTCGACCTTGGCGTGCGCGGGTAGCCGGTCGATGAAGCCGCTCACCTTCTCCAGGTGGGTGGGGTTGTTGAGCGGGCCGTAGAAGCAGTCCGGGTCGCTGAGGTCGCCGGTCTTCACCTCACCCGCCGCCTTGGCCAGCGCGGTGACGAACTGCTCGTACACGCCCTCCTGTACGAGCACGCGGGTGGCGGCGGTGCAGTCCTGACCGGCGTTGAAGAAGCCGCCGTCCCGGATGCCCTCGACCGCGGCCTGTACGTCGGCGTCGTCGAAGACGACACACGGCGCCTTGCCGCCCAGCTCCAGGTGCACGCGCTTGACGTCCTTGGCCGCGCTGCCCGCGACCTCGATGCCCGCACGCACGGACCCGGTGATGGAGGCCATCGCGGGCGTCTTGTGCTCGACCATGAGGCGTCCGGTGTCGCGGTCGCCGCAGATGACGTTGAAGACGCCCTTGGGCAGGATCTCGCCCATCACTTCGGCCATGAAGACCGCCGAGGCGGGCGTGGTGTCGGACGGCTTGAGCACGACCGTGTTGCCCGCCGCCAGAGCGGGGGCGAACTTCCAGACGGCCATCATCGCCGGGTAGTTCCAGGGCGCGACCTGCGCGCAGACACCGACGGGCTCGCGCCGCACATAGGAGGTCAGCCCCTCCATGTACTCGCCCGCGGACTTGCCCTCCAGCATCCGGGCGGCACCCGCGAAGAACCGGATCTGGTCGAGCATCATGGGCAGTTCTTCCTGCCGTGTCAGCTCGAGCGGCTTGCCGCAGTTCTCGCACTCGACGGCAAGGAACTCGTCCGCCCGGGCCTCGAGGGCGTCCGCGATCTTCAGGATCGCCTTCTGCCTCGTGGCCGGAGTGGCATCGCGCCAGGCCGGGAAGGCCTTCTCGGCTGCGGCCATCGCGGCATCGACATCGGCGGCGGCGGAAAGCGGCGCGGTGGCGTATGCCTCGCCCGTGGCCGGATCGACCACGTCCGTGGTCCGGCCGTCAGCGGCGTCCCGGAACTCCCCGTCGATGTAGTTGCGCAGCCGACGCAGCTCGGTGGTCACTTCGCACCCCTCCTGCTCCGTTGTCCATTGGGTGAGACCGCCACCCTAACCAGCAGCGCAACGCTTTCGATACACCACCACACCAGCAACGACGGATTCTGTTCCCACAGCCACATATTGCTTCGAATTACATTGCTTGTGGGTTGCGATTCGGAGGAGGTCTCATGCACAGTGTCGTGCGTGGCCCGAGACGCGAAGAAGACAAACGGCATCCGTTCGCTTGACGATGTGTCGCTGGCGATCATCGAACAGCTTCAAGAGGACGGCCGGCGCCCGTACGCCGCCATCGGTAAGGCCGTCGGGCTGTCGGAAGCCGCCGTGCGCCAGCGGGTCCAGAAGCTCCAGGACCAGGGTGTCATGCAGATCGTCGCCGTCACCGATCCCCTGACCGTCGGCTTCCTGCGGCAGGCGATGGTGGGCATCAACGTCGAGGGCGATCTTCATTCCGTCGCGGACGCCCTCGCGGAGATCGACGAGGTCGACTACGTGGTCATCACGGCCGGTTCGTTCGACCTGCTCGCCGAAATCGTCTGCCAGGACGACGAACACCTTCTCGAAATGATCACCAAGCGGATCCGCTCGCTTCCCGGCGTGCGCTCCACCGAGAGTTTCGTCTACCTCAAGCTGCGAAAGCAGACCTACACGTGGGGAACCCGATAACCGTGAGCAAGGATCTCTCCAAGACCGCCCACGACCATCTGTGGATGCACTTCACCCGCATGTCGTCGTACGACAGGGCGCCCGTACCCACGATCGTCCGGGGCGAGGGCACCCACATCTACGACACCAACGGCAAGCGCTACCTCGACGGCCTCGCCGGGCTCTTCGTCGTACAGGCGGGGCACGGCCGCACCGAGCTCGCCGAGGCCGCCAACAAGCAGGCGCAGGACCTCGGTTTCTTCCCGATCTGGTCCTACGCCCACCCCAAGGCGATCGAGCTCGCGGAGCGGCTCGCGCACCACGCGCCAGGCGACCTGAACAAGGTCTTCTTCACCACGGGAGGCGGAGAGGCCGTCGAGACCGCGTGGAAGCTGGCCAAGCAGTTCCACAAGCTCAACGGGAACCCCGGCAAGTACAAGGTCATCTCCCGCAACGTCGCCTACCACGGCACGCCGCACGGCGCCCTGTCGATCACCGGACTCCCCGGCCTCAAGGCGCCGTACGAACCGCTCGTGCCGGGCGCGTACAAGGTGCCGAACACGAACATCTACCGGGCGCCCGTACACGGCGACGACCCCGAGGCGTTCGGCCGCTGGGCCGCAGACCAGATCGAGCAGCAGATCCTCTTCGAGGGCCCGGAGACCGTGGCGGCCGTCTTCCTCGAACCCGTCCAGAACGCCGGCGGCTGCTTCCCGCCGCCTCCCGGCTACTTCCGGCGCGTCCGCGAGATCTGCGACGAGTACGACGTGCTGCTCGTCTCCGACGAGGTGATCTGCGCCTTCGGACGCCTGGGCACCCTGTTCGGCTGCGACAAGTTCGGCTACGTGCCGGACATCATCACCTGTGCGAAGGGCATGACCTCCGGGTACTCGCCCATCGGTGCGGCGATCATCTCCGACCGCCTGGCCGAGCCGTTCTGGAAGGGCGACAACACCTTCCTCCACGGCTACACCTTCGGCGGCCACCCGGTCTCCGCGGCGGTGGCGCTGGCCAACCTCGACATCTTCGAGCGCGAGGGACTCAACCAGCATGTGCTCGACAACGAGGAGGCCTTCCTCGGCACGCTGCGCAAGCTGCTCGATCTGCCGATCGTCGGTGACGTGCGCGGCAACGGGTACTTCTACGGGATCGAACTCGTCAAGGACAAGGCCACCAAGGAGACGTTCACCGAGGAGGAGTCGGAGCGGATCCTCTACGGCTTCCTCTCCAAGGCCCTCTTCGACGCCGGGCTCTACTGCCGCGCCGACGACCGGGGCGACCCGGTGGTCCAGCTCGCTCCGCCGCTCATCGCCGACCAGAGCATCTTCGACGAGGCCGAAACGATCCTCCGCTCCGTCCTGACGGAGGCGTGGAAGAAGCTCTGAACCGTACGTGCTGACCCGCCCGGTGCCCCCAACACCCGGCGGGTCAGCACCACTTGAGCGCGAACCACAGCTCCATGCGAACGTCCGGACCGGCCAGGTCCTGGCCGAGCAGCGCGCCGACGCGGGCGATGCGCTGCCGGACGGTGTTGCGGTGTATCTCCAGCGCCACCGCCGTACGGTCCCAACTGCCGTTCAGCGACAGCCACATGCGCAGCGTCTCCACGAGATCGGGGCGCCCGTCGAGCGGCGCGAGCCGTGCCTTCGCCAGCGCCCTGCCCTCCTCGGGCGACACCAGCGAGGCCACGTCCGCGAGTTCGCCCCCGCCGTCGGGTACTTCGCGCACCAGCGGGCGCCTTTCCGCCAGTGCCCGCCGCAGCGCGCGCCGGGCCTCCCTCTCGCCGCGGTCGAGGCCGTCGGCGGGCACGGGGCGGCTCACGCCGAGCGTCCAGCCCTGCTGGGGGTCCACGGATACGGGCCCGTCAGCGTCCGAGCCGCCGCCCACCGGCACGAGGGCACGCAGTTCACCTCCGTCGAGGTCGATGAGCGTGGTGCCCAGTCCGGCCGCGAGTGCCGTCGTGGTGAACGGATCCTCCTCACGCCAGGCCCCCGTCGGGCCGTCGCCACGGGCCGCGCCCGCACCGTGTCCGCGACGGCGGCGGCCGTGCACCACGGTCCAGCGCTGAGCACCCCCGCCCAGCAGCGGTGCCGCCTCCTCGGCGGAAGCGCCCAGCATCAGCCGTACGAGCGCGGCGGAACGCTGCTCGCCCGCCGCCGCCGCGCGCCGCTCCGTGAGCAGCGTGAGCAGGACGACGGCCACCGTCGCGATCGCGCCGTCGATGCCGTCCCTGTGGGGTGCGCACAGGCCGAGGGCGAGAGGCTTGCGCCGGCCCCCGCCGCCCAATCCGTAGACGCTCAGGTGGAGTTCACCGGCCGTGCCCGCCGCCGATGACGGTCCTTGGCGCAACAGCCCGGTGAGCGAGGCGAGTTCGGCACGCGCATCGTCCGGCGGCGCCGTTCCCGCCGATGCGAGCTCGCCTCCGTCCGGCGACAGCAGCACCGCCCAGGCGTCGAGGCGCTGAGCCAGCTGCCCGAGCACCGCCGGTACGGGATGCGGCCCGGCCGCCGCCGCGGCGAGCGTCTGCTGCGACTCGCTCAGCCTCCGCAGCGCCTGGTGCCGGCGCTGTGTGATCGCCTGCCAGACCGACCGTGCGACCGCGGTGAAGGGGGTGTCCCGCGGCACCTCGACCAGCGGGAGGCCGAGCCGGTCGCACGCGTCCTTGAGCTCCGCGGGCACCTCGTCGTGCACAGGGGCGATGCCGAATCCGAGCGCCGCCGCACCGGCCTCGACGGACCGCTGCGCGTAGCGCTCCCAGTGCGCGCCCTGGTCCGGGCCCGGCTCGCAGTGCACGCCCGCGCTCAGCAGCAGCTCCCCGCCGAGCAGATACGGCAGCGGGTCCGCCATCTCGCTGGTGTGCACCGAGTACACGGAGGTCTCCCGGCCGTCCGGGCCCGCGACCTGCCGCAGACCGAGCTCCGCATCGTCCGTCAGCGCGGACAGCGGCACGGGAACGGTGGGCGGCACCAGTTCCTGCACGGCCACCACCTCTCGTACGCGGTCATGGGGCCCGGACGGTCAAGAACCGCGGACGGCCATGGACGATTCCTACAGCCGAAGCCGCTTCGATGGAGGAAACGTACACTTCCTGGCTCCCTTGACGACACCTAGGCTCCCGGTCGAACGTTTCGCACAACCCCGTCCCCACCCCGGTCCCCCGCTTCATCTCTCCGCTCTCCCCCTCCCCCCTCGACTCCCCCTCCCCCGCTCGGCCAGAGGAGCACCCCATGGCTGTCGACTACGCAGTGATCATCATCTATCTCGTGGGCATGCTCGCTGTCGGCTGGTGGGGCATGCGCCGCGCCAAGTCCAAGAGCGACTTCCTCGTCGCGGGCCGGCGACTCGGCCCGACCATGTACTCCGGCACGATGGCCGCCATCGTGCTCGGCGGCGCCTCGACCATCGGCGGAGTCGGCCTGGGATACCAGTACGGACTCTCGGGCGCCTGGCTGGTGTTCGCGATCGGCTTCGGGTTGCTGGCCCTGAGCATCTTCTTCTCCGCCCGCATCTCCCGGCTGAAGGTCTACACCGTCAGCCAGATGCTCGACCTGCGCTACGGAGGCTCGTCCTCGGTGATCTCGGGGGCGGTGATGTGGGCGTACACGCTGATGCTCGCCGTCACCTCGACGATCGCCTACGCGACCATCTTCGACGTCATCTTCGGCCTCGACCGGACGCTGGCGATCATGCTGGGCGGCGGCATCGTCATCGCGTACTCGACGCTCGGTGGCATGTGGTCGATCACGCTGACGGACATGGCGCAGTTCGTCGTCAAGTCGGTCGGTGTGCTGCTGCTCCTTCTGCCCATCGCCGTCTGGAAGGCGGGCGGCATCGACGGCATGCAGAAGCAGCTGCCCGACGACTACTTCTCCCCCATGAACATCGGCGTCCAGACGGTGTTCACGTACGTGCTCATCTACTCGTTCGGAATGCTGATCGGGCAGGACATCTGGCAGCGGGTCTTCACGGCGCGCAGCGACACCGTCGCCCGCAGCGGCGGTTCGGTCGCCGGTGTCTACTGCCTCGTCTACGCGATCGCGGGTGCCGTCATCGGCACCGCCACCAAGGCGCTCTACCCGAAGCTGGACAGCCCCGACGCGGCCTTCGCGACCATCGTCGGCGACGCGCTTCCGATAGGTGTGAAGGGCCTGGTGCTGGCAGCCGCGCTCTCGGCCGTCATGTCGACCTCTTCGGGTGCGCTCATAGCCTGCGCGACCGTCGCCAACAACGACATCTGGAATCGGCTGCGCCGCGTCACGCCCAAGCCGGGCGCCGCCGGTGCCCCTGCCGACGCTTCCGCCTCCGGCAGCCCCGCGGAGGACGAGGCCCAGGAGGCGCCTCACGACGAGGTCCGCGGCAACCGCGTGTTCATCCTGATCATGGGCCTGGCCGTCGTGGTGATATCCATCGCGCTCAACGACGTCGTCGAGGCCCTGACCGTGGCGTACAACCTGCTGGTCGGCGGGCTCCTGGTCCCGATCCTGGGCGGCCTGGTCTGGAAGCGCGGCACGGCGAACGGGGCCCTGGCGGCCGTGGCCGTGGGCGGCGCGACCGTCATCGCGATGATGGCCTGGAAGGGGGTACTTGCCCCCGAGGCCATCTACTACGGGCTTCTGGCCTCCCTGGTCACCCACGTCGGGGTGAGCCTGGCCGGCAAGCCGACCGACCCCGCGGTGCTCGCCGAGTGGCGTGCACGGCTGGCGGGCCAGGCGCTGCGGGACGGCGAGAAGCCCGGCGCCGACGCCCCCGCCGGGGTCTGACCGCAGTGCGCCCGCGACGCCCCGGCGCCGCGGGTGCACTCGGGCGTGCGGGCCAGGCGCGCCCGGCCCGCACGCCCGAAAACCGCACGCCCGCACACCCGCATCCCATGTCCCCGACCGTGAAAGGCGCGACCCCCCGCATGGCATCCGCACCGGCAGTCCGTACAGGCAGCGACCTCGTCACCGAATCCCTCACCGCGCTCGGTGCCCGCACCGTCTTCGGACTGCCGGGCCAGCACGCGCTGGGTGCCTTCGACGCCGTACGCCGCTCCCAACTGTCGTACGTCGGGCTGCGGGTGGAGAACAACGCGGGCTTCGCCGCCGACGCGTACGCCCGCCTCACCGGCACCGTCACCCCGCTGCTGATATCAACCGGCCCGGGTGCGCTGATGTCGCTGGCCGCGCTCCAGGAGTCCGCCGCCGCGTCCGCGCCCGTGCTCGGCATCAGCAGCCAGGTGCCCACGGCCGGTCTCGGCGGCGGCCGCAAAGGGTATCTGCACGAACTCCGCGACCAGAAGGCCTCGTTCCGCGACGTCGTGAAGTCGGTCCACACCGTGCGGGCCGTCTCGCAGATCCCCTCGGCGCTCGCCGCGGCCTGGGCCGACGCGGCGGAGGCGCCGTGCGGTCCCGCCTGGGTCGAGATACCGCAGGACGTCCTCCTCGCGCCCACCGATGTGCCGCCCCCCGAGTCACTCGCCGCGCCGGACGGACCGGCGAGCCCCCGCCCCCTGCCGGCCCGTCCCGAACTGACCGCCCGCGCCGCCGCGTTGCTCAACGCGGCGGAACGGCCGGCCGTGCTCGCGGGCGGCGGCGTCGTACGGGCCGGCGCCCAGGCACAACTGCTCAGCCTCGCCGAACAGTTGGACGCCCCCGTCGCCACGACCTTCGGCGGAAAGGGTGCCTTCCCCTATGAGCACCGGCTCTCCCTCGGCTCCTGGCTGGAGGACCGGCACACCACCGAGTTCCTGGCCGACGCCGACGTGCTGCTCGTCGTCGGGTCGGGGCTCGGCGAACTCTCGTCCAACTACCACACGTTCGACCCCCGCGGCCGCGTCATCCACATCGAGGCGGACGTCGGAAAGCTGGAGGCCAACCACCCCGCGCTCGGCATACACGCCGACGCACGGGAGGCCCTCGAATCGCTCGCCGCGGCCGTCGCCCCCCGGCCCGCGGGCCAGGCGGAACGTGAGGTGGCCGCGCTGCTGGACCGGGTGCGCGCCCGGATCGCGTCCCAGGGCCTCGACCTCGAACAGCAGGTGCTCGGCGCGGTGCGCGAAGCGCTCCCCGACACCTCACCCAGCTTCTGGGACATGACGATCCTCGCCTACTGGGCCTGGTCCGCCTTCGACCCCCGCGAAGGAGCCATGCACTCCGCTCAGGGGGCCGGCGGCCTCGGATACGGCTTCCCCGCCGCGCTCGGAGCGGCCGCGGCCGACCCCGAGCGCCGCACCCCGGTCCTCGCCGTCTCCGGCGACGGCGGAGCGATGTACTCCATCGCCGAACTCGCCACGGCGCACCAGTACGACCTCCCGGTCACCTGGCTCATCGTCGACGACGGCGGCTACGGAATCCTCCGCAGCTACATGACGGAGGCATTCGGCGAGACGACCGGCACCGAACTCGCCCGCCCCGACTTCGTGGCGCTGGCGGAGTCGTTCGGCGTACCGGCGGTGCGCAGCTCCCCTGAGTCGCTGCGCGAGGACCTGTCGGCCGCGCTCGCCGCTCCCGGACCGTCGCTCGTCCTCCTCCCCGCCGAACTGCGCATGTTCGCCCCCACCCACCTCACCGACGAGCTCTGACCGCTGCCCCGCCCCTGCCGGAGCACCGGAAGAAGCGGGGCCATCTGCGAGGCCCGTTCGGTGGAATCTGCGCCGCGCCCCGGCGGATGACGCCGGATGGACGCTTGGCTGTCCTTACGGTTCCTGTGACCGATGGACCGAGGACCTCTTCACCCCTTCGTGGGACGGGGCCCGGCGGGGACCAGCAGAGCAGAGGTGAGTGGAGGTGCCCTCAGTGGCAGCACCCCCGGACAACGACGTGCTCTGGGCACGCGGACTGCACTACTCGTACGGCGGTTCACCCGCCCTGCAAGGCGTATCGATCGGCGTCCGCGCCGGCGAGATCGTCTCCGTCACCGGACCTCGCGGCAGCGGCAAGACCACTCTGCTGAGCTGCCTGTCCGGTCAACTCACCCCGCACGACGGGGAGATCTGGTTCAACAGCGTGCCGGTGCACACGCTCTCGCGCACCTCACGCGAACGGCTTCGCCGTGACCGCTTCGGCTGGGTCGGCAGCGAGCCGCAGCTCATCCCGGAGCTGACGGCGTGGGAGAACGCCGCGCTCCCGCTGATGCTGTGCGGCGCCGGTTCCCGCGCAGCCCGCAAGGCAGCCGTCGAATGGCTGGAGCGGCTCGACGTCGGTGACATCGCACGCAAGCGTCCCTCGGCCCTGCGGCAGTCGCAGCGTCAGCGCGTCGCGATCGCCCGCGCTCTCGCCCCCGCGCCCGCGATCCTCTTCGCCGACGAGCCGACCGCTCCCCTGCACCTGACGGAACGGGCCCAGGTGCTGCGCACGCTGACGACCGCCGCGCGCACGCACGACATCACCGTGGTGCTCACGACACACGACCCGGCGGTGATGCTGCCGAAGGTGACACCGGGAGACCCGGAGGCCGCGGACGCGGCGGGGCCGACACTCGCGGACCGCAATCTCACGCTCGTCGACGGCCGGTTGAGCGGCGGCCTGATCGCCGCGGGCCCCGGCGAAGCGAACAGTGGTGGGGACGACGGGAACGACGGAGCCGGTGGCAAGGGCATGGCCACGGGCGAAGGCGACTCGGACGGCGAAGACTCCAAGGGTGCCGCGTGCTCGCTCTCCGTCTAGCCCGCGGTGGTCATCCCCTCACGCTGCTGCGCCGCCTCCTGGTGTCATGCGCGACGGCAGTCGTGGGCTTCCTGCTGCTGGCGGCTCTCAGCCATGCCCTCGCCCACCCGCAGCAGTCCGGTACCTCTCTCGTCCGGCTGGTGTGGTGCCTCGCACCACTCGCGGCGGCCGTGCAGTTCGCCGCGGCCGCCGCCCGCACGGATCCCGGTTCGCGCTCGCCCTCCGCTCTGGACGCGGCGGGGGTGGGCCCGGCCCGCATCCCTCTGCTCGCGGCCGTCTCGACGGCGATGTCGTCGCTGCTGGGCAGCGCCGTCGCGCTCGTGATCTATCTGCACCTTCGCGGTCAGCTGGCGTCGGTCCCTTTCGACGGCGCGGCCGTGAAACTCCTCGCCGCCGACCACCCGTTGCCCATCGCCGCGACCCTGGTGCTGCTGTGCGTACCGCCTCTGGTGGCGGCCGGCGCCGCCGCCCTCGCCACACGGCCCGGGATGCTCCCGGCTCCGGCGGGTGCGGGTGCCGGGTCCGTTGCCGGCGGCGGAACGGGCACACCCAGCGCGGAGCCCGGCGCACACGGCGAGGCGACGGGAGCTCCCCGCGAGCGGGCGGACGACCGGGAGGCGCAGTCCTTCCGGGTGCTGCCGGGCCCACTGCCCGCGTCCGTCACGCTGCCGTGGGGTGCCGCGCTCATCGCCGCGGGTCTCGCCATGGAGACGTACGCCAGCCGGTCGCCGAAGCCGCTGTCCCTCTCGGCGGTCCTGTCGAACAGCGCGCCCGGTGTGCTGGGCGGCTGGCTGCTCACCGTGCTCGGTCTCGTGCTGGCCGGCCCGGGACTCACCCAGCTGTGCGGGCGGCTCCTCGCAGTCGGCAGGCCGGGCGCCGTACGGCTGCTGGCGGGGCGGGTGCTCCAGCAGGAGGCGGCACGCATCGGCCGGCCGCTCGGTGTGCTGTGCGCGGTGGCGGCCGGCGGGCTGGCCGCGAGCGAGCTGTACGGTGCGTCACCGCATGACGGTGCCCGCATGTTCGGACCACTGACCCTGCTGGGCGCCGCGCTGGTCGTGCTCTGCGTGACGGCGAGCGCGCTGACTGCCGCCGCGGAGTCCCGCGCGGCCCGCAGACCCGCGAACGCCGCCCTGGCCAAGCTGGGTGCTCCGCGCCGGCTTCTGAGGGGGGCGGCGGTGCTCCGCGCGGTCATCATCTGCGTCGTGCTCGGCGCCCTCACCTGGGCGGTGGGCCAGCTCGCCGCGCTGCCGCTGACGACCTGACGCCGGGCACATTCCCGTCGGCGCATCGAAGGGCGGCCCCCTTATGGCAAGCGGGGCCGCCCTCGTGCTGTGAGCGCATACGCTGACGGAATGCTGGACCACGAGATAGAGACCCTCGAGGAGTTCGACGACGTCGTCGAGGCGACCGGGTCGCTCAACGGATGGCGGGTGCAGTCCCTCGACCTGCGCGGGCGCGGCGGGGCGCTGGCGTCCGCGGAGACGGACGGGGCGGTCTTCCTGGGCTGTGCGATGTCCTCCGAGTCGGTCGTACGGGTGCAGGAGGGCGGCGGGCTGGTCTTCCCGCCCGTATCGAACCTGCCGTTCGATCCCTACCGGGGGCGTCTCTACACCCCGGAGGAGCTGTTCTCCGACCTGGCCGAGGGGTACGAGCGGACTCCGGATGCCGGCTCGTACGCCTGGTTCCAGCGGACGAAGAACGACGGTGACGTCTTCTCCTCGATGCTCCGCGCCGTGCACGACGACGCGATCTCCGACGCGCTCGACGAACAGCTCGTCGGAGCCCGGGTCGTGGGGGTCATGGGCGGGCACAAGCTGGCGCGCGGGAGCGCCGCGTACGCCGGAGCGGCCCGCCTGGGAAGGGCGCTGGCCCGGGAGGGTCACACCGTGGCGACGGGCGGTGGCCCCGGTGCGATGGAGGCCGCGAACCTCGGTGCCTACGCGGCGCCCTTCGAGGACGGCATGATGGACAAGGCGCTGGAGATGCTCTCGACCGCGCCGTCCTTCGAGAAGTCCGTCGGCGAGTGGGCGCGTGCCGCCTTCGCGGTCCGCGACGGCTGGCCGGGCGGCGGCGCCTCCGTGGGCATCCCGACCTGGTTCTACGGACACGAGCCGCCCAACGCCTTCGCGCAGCACATCGCGAAGTACTTCGTGAACGCGGTGCGCGAGGACGGGCTGCTGGCACGGTCGAACGCCGGCGTCGTCTTCCTTCCGGGTGCGGCCGGGACCGTGCAGGAGATCTTCGACAACGCGACGCCCAACTACTACCAGTCGCGCGGCACTCCGACGCCGATGGTGCTCGTCGACGAGGAGCACTGGACGCGGACGCTGCCGTGCTGGCCGCTGCTCCAGGCGCTCGCGCGTGAGCGGCCGATGGCATCGCGGATCGCGCTGGCCGCCTCCGTCGAGGAAGTTCCGGAGACGCTGGCGCGGCTCAGGGGCTGACCGGCCGGCCCGGGTCCCGGCCCTCCCAACGTCCCCTGGGGACGGCGCGTGATGAGGCTCAGCCTTGGCCGAGCCGCACCACCTCCCGTCCGTCGAACGTGACGCCGACCTCGGCCCCGTCCTCCGGTGCCTCGCGCAGCGGACACGACGCCTCCAGCCGCGGACCGGTCTCCGGCCGGAGCAGGAGCGTGACTTCGGCGGTGTCGCCGCCGCGGAAGGTGCGCGCCTCGACGGTGCATCCCAGCCCGGCCTGCGGTGACGTCAGCCGGACACCGGCCGGACGCACGAGGAGCTGGCAGGTGCCGGTGCGCGTGCCCTCCTCCACGGGGAGTTCGCCCCAGGGGGTGTCGGCGGCCCCGTCGCGAACCGTCCCGTCGACGACGTTGTCGAATCCGAGGAACCGGGCGACGAACTCCGAGGCGGGACGCTGCCACACCTCAAGTGGTGTGCCCGTCTGGGCGATGCGCCCCTCGTTCATCACCACGACGCGGTCGGCCAGTACGAAAGCCTCACCCTGGTCGTGAGTGACGGCCAGCACGGTGGTGCGCAACTTGCGGAAGAGCGCGCGCAGTTCGACGACGAGGCGCTCCCGCAGCCCGCGGTCGAGCTGCCCCAGGGGCTCGTCCAGCATCAGAAGATCCGGCTGCGGGGCCAGAGCCCGCGCGAGCGCGACACGCTGCTGTTCACCGCCGGAGAGCGAGGTGACCGCACGCCGCTCCGCGCCGGGAAGGCCGACGAGACCGAGGAGTTCGGCGACACGGTCGTCCGCTTCGTGCCGCGCGGTCCCGCGCATGCGCAGGCCGAAGGCGACGTTGCCCCCGACGTCGCGCTGCGGGAAGAGCTGGTGGTCCTGGAACATCAGCCCGACGCCGCGCCGGTGCGGCGGCACACCGCTCTGGTCACGGCCGGAGAGTTCCACGCTGCCGGCGTCGGGGGTGTGCAGACCGGCTATGACGCGCAGGAGCGTCGACTTGCCGCTTCCGCTGGGGCCCAGCACGCACACCGTCTCGTGGTCGGCGACCTCAAGGTCCACACCGTCCAGGACACACTGTGCGGGGCCGAAACCGGCTGTCACTCCGTCGAGCCGCAGCATCTAGAACTCTCCCGAGGGGTGGGTGCGTATGCGTTCCAACGCGAGGAGCGTCGCGGCGCACACGAACATCAACACGGTGCTCATGGCCATCGCCTGCCCGTAGTTGACCTCTCCCGCACGGCCCAGGAAGCGGGCGACGGCGACGGGGAGAGTCGGGGCGTCGGGCCGGGCGATGAAGACCGTCGCGCCGAACTCACCGAGCGAGACGGCGAATGCGAACCCCGCCGCGACGAGCAGCGCACGGCTCACCATCGGCAGGTCCACCTCGCGCCAGGCGCGCAGCGGCGAGGCACCGAGCACGGCCGCGGCCTCGCGCAGCCGGGCATCGATCGCGTGCAGCACCGGCAGCATCGTCCGGATCACGAAGGGAACGCCGACCAGTGCCTGCGCGATGGGCACGATCATCCACGACGAGCGCAGGTCCAGGGGCGGTTCGTCCAGCGCGACGAGGAAGCCGAAGCCGACGGTGACCGCGGAGGTGCCCAGCGGCAGCATCAGCATCGAGTCGAAGCCCCGCACCAGCCGGTCGACCGTGCCGCTGCTCCCGTCACCGGTTCCGGTGCGTGCCGTCAGGGCTGCCGCGGCCAGGACACCGATGGCGAGGGCCAGCAGCGTGGCGACGCCCGCATACGCGAGGGAGTTACCGATGGCGTCGACGGGCGGGACGGTGAAGGTGGCGGTGCCCGAAACCTCGCCGAGCGCACGGTAGTTGGCCAGTCCGTAGCCGCCGGGCCCGTCGAAGGACCGGGCGGTGAGGACGGCGAGGGGCACGAGGATCAGCGTGCCCGTCACCGCCAGGACGGAGGCCAGCAGCGCCCATTGGGCCCGGCCGCGGGGACGGCGCCCGGACTCTGCTGCCGGGACCATGCTCAACGCTGACTGCCGCTTCCGCATCGTGCGGGCGTGCACGAAGAGGAGAGCGGTGACGGCCGCGAACTGGAGCAGCGTGAGCACGGCGGCGGTCGGCAGGTCGAGCAGCGCGGCGGTCTGCCGGTAGATCTCGACCTCGAGCGTGGCGTAGCGCGGGCCGCCCAGCACCTGGATCACGCCGAAGGAGGTGAAGGTGAAGAGGAAGACGATCAGCGCGGCCGCGCCGACGGACGGTGCGAGCGCGGGCAGTGTCACGCGGCGCCACGCGGCGAAGCGGCTCGCGCCGAGCACACGTGCCGCCTCCTCCTGGCGCGGGTCGAGTTGGGACCACAGCCCGCCCACCGTCCGTACGACGACCGCGTAGTTGATGAAGACGTGTGCGAGCAGGATCGCCCATACGCTCGTGTCCAGCCGCAGCCCGACCCATTCGTCCAGGAGTCCGCCGCGGCCCAGCAGCGCCAGGAACGCCGAGCCCACGACCACCGTCGGCAGCACGAAGGGGACGGTGACGACGGCGCGCAGCACCTGCTTCCCGGGGAAGTCGAAACGGGCGAAGACATAAGCGCACGGCAGCGCGAGCGCCAGCGTGCACATCGTCGACGCGGCGGCCTGCCACACCGTGAACCACAGCACGTGCAGCGTGTCCGCATCGCTCAAGACCTGTGCGAGGCGCCCGAGTTGCCATGCTCCGGCCGCCGTCCGCAGCCCACGGCCGACGATCGCGGCCACCGGGTAGGCGAAGAAGACCGCGAAGAAGGCGACGGGCAGCGCCATCAGGGCCAGGCGCGCCGCACCGCTGCCCCGGCGCCCATGCGCGGGCCCGCGCCTGTACCCGCGAACGGTGCGCCCGCGGTCTGCCGGTGCGGCGAACTCCCCCTTTGGACGGGCTCGTTCGCGCGTCACTTCACGACGAGTGACGTCCACGACTTGATCCAGCCTTCGCGGTGCTCGTCGATCCTCGCCGGGTCCATGGTGGCCGCTTCCCCTGCACCTCGGCCGTACTTCGTGAACACCTCGGGCAACTCGGCGTCCTCACGGGCCGGGTTGACGAACATCTGCAGCGGCATGTCCTCCTGGAACGTCCTGCTGAGCATGTAGTCCATCAGGGCCTTGCCGCCCTTGGTGTTGCGTGCACCGTCCAGCAGTCCGGCGAACTCGGTCTGCTGGAAGCACGTCCGCTCAGCGATGCCCGTCGGGGCCTTCTCCGGCAGCGGCTTCTTGCCCAGGACCTCGGCAGGAGGGCTGGAGGCGTAGGAGACGACGAGGGGCCGGTCGCCCTTGCCCTTGCCGCCGGCCGAGCCGCTGAACCGGTCGTTGTACGCCTGCTCCCAGCCGTCCACCACTTCGACGCCGTTGGCCCGCAGCCTCTTCCAGTAGTCCTTCCAGCCGCCGTCCCCGTACTTCTCCACGGTGGCGAGCAGAAAGCCCAACCCGGGCGAGGAGGTCGCGGCGTTCGGGGTGACGAGGAGGTTCTTGTACTCGGGGTCGGCGAGGTCGTCCAGCGACTCGGGCGGAGCCTGGTCCCGCTTCTCGAACCAGCCGCGGTCGAAGTTGACACATATCTCGCCGTAGTCGACGGGCGTGACGCGGTGCCGCTCCCCGTCGAGCTGCAGCTTCGCGGGTACGTGGCCGAGGCGCTCAGCCTTGTACGGAGCGAAGACGCCCTTGTCGACGGCCCGTGAGAGAAGGGTGTTGTCGACGCCAAAGAAGACGTCGCCCTGCGGATTGCCCTTGTTGAGCACCGCCTGGTTCACGGCCGCGCCCGCGTCGCCGCCCCGCAGCACCTTCACCTTGTAACCGGTCCGCTTCGTGAACTCCTTCAGCACCGGCTTGGAGACAGCGAAGGAGTCATGGGTGACGAGGGTGACGGTCTTGCCGTCGTCGCCCTGTCCTGAACCGCCGCAGGCGGCGAGTGCGCCTGTGAGGACGAGGACGGTGGCGGCTGCAGCCGCGCGCAGCACATGCTTGCTCATAGGGCTCATCGACTTCCTACCCGGCATGACCCGGGCGAGGTTCAAGGGTCTGCGGGCCGTACGTGCACCTGGTCGCGGACGCCGCTCGGCGCCTCGCGGGGTGTACGTGCAACCGCACTCTCAGCGCTGTGTGCGCTCCCCTGTCGGTCTGGTGTGTGTGCGGATCTTGTCGCTTGATGTGCCTGCGACAAGGCGCGCGTCGAAGATTACCAGCCGCTCCCGCGCGGGTCGCGGGCCCGCACTCCCGGCCGAGCGGGCAGGGACGAGCGGGACGGCCCGACGGGGTGACACGGACCGGCTGGGCCGACTCAGCGTTCCGTCGCCGCCAACTGCCCGCAGGCGCCGTCGATCTCCTGGCCGCGGGTGTCCCGAACGGTCACCGGCACCCCGTGTGCCTCCAGGGCCTGCACGAACGCGGCCTCGTCCTCGGGACGCGACGCCGTCCACTTGGAACCCGGAGTCGGGTTGAGCGGAATCAGATTGACGTGCACGGGCTTGCCCTTGAGCAGCCGGCCCAGCAGATCCGCGCGCCACGCCTGGTCGTTGATGTCCTTGATCAGCGCGTACTCGATGGAGACGCGGCGCGAGGACTTCGCCGCGTACTCCCAGGCGGCGTCCAGTACCTCGCGGACCTTCCAGCGGGTGTTCACGGGGACGAGGGTGTCGCGCAACTCGTCGTCCGGCGCGTGGAGCGAGACCGCCAGACGGCACTTGAAGCCCTCGTCGGCGAATCGGAGCATCGCCGGGACCAGCCCCACGGTCGAGACGGTGATCCCACGCTGCGAGAGTCCCAGCCCGTCGGGCTCCGGGTCGGTCAGCCGGCGGACCGCGCCCACGACGCGCTTGTAGTTGGCGAGCGGCTCGCCCATGCCCATGAAGACGATGTTCGACAGCCGTGCCGGACTTCCGACCGAGCCTTCCGCCTGGCCCGGGCCCCCCGGAACCTCGCCGTCACGCAGCGCGCGCACGCCGTCGACGATCTGGTGGACGATCTCCGCGGTCGACAGATTCCGGTCGAGACCGGCCTGACCGGTGGCGCAGAACGGGCAGTTCATGCCGCAGCCCGCCTGCGAGCTGATGCACATCGTGACCCGGTCCGGGTAGCGCATCAGGACCGACTCCACGAGCGTGCCGTCGTGCAGCTTCCACAGCGTCTTGCGGGTCATGCCCTCATCGCAGCTGATGTGCCGCACCACGCTCATCAGGTCCGGCAACAGCTCCGCGGCGAGCTTCTCGCGCGCGGCGGCCGGGATGTCCGTCCACTGCTCGGGGTCGTGAGCGAGCCGGGAGAAGTAGTGCTGCGAGAGCTGCTTGGCACGGAAGGGCTTCTCGCCCGTCCCGGCCACGGCCTCACGGCGCTCGGCGGGCGTGAGATCGGCAAGATGCCGCGGCGGCCTCGCGGCCCCCCGCGGCGCGACGAAGGTCAGTTCTCCGGGCTTCGGCATAGCTGTACCAGTGTCGCAGACGGGTGAGGGTGGCCCAGGCCAGAGCGGGGTGGGGCGGGTCACCATCGGGCGTCGGCTGTCAGCGACGTCCGACCTTGCGCGGCACGGGGACGGCCCGGAGGGCTGTTGAATCTGGGCGAGAAGCACGTTGGAGCGCGATGATTGGTTCATGCATCGGAGCCGTTTACATGTCGTGCTGATCGACTCTCCCCCCGATGTCGCGGATGCGGGGGTCGCCTTCTGGGGGGCAGTGATCGGGCGGGAGCCGCAGCCGGAGCCAGGGACGCCGTTCACGGTGCTCGCACCGCTCGGGGCTGGGCAGGTGCTCGCACATCAGCGCCTGCAGGACGGGCCGCCGCGAATGCACCTCGACGTGGAGACCGACGACCCCGCCGCCGAGGTGGCTCGTGTCGAGGAACTCGGTGCCACGAAGCTGAGTGAGCATGACGGCTGCGTACAACTTCGAGACCCCACGGGGCTTGTCTTCTGCGTGGTGCCGGTGCAAAGCCCTGACTTCGACGAGTACGCGAACACGTGGCCGTAAGCCAGTTCCCCGGCCTTCTGATCCGTGGCTCCGTCCCGGCTGGTGCTGGGAGTTGCTGTACTTCGCTGCTGGCCTGACACCGCGCCCGCTTTCAGGCAAGGCCATCAGTCGGGGCAGGCCAGGATCTCTGCCCGGCAACGAACCAAGTTGACACATCGTGAATTACCGCTGTGTCCCTGGCGTTGGTTGGTGTCGCCGTCAGACTGCCGTGAGTGGTGTTGCGTCCTGTGAAGTGACCGCGCCCAGTGCGGAGGTACTCCACACACGAAACCGCAGGGGCTCGGACTCCGTCCTGTGTTCGAGAAGCGTTCCGCCCCGCGGCGTGCGGAGGACAGGTCACGAGAGGAACAAGCGCGTTGCAACAACAGTCGTCCACGGAGTACTGCTACATCATCAGCTTCGCCGGCCACACGCATGTCGTGTCGTACTCGGGCACATATGTGCCGCCGCCAGGCATGACCCGGCATGAGGTGTTCCTCAAGATCCGTGAAGACCACCTGCAAATGCTGTCCAGCAGGATGAAGAGCGTCGCGAACGTGTGCTTCTTCTCCATGGAGCCCAACCAGTTGGCATGAGTCGCGCCCCATGCCCGCAATGCGGGGCAAATTGACCAGGACTTACCTCTGACTACCGACCAATTGCGTTCATGACTGCCCGTCAGTGACACTGTGTACGTTTCAGGATGTGATTCGCATCCCCGATGCGTCGGATGCCCACGGCAGGAGAGTAGGGCGAATGAGGGGGAGTTGCAGGGGGATCTGCCCGCCGGTGCCCTCAACACGGGGAAGCGGCAGCACGGTTGATGACAGCAATGGGGGGTTGCCGTGGTTCCGGGGGCGCGGCGCGCCAGAAGGCAGGCAGCCGGCAATGAGTTGCCGTGCGGATAGGGCTCATGCGACGTACGAGGAGTTGCTGCTCCCCGCGCTGATCACCATGCTGTGGTGCCACCGCGCGGCCCGGACGGCGCTCGCCTCGACGAAGGCGACGCGCAGGCCACTGGGGGAGTAGATGCACGGAACGCTACTGGCAGAGCGCTACCGGCTGGACGAGCCGCTGGGATCAGGCGGCGCGGGCACGGTTTGGTTCGCACGGGATGTGCGCCTCGACCGGCCGGTGGCGGTCAAGGTGCTCCATCACGCCGCGACGACGGACGACTCCGCCTCAGAAGCCCGCTTCCAACGCGAGGCGAAGATCACCGCACGGCTCTCGGGACACCCGCAGATCGTCTCCATCTACGACTGCGGTCACAGTCTCGATGCCCATGGCCGCAACATCCCCTACGTGGTGATGGAGCACGTCATGGGCCCCTGCCTCACCGATCTGGTCACCCAGCCGCCGACCCTGACGGTGGCCCGTGCGGTCGATTGGAGCGCGCAGGTCTGTGACGCTCTCGCCGCGGCACACGACGAGGGAATCATCCACCGCGACATCAAGCCCAGCAACGTCATGCTTGCTCGCCCGCGCTCGGGCAGCGGCAGCGTCAAGGTCGTGGACTTCGGCATCGCTGCCTACATCGACGGTGAGCGCAGTCGGATCACCACCCAGGGGCGCCTGGTGGGCTCCCCCGCTTACATGGCGCCCGAACAGGCTCAGGGCGACACAGCGCTCGACGGCCGTACCGACCTTTACGCATTGGGCTGCCTGTTGTACGCCCTCCTGACCGGGCGCCCCCCATTCACGCCCAACGGCTATTGGGCGGTACTGGCCGCCCACGCCCGCACCGTGCCGCAACCTCCCAGCGCTCATCGGGGCAGTGTTCCACCGGCCTTGGACGACCTCGTCCTGGAGCTCCTTGCCAAAGATCCCAAAGGGCGTCCCCGAGACGCTCGCGAGGTCCGCGACCGCCTGCGCACTGTGCTGTCGGAGCCGCCACCCAGTCCTCACGCACCCGCGCAGATGCCGCACGGTGCTCAGCCACCCGCGCTCAAGGCACATGACGCCGGAGAGAGACGAGTAGACGCGCCCAGCGCTTCAGGCGTACGTGCCGAAGCCGCCCACCGGTCTGCCGAAGTGGCCCACCAGTTCCATCAGGGCCGCGCCCGCGTACCAGGCGCCGACCACCCCGGCACCCTGAAGGCCCGGCACAACCACGCGAGCATCCTCGCGTCCGCCGGCGAGCATGCCGAAGCGGCCGCCCTGTTCGCCAAGGTCGCCCAGGACTACGCCCGCGTACTGGGCGACGACCATCCCGACACCCTGACCGCCCGGCACAACCACGCGACCAACCTTGCCGCCACAGGCCAACGCGCCGAAGCAGCCCACCTGTTCGCCAAGGTCGCCCGGGATCGCGCCCGCGTACTGGGTGAGGACCATCCCGACACCCTCGACGCCCGGCTCAACGAGCGCCACAGCTGAACCGGGGCCCCCGTTCGGGATCAAACAGCCGTGCACCGCACGCCAAGCGCGGCTGCGAACCGTCCGACGCCGACCCGCCAGGCTGCGGGCGGCCTGCTCCGGCTTCCGTCCGTTCTTCCGGGTACTCGGCGCCGTCCTGCACGGACGCCGGAGACGCCGTGGCCGTACCGGCACCCGTGCCCTTTCGCCGGCCGAGGGAGGCTTCGCTGATGAAGATCGTCGCAGTGCCGTATCCGGGCAACCGGGGCCGGCTGCCCCAGCGGGCGACCCCCGGGCCGGTCCCCCGCGTCAGCCGCCGCCGACGAAGGCGACGAAGAGCAGCCAGACGACAGGGGCCGTCGGGAGGAGCGAGTCCAGCCGGTCCATGATGCCGCCGTGCCCGGGGAGCAGCGTGCCCATGTCCTTGATGCCGAGGTCGCGCTTCATCATGGACTCGCCCAGATCGCCCAGCGTGGCGGTGACTGCCACCGCGCAGCCGAGCAGCAGGCCCTGCCACCAACTGCCGCCGTCGACCAGGAACTGCATGCACAGCGCCCCCGCCGCCATGCAGCAGGCGATCGCTCCGCCCAGTCCCTCGCGCGTCTTGCCGGGGCTGATGTTCGGTGCGAGCTTGTGGGTGCCGAAGCGCCAGCCCACGGCGTATGCGCCGGTGTCGCTGACGACCGTCAGCAGCAGGAACGTCAGAACCCGCCATGGACCGTCGTCGGCGGCGAGCATGAGCGCGACGAACGTGGCCAGGAACGGCACGTAGAACGTGGCGAAGACGGCCGCCGTGACGTCCCGCAGGTATTCCTCGGGAGACTCGGTCATCCGCCAGACGAGCACTGCCAGCGTGGTCAGCGCCATGACCACCCACGCGCCCTCGGGGCCGCGCAGATATCCCGCGATCACCATGGCGGCGCCGCCCACGCCGAGCGGCACGAGCGGTGCCTGGATCTCCTTGCGCTCGCTGAGCCGTGAGGTCAGCTCCCACAGGCCGACGACGACCGCGACGACGACCACGCCGAGGAAGACGGGCTTGTAGAGGAAGAGAGAGGCGAGGATGACGGCGCCCAGTCCGACGCCGACTCCTATCGCTGCACGCAGGTCACGTCCGGCCCGCTTCTTGCCGCCCAGCGGGGCCGGGCCGGGGTCGGAGTCGCCCGGGCCGGGCCGTCCGCCGCCGTTGCCGTCGCGGCTGCCGGCGGCGCCGGAGCCGTGGGAACCGCCTTGACCGGATCCGCCCTGGCCGCCGCCAGGGCCGCCCGGGTCGGACACGATGGGCATATGCCGAGTCTGCGGCACGCCACCGGTCCCGTGCGCGGGAAGTTCACCCGTGCCGGGCTGGAAGGCGCTCCCGGACGTCGCGCGTCCCTGGTCGGGTGCGCCCGGGAATCCGGTACGGGGCGGCGGGGCTCCCCACGATGAGTCGTTCACAGATTGCAGCCTCAGACCTCGGACCTCGGACGGATCTCGGACAGCCCCGCGCGCGGGGACCTCAGACCTCGAGCAGCTCGGCTTCCTTGTGCTTGAGCAGCTCGTCGATCTGTCCTTGGTACTTCGAGGTGGTGTCGTCGAGCTCCTTCTCCGCCCGGCGGCCCTCGTCCTCGCCCACGTCGCCGTCCTTGATGGCGGCCTCGAAGGACTCCTTGGCCTTGCGGCGGACGCTGCGGATGGAGATCTTCGCGTCTTCGGCCTTGCCCTTGGCGACCTTGATGAACTCCCTGCGGCGCTCCTCGGTCAGCTCGGGGAACGTCACCCGGATGATATTGCCGTCGTTCGACGGATTGACGCCGAGGTCGGAGTCGCGGATCGCCGTCTCGATGTTGCGCAGCGCGCTCTTGTCGAACGGCGTCACCACCGCCATCCGCGGCTCCGGAACCGAGAACGATGCCAGCTGGTTGATCGGCGTCATCGTGCCGTAGTACTCCGCCACGATCTTGTTGAACATCGCCGGGTGCGCACGGCCGGTGCGGATCGCAGCGAAGTCCTCCTTGGCGACCACGACCGCCTTCTCCATCTTCTCCTCGGCTTCGAGGAGGGTCTCTTCGATCACCACGTGCTCCTGGTTTCCTTGAATGAGCTCTGCGGATAAGCCCTGTTTCCTGCACGGTGTCCGACCGGCAGGCGGTTGTCCACCCCGTGTCGAGCCGTTCGTTCGACGGTGAGTCACCCGACGGGCACCGAGCGCGCCGGGGCAGCCGCCGAATCCCGAACGTCAGCCTCTCGTGCCCTGGTTGCTCACCAGGGTGCCGATCTTCTCACCCTTCACCGCTCGCGCGATATTGCCCTCCGCGAGCAACTCGAAGACGAGGATCGGCAGTTTGTTGTCCCGGCAGAGCGTGACGGCCGTGGCGTCGGCGACCTTCAGATCGCGCGTGATGACCTCGGCATACTCGAGGGCGTCGAACTTCACCGCGTCCGGGTTCTTCGCGGGGTCCGAGTCGTAGACGCCGTCCACACCGTTCTTGCCCATGAGCAGGGCCTCGGCGTGGATCTCGAGGGCGCGCTGCGCGGCGGTGGTGTCGGTCGAGAAGTACGGCATGCCCATACCGGCGCCGAAGATGACGACCCGGCCCTTCTCCAGGTGCCGCACCGCGCGCAGCGGAATGTACGGCTCCGCGACCTGCCCCATGGTGATCGCCGTCTGGACGCGGGAGTCGATGCCTTCCTTCTCCAGGAAGTCCTGCAGCGCCAGGCAGTTCATGACCGTGCCGAGCATCCCCATGTAGTCGGAGCGCGCACGGTCCATGCCGCGCACCTGCAACTGGGCGCCGCGGAAGAAGTTGCCGCCGCCGATGACCACGGCGAGCTCCGCCCCGTCGCGTACGACGGACGCAATCTCGTGGGCCATCTTGTGCACGATGTCGGGATCGACGCCGAGCCCACCGCCGCCGGCGAACGCCTCACCGGAGAGCTTGAGCAGGAAACGCTTGCGGCCGCTGCGGCTGGTCCTGCCTGTGTCGGATGTATCGCTGTCCTTGCTCATGAACTCTCCTCGTGCACATACGAAGGAGGCCACTGCCGTCGGATCTTCGAAATCCCTGATGCGGCAATGGCCTCCTCGTCACAACTGCCCTGTGCCCGACCTTATCGGGCGCGTACCGTTCGCGTGCGCCACGCGTCGGCACGCATTACGGGGCCGGTACCTCAGGCGCCGACGCGGAAACGCGCGAAGTGCTTCAGCGTGACGCCGGCCTCTTCCAGAACCTTCTGGACGCTCTTCTTGTTGTCCTTGGCGAAGGGCTGGTCGAGGAGGGTGTTCTCCTTGAAGAAACCCGTGACGCGACCCTCGACGATCTTGGGCAGCGCCTGCTCCGGCTTGCCCTCCTCGCGCGCGGTCTCCTCGGCGATGCGGCGCTCGTTCTCGACGGTCTCGGCCGGGATCTCCTCGCGGGTGAGGAACTTCGGCGCGAAGGCGGCGATGTGCTGCGCGACGTCCTTGGCGACCTCCGCGTTCTCCTTGTCTAGCTCGACGAGCACGCCGACCTGCGGGGGCAGGTCCGGGCTCGTGCGGTGCAGGTAGGAGGCGACGAAGGCGCCGGAGTACGAGGCGAAGCGGTCCAGGACGATCTTCTCGCCGAGGTTGGCGTTGGCCTCGTCCACGTACGCCTGCACGGTCTTGCCCGGCTCGATCTCCGAGGCGAGCAGCGCCGGGGTGTCGGCGGGGGAAGTCGCGGCGACGTGCCCGGCGATGGCATCGGCGACCGCGAGGAACTTCTCACCCTTCGCGACGAAGTCCGTCTCGCACTTGAGCTCCACGAGCACGCCGGAGCTCTTGTCGTCGGCGATACGGGAGACAAGCGCACCGTTCGAAGCGGTGCGGCTTTCGCGCTTGGCCACGCCCTTCTGGCCCTTGACGCGCAGGACCTCTACGGCCTTGTCGACGTCGCCCTCGGACTCCTCCAGGGCCTTCTTGCAGTCCATCATGCCGGCGCCGGTGAGCTCACGGAGCTTCTTGACGTCGGCGGCGGTGTAGTTCGCCATGCTTGGTTTCCTTCTGTGACCAGGCTCCGCCTCGCGCTCCGCGCATCGGGGCGCGGGGGCGGCGGAGCTCGTCCTTCTTGAGGTCTCTTCGAGGCCGGTCCGGGACATCACCGGTTCACCGTCGTGCAGTGGGGCGGAGTCGCGTGGTGCGTCTGCGTCTCTTCCGAACGGCCGTCGGGAATGGTCACCGGGGTGCGGCGGACGGCGGCGGGGCCCCACCCGCCGCACCCCGAATGACGTCAGGCGTTCTCGGCGGTCTTCGACTCGGAGTCGTCGGACGGCTTCTCCTCGGCCTTGGCCTCGGCAGCCTTCTCGTCTTCCTTGGGCTCGGCGGCCTTCTCGTCTTCCTTGGGCTCGGCGGCCTTCTCGTCTTCCTTGGCCTCGGCCTTGCCCTCGTCCTCGCTCTTCTCGCCCTCCAGGAGCTCACGCTCCCACTCGGCGAGCGGCTCGGCGGTCTTGTCGCCGCCCTTGGCCGCCTCGGCGGCGCCGGAGCGGGCGATGAGGCCCTCAGCGGCGGCGTCGGCGATCACGCGGGTGAGAAGCGTGACGGAGCGGATCGCGTCGTCGTTGCCCGGGATCTTGTAGTCGACCTCGTCCGGGTCGCAGTTGGTGTCCAGGATCGCGACGACGGGGATGTTGAGCTTCCGCGCCTCGCCTACCGCGATGTGCTCCTTCTTGGTGTCCACGATCCAGACGGCGCTGGGCACCTTCTGCATCTCGCGGATACCGCCGAGGGTCTTCTCCAGCTTTGCCTTCTCGCGGGAGAGGACGAGCAGCTCCTTCTTGGTGAGGCCGGAGGCGGCCACATCCTCGAAGTCGATCTGCTCCAGCTCCTTCAGCCGCTGGAGACGCTTGTAGACGGTCGAGAAGTTGGTCAGCATGCCGCCGAGCCAGCGCTGGTTCACGTAGGGCATGCCCACGCGAGTGGCCTGCTCGGCGATGGCCTCCTGGGCCTGCTTCTTGGTGCCGACGAACATGATGGAGCCGCCGTGCGCGACGGTCTCCTTGACGAACTCGTAGGCACGGTCGATGTACGACAGCGACTGGAGCAGGTCGATGATGTAAATGCCGTTGCGCTCGGTGAAGATGAAGCGCTTCATCTTCGGGTTCCAGCGGCGGGTCTGGTGCCCGAAGTGGACGCCGCTCTCCAGCAGCTCCCGCATCGTGACGACGGCCATGGCCGTTCTCCTTGTGTTACTCGGTTGTCGTCAGCGCTGGCCGGGATGGCCATCGCTTGCCTGACGCCTCTGTCGCGCTGCCCGTAGGGCCTTTGGAGGGGCCCTCATGGGACCGAGATACGCGGCCACCGGGTGAGGGTGGCGAGGCGTGCGAAGTCAGCCCGGTGGACCGGGCCGCCACCAGCAGTGTACGGGACCTGAGGGGGCCACGGCTCCCTGGCCGGGAGAGTCCGGCTTGCCGGACATGCCGCGCAGGGGCGTATGTGCACGTTGCGCGGGGTGCAGGGGCCTGCAGGGGCTGCGCGGGCCGGTGTGCGGGCCTGCGCGAAGGGTGCGTGGGACCTGGGCGCGCGCGGGTGCGCACTCACTCGGTTGTGCCTCTGAGCCGTTGTACCTCTGTACCCGAAGGAGCTCCGCCTGCGGGGCCACGCCGCGCCCCCGCGCCCGGACGAGTGATGATCTTGTCCACAACAGGCTGGTTTTCCACGGAAGTTCAGCAAGATCCCCGCGCTCGGTCACGGTACGGGACTCTGCGTATACGTCGACCGACAAGGGGGTGCTGTCCATGCTGCTGGGTGGCCGAATTGTGCTGCGCGAGACGGTGCACCTGGTGGCTTGCACCGCGCTCTGCGCCGCACTCGCGCTGGTCGCCGGCGGGGCGCGGAGTGCGCGGGCGCATACGGAGGAAGGGCGGGAGCGGCCCTCCATGGCGACCGCAGGTATGCGGGATGCGGCTCCGCGCGGTGGGGACGGTTCCGGCGGCTGGGTGTGGCCCGTGGAGGGACGTGCCGGGCTCCCCCAGGTCCTCCGGGGCTGGAAGCCGCCACCGAAACCCTGGGCCGCCGGCCATCGCGGTGTCGATCTCACGGCTCCGCGAGGCAGCCGGGTACGCGCCGTCGCAGCGGGGCGGGTCTCGTTCGCGGGCAAGGTCGCCGGGCGCGGAGTGGTCTCGGTCGAGCTGTCAGGCACCGGACGTCCACCGCTGCGCATGACGTACGAGCCTGTGCGGCCTTCCGTTCACAAGGGCGACCTAGTGCGGTCCGGCCAGACCGTCGGCAGGGTGGCGGCCGGACCGTTCCACTGCGACAGGGCCTGTCTCCACTGGGGCGCACGACGAGGCGAGCGCTACCTCGACCCGCTCTCGCTTCTGCGCGGCGGACCCTCGAGGCTGCTTCCCGTCTTCGGGGTGCCGCTGCCCGGTCACGCCGCCGGCACCGGAGCCGCCACCGGCGCGGACTCCGGCCGGGACGCGAAAGCGAAGGCGGAGACGGGAACGGCCACGGGGACAAACGCAGACACGGACCCGGAAGTCGAGGCAGACACTGCGAGACCGAGCAGGACGACGGATGCGGGGCGCCACCCGGTGGTGAGTCGCACGGCCGCGATGGTTCCGGCCGCCACTGCCGAGAGAGGTCCGGCGCTCGGAGCGATATCACTCGCCGCGATGCTCGGTTGTGCTGCCTTCTGGGCGCGACGGCGCCTGATGCTCGGCAATCGGTCTGGCCGCAGTGGACGGTGCTCGCACGAGTGCCGCACTGCGACTGAGCGTCGGGCCCAAGGGAGGCACGGGCTCAGCCCGAGTACCGGTGCGTCCGCCGCCCGATGTCAGCTGCGGACGCCGCTGAGAGCCATCGAGACAGCAGCTTCAGTGATCTCTTCCGGGCTCTCCGCTGCACCGAGTTCGGTGCGCCGTACCGCCGCGTCGACGACACCCTGGAGCAGCATCGCCACCAGACGCGGCTGGTCGTGGCCCAGCGCCGCGAGTGCTTCGACGACCATGGCGACGAGCCCTCCGTGGGCGGCGCGGATCTTCTCGCGTGCTCCGGCGTCCAGTTCACCGGCGGAGATCGCAACGACCGCCCG
Source organism: Streptomyces sp. TAA486 (assembly GCF_000426165.1). NCBI lineage: Bacteria > Bacillati > Actinomycetota > Actinomycetes > Kitasatosporales > Streptomycetaceae > Streptomyces > Streptomyces sp. TAA486. The sequence goes on along the minus strand of NZ_AUEV01000006.1, from coordinate 321,690 downwards.
GTGCCGCCTGTCCCCGACAAGCGCCAGCTGCTGCCGTACGTAGGCTTCGATCTTCATCTCAGGCGATTCGGCTTCGGCCATCGCCGCTTCGACGTCGGCCGCCCACACGGGAAAGTCGACGGCGCAGAGTTCCTCGACGACCGCGCCGCGGGACCGGAAGTACTCGTAGACCGAGGAGCGCGCGAGCCCCGTGCGCTGCGCGAGGGCCGGGAAGGTCAGAGCGTCGGTACCGCCTTCGGACAGCAGTGCACGGGCAGCGTCGAGAAGGGCGGAGCGCTGCATCGTCCGGTGCTCGGCCACGGAGGCCGCTCGAATCCTTGGCACGCCCCCACCATACGGACGGAGGGACCGATCAGCGACCGACGTCGGCCAGCTTTGCCCGAAGCTGAAGGACCGACTTGGTGTGGATCTGGCTCACCCGGCTTTCGGTGACGCCCAGGACCTGGCCGATCTCCGCCAGCGTCAGACCCTCGTAGTAGTAGAGGGTCACCACGGTCTTCTCCCTGTCCGGGAGGGTGTTGATGGCCCGGGCCAGCAGGCGCCGCAACTCGCGGTCCTCCGCCACCTCGACAGGGTTGTCGGCGGCCGTGTCCTCCAGGGTGTCCATGAGGCTGAGCCGGTCGCCGCCCTCTCCCCCTGCGTGCAGCAGCTCCTCCAGCGCCACGACGTTGGCGAGGGACAACTGACTGAACACGCCGTGCAGTTCCTCAAGGGGAATGCCCATCTCCGCCGCGACCTCCGAGTCGGAGGGGCTGCGCCGCAGGGTCGCTTCCAGCGTCGCGTAGGCACGCTCGACTGCCCGTGCTTTCTGCCGCACGGACCGGGGGATCCAGTCCAGGGCCCGCAGTTCGTCGATCATCGCTCCGCGGATGCGTGTGATCGCGTACGTCTCGAACTTGATGGAGCGCTCGGGGTCGAATTTCTCGATGGCGTCGATGAGTCCGAAGACTCCGGAGGAGACGAAGTCGGCCTGCTCCACGTTGGGGGGCAGCCCGACGCTGACCCGCCCGGCGACGTACTTGACGAGTGGCGAGTAGTGCAGGATCAGCTGTTCGCGCAGCCGCTCGTCACCCGTGGCCTTGTAGGACCGCCACAGCTCGTCGAGGGCACTGCGACCGGCACCGAGTCCGGTGTTCTCGGTGCGGGCCGGTGCCTCTGTGGCGGTGCCGGCGTGTTCAGGCCCGGGGGTGTGCTGGGGCATGCGTCGCCTTGAGCCGTTTCTGCTGAGTAGTCGTCACGCGGCGGAGAGGTGCGCGTGACCGGGTGCCTCTACCTGGGAGGTGTGAGCGTAGCGTGACCGCAAGGTCGCAATATGCGATGAGTGCCTGCTTGGGCATGCGCAGATACGTTCCGCTGCCCGCACCCGGGAGTTACTCCCTTGGTAGCGCCCGGAACCGGCCTTCGGGAGTGGGCGGGACGCAACCAGAGCATGCGGATCACCCTTTCATTCGATAGCCGCAGGTCAAGGACCGGCTCTTCACTCGATGGGGTGCCCGATGGCGTTGCGGGGCGCCGCGGACCGGCTCAACTGCCAGCCGACGCCCAGGCGTTCGACGAATCCGAGCGCACACAGTTCCTGCAGCCTCGCGACGGCCACATCCGGCGTGATGCCGACGGCCTGTGCCAGCTGTGCGGAGCGTATGGCGCCCCGCGCCGGCAACGCTTCGAGCACCATCGCCGTCTCACCAGGCAGTACGTCACGGGGCACCGACGCCCCTCGTCTCCGGGGGGCCAGCTCACCGATGCTCCCGATCAGTTCGATCACCTCGGCCGCGTCCGTGACGAGGCTTCCCTCCTCCCGCAGCAGTTCGTGCACCCCTGCGGAGAGCCCTGAGGTGACCGGCCCAGGAACGCCCATCACGAACCGGCCCAACCGTCGCGCGTGCCGGGCGGTCGACAACGAACCGCTTCTCAACGCCGCTTCCACGACGACCGTGCCCCGCGTGAGTGCGGCGATCACCCGGTTCCGGAGCACGAAGCGGCTGGGCGACGGATGATCTTTCGGGGCCAACTCGGCGAGCACCAGGCCCTGTTCACCGATGCGCGCGATCAACTCGGCATGGCCCGGCGGATAGGCCACATCCACCCCGCAGGCCAGGACTCCGACGGTGGCGCCGCCCGCCGCGAGGGCTCCCCTGTGCGCGGCGCCGTCGATGCCGTACGCCGCACCGGAGACCACCGTCCAGCCGCGCTCGGCCAGCCCCGCCCCGAGTACCGCCGCCACATGAACGCCGTACTCCGTGCAGGCGCGGGCGCCGACGATCGCCACCGAGCGGAGCGCCCAGAGCCGCAGGTTGGGGGACCCGCGCAGCCACAGCCCGATGGGCCTCGAAACCCCTAGGGCATCAAGCTGCCCGGGCCATTCGCGGTCTCCCGGGCAGACGAATCGCCCGCCGAGGGCCTCCATGACTGCCAAGTCCTCCTCGGGACGGGCCCGTTCGGCCCGGGAACGCAGCCCGGCCCAGCGCTGCTCGTCGACCCCCGGCAGCGGGCTGGAGTCCTCGCGCAGGGCACGCACCATCTCCTGGGCGCCATGGGTCCGCAGCCAGCGGCCCACCCTCTCGTCACCGGGCTCCGCGATCCGGGTCAGCGCGGCACGCGCGAGTCGCTCTTCAGGGCAGACCTTGAGCTGCTCCTCGTCCTCGGGGATCTCACCGGTAGCGGGGCCGCCGTACGCGTCACTGGTCACGGCTGCCCCCGGGACGCGGTGACCGCCGCCGGGGTACCTGGCATGCCTCGTCGGATCCCAGTGCGGAGTTCGCGAGCCCAGTCGACGTCCTGGGCCGTCGGACGGTCATGGCCTGCGAGGTCGGCGACCGTCCAGGCGACGCGGAGCACCCTGTCCATCCCCCGGGCTGTGAGCAGCCCGTGCTCCATGTCCTCCTCCGCCTTGCTCAGGGCTCCCGGTTCGGCGGGCCAGCGCGTACGCAGCTCATGACCGGGGACGTCGCTGTTCGCCGACCACGGTGTCCCCATGTAGCGCGCGGCGGCACGCTCACGCGCGGCCAGTACGCGCTCGGCGACCGCCGCGGTGCTCTCCGAACTCCCGTGCAGGCCCGCCAGTTCGGAACGGGAGAGCGGCTTGACCTGAACCCTGAGGTCGACCCGGTCCATCAGCGGACCCGAGAGCCTCGCCCGGTATCGCCTGATGGACGCGGGACGGCATTCGCACCCGCCGCCCTTCATGCCGTAACGACCGCACGGGCATGGGTTCGCGGCTAGGGCGAGGAGGAATCGCGCGGGCATCCGCATCATCCCCGCGGCCCGTGCGACCACCACCTGACCCGACTCCAGAGGCTGCCGCATCGCATCGAGGACGCGGCCGCTGCACTCGGCCGCCTCGTCCAGGAAGAGCACCCCGTGGTGTGCCATGGAAACCGCTCCGGGCCGCGGCAGACCCGAACCGCCTCCGACCAGCGAGGCCATCGTCGCCGAGTGGTGAGGGGCGCAGTACGGAGGGCGCGTGACCAGAGGCTGGCCCGGGGGCAACACCCCGGCCACAGAATGAACCGCGGTCACCTCCAGCGACTGCTGTGACGTCAGTGGCGGCAGCAGCCCCGGGAGGCGCTCGGCCAGCATCGTCTTGCCCGCGCCCGGCGGACCTTTGAAAAAGATGTGATGCCGGCCCGCGGCCGCAACCTCCAGCGCTCGGCGGGCGGTGTGCTGGCCGGCGACGTCGGCCATGTCCAGCGTCCGCTCCGCCCGTCGCGCGGCACCCGGCGCGGCCCACCCCTGGCCCGGCAAGGACAGGGCGAAGGGGCTCCGCTCGCTGCCCGGCTCATCGGGAGACAGTCCGTCCGGCGGCTCTTCCTCGGGCACAGGCTCGTCGTTGAGCAGCGCGATCAGCTGCCGGAGGCTGCGGACACCGAGGACGGTCACATCCGGCACCAGCGACGCCTCGGGAACCGCCTCCTCGGAGACGACAACCTGCCGGTGCCCCGCGTCGGCCGCGGCCAGCACCGCCGGAAGCACTCCCCGCACGGGCCGCACGCGCCCGTCCAGGCCCAGTTCCCCGAGCATGATCAGCCCGGCGATGCTCCGCGGATCGACGCGGTCGGCGGCCCCCAGCACCGCACAGGCAACGCCCAGGTCGAACCCGCTGCCGCTCTTGGGTACCGAGGCGGGGCTCAGCCCGACGGTGAGCTTCTTCTGCGGCCAGTCCTCCCCCGCATTGGTGACGGCGGCCCGAACACGGTCACGGCTCTCGGACAGGCTCTTGTCCGGCAGCCCCACCAGCGTGAACGTCGCCACCCCCGGTTCCAGATCGGCCTGGATCTCCACGACGACGCCCTCGACCCCGACAAGCGCCACCGAGCACGTGCGGGCGAATCCCATCAGGCCACCCCCCGTGCGTGCTGCACCAAGGGCCCACCCCGGTCCGGCAGCAGCACCCCGACGAGGTCGATCCGCACCCCGCCGCGGGGTGGCTGCCCGTACCGCGTCAGCCAGCATTCGGTCAGCCAGCGCGAGGCCAGCCTCCGCAGCCGTGCCGACTTCGCCGGTGTGACAGCGGACATCGGATGCTCGAACGTCCCGCCCCGGCCCGCACGCCGGGTCTTGACCTCGCAGATCACCAGCGCGTCCCTGTCCCGCGCGACGATGTCCAGCTCTCCCTCGGCGCAGCGCCAGTTGCGCTCCAGCACCGCCATTCCCGCCTGACGCAGCCTTCGGGCTGCGACATCCTCTCCGTACCGGCCGAGGGCTTTTCGGGCGCTCATCCGCACCACCTCCGGTCACTGACTGTGATGGAAGGCAGGCGAATCAGTTGATCAAGGTGCAGATCTGGGGACAACAGGCCAGCTGTGGAAAGAGGCGTCACCCACAGGGAGTCGAAACCTCAGCGATCCCGTTGCGAGACCCACGGCAGGACGGTCAGAGCGGCGAGCGGTCAGCCCTTGAAGCCGGAGTTCTCGGGCAGATCGAGCTCGCTCTTGTTCAGCTCCTCGATGTTCACGTCCTTGAAGGTCAGGACCCGCACCTGCTTGACGAACCGGGCGGGACGGTACATGTCCCACACCCACGCATCGGCCATGGAGACCTCGAAGAAGACCTCACCCTGCACGGAGTGCACTTGCATCTCGTAGTCGTTGGTGAGGTAGAACCGCCGGTCGGTCTCGATCACGTACTTGAAAAGACCGACGACGTCCCTGTACTCCCGGTAGAGCTTCAGCTCCATCTCGGTCTCGTACTTCTCGAGGTCCTCGGCGCTCATGGCATGTTCCCCTTCAGCCGTGCGTGCCCCCATTGTGCGTCAGTCGCGAGTGCCCCGTCCGGCCCGCCGCGCGATCGGGCCGTACGCCGCGCCGCCCAGGATCAGGGCCGCACCGGCGACAACGGCGACGATCAGCGGCTCCAGCGGACCCGGGTCGGACGTCCCGCCCGGCAGGGCCGAGAAGCCTCCGGGCCGCGTGAGCATCCCCAGACCGCTGACGGGCCATGCGACGGCATCCACCCGCGCCTTCACGGCGGAGCGCGGCACCGCGCCGTGGTCGCCGTCCTCGAGGTGGACCCGGGAATCGACCGAATCCATACGGTGATCACCGAGCAGGAACAGCTTGCCCCCTGGCACCTTCGTCGCCTTGAACGGGGGCTGGGAGTCGGGACCCGTGCTCTTCAGATACGGCTCCTGAAGAGTCTTCCCGTTGACCGAGAGCCGGCCCTGCCTGTCGCAGCACGCGACCTTGTCACCGCCGGTACCCACGACCCGCTTGACCATCGGGACGGAGCCCCACACGGAGTCCTGGAAGACGATGACGTCGCCGCGGCGGACCTCCTCACCGTCTATCCGTTCCGCGAGCACGCGGTCGCCGGCCTTGACCGTGGGATCCATGGACTCCGTCGGCACGGTGTACGGCTGGTACAGGAGGGCGCCCAGGACGAAGGCGCCCAGAAAGAGCACGCAGCCGACCGCCACGGCGAGGCCCGAGAGCGTCTGCCCGGCGCGGCCGCGACTTGTTCCGGTACGTCCAGCCTTGCTCATCGCGCACTCCCGGTCAGCTCGCCGCTTCGGTCTGGGCGCACCTTACCCGGGGTAGAGAGCGCTGAGTACGGGGGGAGGTCAGCCGTTGACGGAAGGCTCGGCCGCCGCACGCGCCGCACGCCTCCTGCGTCGCCACAGGACGAGCGGTACCGCGCCGGCGAGGCCCGCGGCCGCCGGCACTCCGTCCGCGACCTTCGACGCGAGACCCTTCTGATCGAAGGTGTCGGGCACCGGCAACGGGGACCAGCGCGTGACCGGCCAGGCCACCACGATGGCGCGTCCGACGACCCGGTCCGTGGGGATCATGCCGTTGTCCACCGAGCGGTGGAAACGCGAGTCGAGGGAGTCCTGACGGTGGTCGCCCATCACCCACATCTTCCCCACGGGCACCTCGACGGGGCCGAAGGGCTTGTCGTCGCACGGGGTGTTGCCGGGGAAGAGATACGGCTCTTCGAGCCCCTTGCCGTTGATCTTGACGGGGCCGCCGCGCTTGCACTCGACCCTGTCGCCGCCGACGGCGATGACGCGCTTGATGAGGTCCTGCTCGTCCGCGGAAGGCATGAGGCCGATGGCGCTGAGCACAGTCTGGATAGCGCCGCCCACTCCGCTCGGCTGAGGCACCGGTGCCTCGTTCAGCCAGCCGCCCGGGTCGTGGAAGACGACGACCTCTCCCCGTTCCGGTTCCGATCCGAACCAGGGCGTGAGCTTGTCGACCAGCACCCTGTCCCCGACCTGCAACGTGTTCTGCATCGAGTTGGACGGGATGGAGAACGCCTGGACGAGGAACGTCTTGATCAGCAGGGCAAGGATCAGCGCGATGCCGACGAGGATCGGCAACTCCTTGAAGAATGACCGCTGCTGCCTGCCGTGCGCGCCCGACGTGTGATCACTTGTGGTGCCGTCTTCCGCACCCGTGCTCACGCTGATGTCACTGCCTCTCTCTGCGGTCGGCGGCGCATCCCGCGCCGCGCTGCCTGCTTCGGGTCCGGAAGCGGACACGGTAGTGGATGCCTCAGGGCTCCTGGTCTCCGTGCCGCTCTCGCCCTCGCCCTCGTTCTCTCCGGATCCGGAACGAGCGCCGACCGCCAAGTCCCCCACAATCACTCCTCACAATCCACTGCCGCCTGTTCCACATCCGGGACAGGCCCACCACTCCCATAACGAGCGGGAGTTCCGCAGGGATCGGATATTGCGTCAGTCGGTTGTCACCGCCTCCGATCGGCGGAGCCGCGGCTGATCCCCCCGCAGAGCCGGGAACCGCGCTGAAGGTGTCCGAGGCCTCCAACTTGCCCCAGTGGTCGAACGGCCAGGCGATGACGACTGCCCGCCCCTGCACCCGCCCCTCGGGAACGGTGCCGCCCTGCTCGCGCAGATGGAAGCGGGAGTCGGCGGAGTTGGCGCGGTGGTCCCCCATGACGAACACGCGGCCGACCGGCACCCTCACGTCGAACTTGATCTCCGAAGGCTTGTTGCCCGGATTGATGTACGGCTCTTCGATCGGCTTGCCGTTCACGGTGACTTTGCCTTGCGCGTTGCAGCACTTGACCTCGTCGCCGCCGACGGCGATGACACGTTTGATCAGGTCCTGCTCGTCGTCGGACGGAAGCAGGCCGATGAATGTCAAGAAGTCCTTGCCCTGCTTGATGCCGACCGGATCGTCCGAGCGCTTCTTCTCGCTCGCCGGGAGCCAGCCGCCCGGGTCCTCGAAGACGACGACGTCACCGCGCTCGGCCTTCGTGCCGAACCACGGCGTCAGCTTGTCGACCAGGACGCGGTCGCCGATGCGGATCGTCTGCTCCATGGAGCCGGAGGGAATCACGAACGCCTGGACCAGGAACGTCTTGAGGACCAGGGCGATGAGCAGGGCGACACCGACGAGGATCGGTATCTCCTTCGTGACGGACAGGCGTCTGCGCCGCTTGACGCGCTGCGCCGCGCGCCGCCGTTCCGCCCGCCCGCCGCTCGGGCCGGGCGGGATGCCGAGTCTCTCGTCCCTGCTCTCGCGGCCGGGCAGATCCATCAGCCGCGCCGAGTAGGCGCTGAGCCGCATGGTCTCGCCCGAACTCACCGAGGGGGGCGGGAGCGGGCCGTTGGGCCCGGGGAACTTCGCGGCCGGCTGCATCGGGCCCGGTGCTGTGCCGGCGGGGACGCCGTAGCGGTTGCCGCCGCCGTTGGAACGGGCCTGCGGGCTCCCGAAGTATTCGAACGGCTCGGTGTAGTCGTAGTTGCCGGAGTAGTAATCCGAGCCGTCGCCACCGCCGTTGCGGCCGTTGAAGCCCGAGTTCTGCGCTCCCCCGTAGCCGTTGGCGGCGTTCTGTGCGCCGTTCCCGTTCGCACCGCCGTAGCCGTTGCCCGCGCTCTGACCGCCGTAGCCGTTGGCATCACCGTAGCCATTGCCGGCGTTCTGTGCGCCGTAGCCGTTGGAACCGCCGTAGCCGTTCCGGCCGTTGGCGCCGTTGCGGCCCGGTCCCGCGTTCGGGTCGTCGTCGTAGTCGCTCGGCACCCCGTAGTCGTAGGGCCCGTTGCGGGCGGGGCCCACCCGGTCACTCATGGGCACCTCCCCCTCTGCCGTGGACCGCTCCCCAGCGTTCCATCGGCCATGCCATGCGGTCGGCCCGCCCGATCACCCGCTCCACGGGAACGGTGCCACCACCCGCGTCACCGAGGTGGTCCCGCGAGTCGCTGGAGTCGGAGCGGTGATCCCCCATCACCCACAACCGCCCTTGCGGCACTTCGATATCGAACGGCACGGCTGACGGGTCGTCACCGTCATGCAGGTAGCCCTCGTCCAGCGGAACACCGTTCACCTCGATCCTTCCGCGCTCATCGCAGCACCGGACCCGATCCCCGCCGACGCCGATCACACGCTTGACGTAGTCCGTCTCGGGCGGCCTCACAAGACCGACCGCAGCACCGGCCTCTCGCAACAGACCGGCCACCGGATTCCCGTCCGTCTCCTCCTCGTCCATGAACGAACCCCTGCCGTCAAAGACCACAACGTCTCCACGGCCCGGAGAGTTGCCCATCCGATAGGCAAGCTTGTCCACCAGTATCCGGTCACCGACCTCCAGCGTGGGGGTCATTGATGCAGAAGGGATCAAAAAAGGCTGCACCACGAAAGCGCTGACCAGCAAGAGCGCGCTGAGCAGGGACGCAGCAACTGCGCACAAGCGAGCGGAGCGTGACCAGCCCCTCCGCACGTGCCCGTCAGGGCCGGAGGAGCGGTCCCGCTCCGCGTCGTCCTGCTGCGTCTCGGTGTCCATCGGGCCGAAAGCCTAGTCGCCCCGCCGGACCTCGGACAGCTCGATCAGTTCTCGCGCTTCTCCTTGATCTTGGCGGCCTTGCCGCGGAGCTCGCGCAAGTAGTAGAGCTTGGCGCGCCGCACGTCACCGCGGGTTACGACCTCGATCTTCTCGACGATCGGGGTGTGCACCGGGAAGGTGCGCTCGACCCCGACGCCGAAGCTGACCTTGCGGACGGTGAAGGTCTCGCGCACACCGCCACCCTGGCGGCGGATGACGACGCCCTTGAACTGCTGAACACGCGAGCGGTTGCCCTCGATGACGCGCACGTGCACGTTGACCGTGTCGCCGGGGCGGAAGGCCGGCAGGTTGTCGCGCAGCGAGGCCGCGTCGAGGTTTTCGAGAAGCTGAGACATGACCGTCTGCTTTCCTCGCTGATGCCACAGGTCATCAGCGGAATGATCGTGATGCTGACTGGAGAGCGCCGCTCCCGTGCGGGCGTCGGTCCCCCTGTGGCAGGGTCGCGCGCCGGATACGGAGCAGCCGCCTATTCTTCCACGTGCTGCCCGGTCGGCCAAAATCGGCCGTCCGGGCCCTCGCGCCAGCCCAGACGCTCCAGCTCCGCGCGGTCGTGCTTGTCGAGCGAGTCCGGGTCGCAGCGGGCGATGAGATCGGGCCGGTTCGCGGCCGTGCGGGCCAGCGCCTGGTCCCTGCGCCAGCGGGCGATCCGGCCGTGGTGGCCGCTGAGCAGCACGTCCGGGATGCCACGGTCCCGCCACTCCGGGGGCTTCGTGTAGACGGGGCCCTCCAGCAGTTGTGCCATCGGCCCGGCCGCGAAGGAGTCGTCCTGGTGGGACTCGGCGTTGCCGAGCACACCCGGCAGCAGGCGGGCGACGGCCTCCACCATGACCAGGACGGGCGCCTCGCCGCCGGCCAGGACGTAGTCGCCGACCGAGACCTCGCGCACGTCCAGCCGTGAGGCGTACTCGTCGATGACGCGGCGGTCGATGCCCTCGTAGCGGGCGGGTGTGAAGAGGAGCCACGGGGCTGCGGACAACTCCACTGCCAGCTTCTGGTCGAAGCGGCGGCCGCTGGGAGTGGGCACGACGAGCACGGGTGGCGGCTCGGCCGCGCCGATGATCTCGTCGAGCGCCTCGCCCCAGGGCTCCGGCTTCATGACCATGCCGGGGCCGCCGCCGTACGGGGTGTCGTCGACGGTGTGGTGTCTGTCGTGCGTCCAGCCGCGCAGGTCGTGCACGTGGACGTCGAGCAGGCCACGGGCACGGGCCTTGCCGACGAGCGAGACGTTCAGCGGCTCCAGGTACTCCGGGAAGATGGTGACGACGTCGATCCTCACCGCCCGCCGTCCTCCCCCTCGCGCTGCTCCTTCTCGGGTGAGCCAGGCTCCTCCAGGAGCCCCGGGGGCGGCTCGATGACGACCCGCTGCGCCTCGAGGTCCACCTCGGGGACGATCTCGGCGACGAACGGGATCAGCGCCTCGCTGTCGTCCTCCCGCTTGACCACGAGAAGGTCCTGGCCGGGCGGGTGCGCGACCTCCTCGATCCGGCCCACGGAGACACCGTCGCGAGTGACCACCTCGAGGTCGATGAGCTGGTGGTCGTAGAACTCGTCCGGGTCGTCGGGCTGTTCGTCGGGATCGACCTCGGCGATGAGCAGCGTGTTGCGCAGCGCCTCCGCTGCACTGCGGTCCTGGACACCTTCGAAGCGCAGCAGCAGCCGGCCGCTGTGCACACGGCCTCGCTCGATGGTCAGCGGCTGCGGACGGGGCGGGTCGGTGGCGAGCACGGCGCCCGGAGCGAGCCTCGACTCCGGTTCGTCCGTGCGCACTTCGACGGTGACCTCGCCCTTGATGCCGTGGGCGCGGCCGATGCGTGCGACGACTAGCTGCACTGTGTCTCTCCGTGCTCGACCTGACTCGACCTGCTCGTGCTGCGTCCGCGGCGGACCGCGGGAGCGGTGCCCGGACGCGAACACGGGCCGGGGCCGGCCATTGCCGTCCCCGGCCCGTGCCGGTGCTGTCTTGTGCGGGTGCTCAGCGCACCTGGTCCACATCGACGAGGTCGACGCGGACACCACGGCCGCCGAGGGCGCTCACGACCGTACGCAGAGCACGCGCGGTGCGGCCACTGCGGCCGATCACCTTGCCGAGGTCGTCGGGGTGCACCCGGACCTCGAGCACGCGCCCACGGCGCAAGGTGCGGGATTCGACCTGCACCTCGTCCGGATTGTCGACGATGCCCTTCACCAAGTGCTCGAGGGCCTCCTCGAGCATGATCAGGCCCCGGTCGACTCAGTGGAGGACTCGGCCTTGTCGGCCTCGTCTGTCTTCTTGTCGGCCTTCTTGGCCTTCTTGGTGATCGCTTCACCCTTGGGCTCGTCCGCCGACTCCTTGGCCGCAGCTTCGAAGAGGGCCTTCTTGTCGGCCTTCGGCTCGGCGACCTTCATCGGCTCGGGGGCGGGCAGACCCTTGAACTTCTGCCAGTCACCGGTGACCTTGAGGATTGCCGCGACGGGCTCGGTCGGCTGTGCGCCGACACCCAGCCAGTACTGGACGCGCTCCGAGTCGACCTCGATGCGCGAAGGGTTCTGCACCGGGTGGTACAGGCCGATCTCCTCAATGGCACGGCCGTCACGGCGCGTGCGGGAGTCGGCGACGATGATGCGGTAGTGCGGCGAGCGGATCTTGCCCAGTCGCTTCAGCTTGATCTTGACTGCCACTGCTGTGGTGTCTCCTGGTCTTGACGTGGGTGGACACAACGGGTGACCACGTGGGGTTGCGGTACCCGGAGGTCCGATGGACGCGTCAGCCGTAGGAGAGAGGGGTCCTTTGCGACTGTCGAGTACAGCGCACCATGATGCCACACGCGACGCGCCCGGCCGAACCCGCATCCGGGCCCGCTCATGGGGCACAACTGCCGGGGCGGTACGGCGAACCCGCCCCGGCAGTCAGTGTTCTTCTTCGGGCCTCAGCCGACCGCGGCCACGGCTTCGACCCTGTCCTCCCCGGAGTCCGAGGAAGCGGGGCGCTCCACCGGGGTGTCCGGGATGCTGAACGGCTTTCCGCACGCTCCGCACATGATCGGCGCCTGCGCCAGCACCGACGGGACCACGCGCACGTTCCGCCCGCAGTCGCAGACGGCCTTGACGCGCACACCGCCGCCGCTGGAGCCGTGACGGGCCGCGGGGCCGCGGAAGCTCCCGCCGCCGTCCGTCCCGGTCGCGGCGTTGTACGCCTTCAGCGCGCGCTGAAGACGCTCGATGGTGGGCCGGTAGCGCCGCCTGGTGTCGGGAGAGGGCACCACGAGCGAGAAGCCGCTGCTCGCATGGGGCTCCTCGGGGTGCGACAGACCCAACTCCTCGGCGACGGCGAGGAATCTGCGGTTGTGATAGCGGCCCGCGCGCGAGGTGTCTCTGATACCCCGCGCGGCGGCGATTCCGTGGACGGCCTCGTGCAGAAGCCTCTCGAAGGAGAGCCCGTCGCCGCATGCCGACGAGGACTCTCCGATCAGCGATTCGGGCGCGGCCAGATCCGGCAGCTCGGGGTGGTGCCTCTGAATGTCCGCCCAGGCAGCTGCCAGCTCGGCGGCGAGAACTGGTGGTGTCGTGCTCACGTCGTACACAACGAGTCGGACCGCCTCAGTGTTCCGATTCCGGGACAACCTAAGTAATTTGCACGTACCGGTCAGTTGCGACGGTGTCGCTCCAGCCGGGCGAGCGCACAGAAGTACGGAGAACCCGCTCAGCCCGGCCATCCCGGACGTACCTCCGAAGAGGTCCGTCGGGAGCGATCGGTACACCTCGGTGACCATACCGACATTCCCCGGAGCGATGTGCACCGGGGCGGCCCCCGCGACCAGGGAGAGAGCAGGATCACGTGCCGGCACCCGTTGGCAATATCCAGGATTCTGGATATTATCCGCCGCATGATCAGTGGCGCCGACGAGCGCTTCCTCACCCGCAACGGCATGGCAGCACGTCAGCTGGCCGCACTGCTGCTGAATCACGAAGCGGACACACGTCTTCCACGTCTGCGCGACTTCGCCGGCGAATTGAAGGTGGGGAACGGGACGGTTCAGGCGGGGCTGCAGCTCCTGGAGGAGGCCGGGGCCGTCGAGACCAGGGCCCGCGGTCACCTCGGCACGTTCCTCGTGCACGCCGACCGGGCCATACTGTGGCGGCTCGCGGGCCTGGGCACACTCCTCGCGGCGATGCCACTGCCGTACTCGCACCGGTACGAGGGCCTGGCCACCGGGCTCAGGGCCGCATTCGAGCAGGCCGGAGCGCCGTTCGCCATCACCTTCATGCGAGGGGCCTCCACCCGGCTCGGCGCACTTCTGGAGGGCAAGGCCGATCTCGTCGTGCTCTCGCGCTTCGCCGCCGATCGGATCGCCGAGGACCATCCGGTCGAGCTGGTCGCCGACCTGGGACCGGGGACATACGTGGGATCCCACGGACTTCTGCTGCGGTGCGGCACTCCGCTGGAGACGAAGGGGCTGCGCGTCGCCGTCGACTCCTCCTCCGAGGATCTGCGGATGCTGGCGGCAAGAGCGTTCGCCCGGCGTGACGACATCGAGTGGGTGGAGTCCTCGTACATGCAGCTGCGGGGTCTCTTCGCGCAGGGCCGGGTCGACGCCACCGTGTGGAATCTCGACGAGGTGCGCGATCACCTGGGTCCGGACGTCGAAGTCCTGCCGCTGGACGAGGAGATCACCAGTGAGCTCGCGTCGCGGAACTCCAGCGCAGCACTGATCGGACGGACCGGGGAGTCGTCCGCACTCGACGCGGTTCGGCCCTCGCTGGACTTCGGGCTGGTGACCGACGTGCAGGGAGAGGTCCTGCGGGGCGAACGCGTGCCGTTGTACTGACAGTTGGCGCCCGCTTCCTCGCCTCCTGCCGTTCTCACCGCCCGTCGCCTCGCCTTCCGTACCGGCTGAGCGGCACAAATGGGCGGAAGAAAGAACGACGCCGGGTCTCCTCAAAAAGCAGAATCCTGATTATTGTCGTGGCCGCTGATCGTGCCGCGGAAGGATGGGTCATGCAGGAGAAGCTGGAGGAGAAACTCGCTCTCCGGATCCAGTTGTTCCGGGAGACAGGCCAAGTACGCGCGGAAGTGGCCGACTTCGTCGAAGGCGAGCTGAAGGGCCTGGCCCGCGCGGGACTCCCCGTCTCCGAGGAGACCTCCGGCATGCTCACAAGCCATCTGATGATGGCCCTGAACCGGCTGCTGAACGGAGAGTCCCTCGACGACCCCGCCGCCGGAGAACAGATGGCCGCCGAACTGGCCGACCGGCCCGACGCCGTACGCCTGGCACAGCAGATCGCCGCACGGGCCGAGCGCGACCTCGGCACCGCGGCCCTCCCCGAATCCGAGACGGGCTACCTGGCCATGCACCTGGCCGTCCTGGCGGCCCGCAGCCCTGCGGCGGCCGTGCACGAGAGCGCGCGGGACGCCGCGTCCGCAGAGCAGAACGGAGGCCGGCCATGACGAAGATCCTCACCGGAGGGGTCGGCAAGGTCCAAGTCGCCGACGCCCTGGGAGACCTGGGCATCGGCGACCTGGAGGTCGCCGTCTCCAACGACATGGATGCGGCGATGAAGCTGCGCGCCGGACAGGCCGACTACTACCTCGGCACCTGCCACACAGGTGCGGGAGCCTCCCTCGGGGTGCTGCTCGGCGTGCTGGGCAGCGGCACGTGCCACACCTTCGGACGCGGCATCCCCACCGACGCGGAGGTGACCGCACTGCTCGAGGACGGAAAGAAGGTCTTCGGCTTCGGCATGGACCAGATCTCCGACACCGCACCCGTCATCGCGCGGGCCATCGCCGCGCACACCCGCTGACCGCCGGACCCGAAGGAGCACCCCGTGAGCACCGTTCTGGCCGGCGCGCTGAGCGCAGGCGAACAAAGCCTCGACTTCTCGCTCGCGCAGAAGACGACCGTCATCCTCCTGTGCGCGCTGACCGCGCTCATATCCCACCTGGCGCTGGCCGTCTTCAACGACGGCGTACGTCCCTTCATGCTCGACTTCATCCAGGGCCGCAGCACCCGCAGTGCCACCACCGCGGTCTCCTTCGGTCTCTCCGCGGGCTTCATCTTCGGGCTCGGCGCCCCGATGGCGCTGTCCACCGGAGTGCTCAACCCGTGGCTGCTCTTCCTTCCGACCGACGTGCTCGGGCTCCTCGCGCCGAAGAAGTGGCTCGCTCCCCTGCTGGGCGGCGCCTGGGGCGCACTCGTCGTCTTCGGACTCAGCGGGGCCAACGACGTCGCGCACGATCTGCCGGTCGACTTCCTGACAGCCATGCAGCAGATGGCCACCCCGATCCTCTTCCTCTTCACGCTCTTCCCTGTGCTCGCGATCACCAGGCAGTTCGGCAAGCTCCGCGGCGGCATAGCCGGAGTGGTGGAACTCGCGCTCGTGATCCTCACGATGAAGCTGTGGCCCGATGTGTTCCCCGGAGCGGCAGCCATGGCCGTGGGCGTGGTCATGCTCATCGGGTTCGCGACCGCCAAGGACATGCGGCAGCGGCGGGTGGACCGGGAGGAGAAGGCGAAGGCGGAGGCCTCGGAGGGCAAGGACGCCTCGTCCGGTCCGGAACGGCCCGTCACCGAGGCCGAGTTGGAAGACCCGATGCTGTCGCTCTTCAGCGCGAGCGCCACCCGGCTGCGCAAGCATCTGCCGCTGTTCATGGTGCTGGGCGCGGGCGTGTGTCTGCTGGCGCAGATGCACGTGTTCGGCGGCGGCGAGGCCACGAGCTTCCTCATAGCCAAGGAGGACTACACGGGCGCCGCCCAGGTGGACTTCTACCGCGTCTTCGGCTTCATTCCACTGATCGCCACCACCGCGCTCGCCTCCGGCGCGTACGCGATCGCGGGCTTCACCTTCGTCTACCCCGTCGGCTATCTGCTGCCGAGCCCGTGGCTGGCGCTGCTCGCCGGTGCGGCCATCTTCGCCATCGAGGTGCTGGCCCTGTCGTGGATCGGCAAGATGCTGGGCCGGCTCCCGTCCGTACGCGACTCCTCCGAACACCTGCGGAACGCGATCAGCGAGAGCCTCTGGCTGGCGATCCTCTTCGGTTCGCTGCTGGCGGCCAACACCATGGGCGGTGGGCTCGGCGTCCTCATCGTGGGCGGCCTCTACCTGCTCAACGAGGCGATGGGACGGGTCGTGGTGCGCATGGCGGCCGCGCCGGCCGCTGTCCTCGTGGGCGGTGTGCTGCTCAATCTTCTGTACTGGCTGGACCTGTTCACCCCCGTCAAGAGCTGACGGGACCGGTCGTCCAGGCACCGGCCGGGAAGGCAGCACCGACCACCATGTACGAGCAGCGTCCTGCGCACCCGCTCCGCACCGTCTCCGGGCCGCTCGAAGCGGCGCGGGTGCGCGGGCCGGTCCTGGCGCACGAGCATCTGGCGCTGGACCTCTCGCGCGGCGGGGACTCCACGGCCGTGCTCGACGAGCGTCACCGCGGGGCCGTCACTGCCGAACTGGCCACGCTGCGCGAGGAGTTCGGCCTCGGCCTCGTCGTGGAGCTGACGTGCCGGGGCATGGGCCGGGACGCGGCGGCACTCGCGCGGATCGCGCGGGAGTCGGGCGTCGCCGTCGTGGCGGGCACGGGCTGGTACTACGAACGCTTCCACCCTGCCGGGGCCGCGGGAGCCGGAGTCGACGAGCTCACCGAGGCACTGGTCCGCGAGATCGACGGCGGGATCGGCGGCACGGGCGTGCGCCCCGGCGTCATCGGCGAGGCGGGCAGCCACGGGGACGAACCCAGCGGGCAGGAGGTCCTGACGCTTACCGCTGCCGCGCGCGCCGCCAGGTCGACCGGGCTGTCCGTCGCGACGCACGCCCAGCTCGGACGCGGCGGCCCCGCACAACTGGACCTGCTGACCGGGGCGGGACTGGAGCCGCACCGTGTGAGCATCGGCCACCAGGACCTGCTGGACGACGCGGGAGTCCACCGCGGGCTGGCGGCGCAGGGTGCGTACGTCGCCTTCGACACCATCGGCAAGGAGAACTACGTCAGCGACGACGCCCGGTTGCGGCTGCTGCTGACACTCCTGGAGGCCGGGCACGCCGACCGGGTGCTGCTCAGCTGCGACATCTCGCGGTACGGCTATCTCACGAGCGAGGGCGGCATCGGATACGGCCACCTCTTCCGCTCGTTCCTTCCACGCCTGCGCGCGGCGGGAGCCGACGATGCCTTGATCGATCTGCTGACCCGGCGGAATCCGCTGCGCTTCCTCACGGGCAGCACGAGCGACGACGAGGAGCTGTGAGATGAGCCCGCCACGACTTCCGCGGACGTTCCCGCTTCCCACCGTGCCGCTGGAGGAGGCCGTACAGGCGCAGTTCCGTCTGCTGGAGTGCACAGCACGGCACTTCGAGGGCACGCAGCTCTTCGAGGCGGACGCCGGTGTGGTGCCCGGACCGGGCAGGCCGCGCACGACCGCCCGCGTGGAGGCGGTACTGGCGGACTTCTTCGGAGCCGAAGCGGCAGCGCTCGTGCAGGGCGCGGGCACCGGCGCGATCCGCAGCGCCCTCGGCGCGGTCCTCACCGCGGGCGACCCGCTGCTCATCCACCGCGCCCCCGTCTACCGCACCACCGCGGTCACGCTGCGCGGGCTGGGCGTCCGCACCCACGAGGCCGACTTCAACGACCGGACGGCACTCGAATCCGCCCTGGCGAGCGGCGAGTTCCGTTACGCCTACGTCCAGCACTCCCGGCAAAGCCTCGGAGACTCCTACGACCCGCGAGAGGTGCTCGGGCTGTGCCGGGCGGCAGGAGTCCGCACCGTGGTCGACGACAACTACACGGTCTTCCGGGTGCCGGTGAGCGGAGCCGGGATGGGCGCGGAGGCCTCGTGCTTCTCGCTGTTCAAGCTGCACGGCCCCGAGGGCGTGGGCGCCGTCGTCGGCTCGCGGGAGCTCGTCGGGCGGGTGCACGACGACAACTACTCGGGCGGGGGCCAGGTCCAGGGCCACCAGGCGCTCGACGCGCTGCGGGCGCTGACGCACGTACCGGTGATGTGGGCCCTGCAGTCGCGGACGGGCGCCGAGATCGCCGAGCGGCTCGAGGCGGGCGAGGTTCCCGGGGTGGCGGAGGTGCGGATCGCCAACGTGCAGGACCGTGCCCTGGTGGTGCGCCTGGACCGGCCGCTGGCCCGCGAACTGCCCGCGTACGCCGCACGGTACGGGGCCGCTCCGTACCCGGTCGGCGCCAACTCGCGCTACGAGGTGGCCCCGTTGTTCTACCGCATGTCCTCCTCGTCCCTGGACGACGAACCCGGGCTCGCCGACTGGACGGTGCGGATCAACCCGATGCGGGCGGGAGCCGATCTCGTCCTGGACATCCTCCGCCGTGCCCTGGAGGACCTGTACGCCGCACACGGGACAGGAGGGACGTGACGCAGAGCCGACACCGAACGTCCGCGACGCGGACCCGGGCCCCCTGTTCGGGCACACGCCCCGGCCCACGTCCCGCCGACCGTCTCCGTACCGACCACGCGCAGACCACGGTCACGACCGTCCAGCCGTCCCGAAGGGCCGATCTTGTTCCTCGACACCGTCCTCGCCCGCAATCCACAGCTCGCGGACACGGCTGCCTCGCTGCACCGGGACGGCGCGATACCGCCGGACACCTACGTCGTCGACCGCGACGCCGTCGAGGGGAACGCGGCGCTGCTCGCGGAGAGGGCCGAGGAGCTGAGCCTGTCCCTGTGGTTCGTCGTGAAGCAGCTGGGACGCAACCCGGAGCTGATAGCCGCGGTGGCCCGCCATCTTCCGAGGTCCGCGGCCATCGACGCACCGGAGGCTCGCGCCCTGCACGCCGCCGGAGCCCTCGCGGGCAACATCGGGCACCTGGTGCAGATCCCGCGGCGCACGCTGGCCGGGATGCTCGCGTGGCGCCCGGAGGCCGTCACCGTCTTCGATGCCGACAACGCGCGGGCCGTGTCCGACGAAGCACAGCGGCAGGGATACGTGCAGGACGTCCTGCTGCGGCTGGCGGGAGCACCCGGCTCGGTCTATCCGGGCCAGGAGGGTGGTGTGCAGTCCGACGGCGTCGACGCCTTCGCTGACGAGGCGGAAGCGATGCCGGGCATACGGATCGCGGGCGTCACCGGCTTCCCGTGCCTGCTGTGCGATCCGTCGACCGGCACACCGCAGCCAACGGAGACGTTCACGCTGCTGCGCGAGGCCCGCGCACGCCTGGAGAACCGCGGTCACCAGGGCCTCAAGCTCAGTGCGCCGGGCGCCACTTCGGCCGCCGCACTGCCGCTGCTCGCCCGGTTCGGCGCCACGCACGGCGAACCTGGCCACGCCCTGACCGGTACGACACCGCTGCACGCGCTCGACCCCGGCCAGCCGGAACGCCCCGGCTACGTCTATGTCACCGAGGTCTCCCACACTCTCGGCGACGGCCGGCCCGCCCTACTGGGAGGCGGCTTCTACCCCCGCGCGGGGATCAGGGACGCGTTGCTGCCGAGAACCGGTCTGCGGCTGCCCGTGCAGGACATGCCGGCGGAGAACATCGACTACTACCGGCTCCTGGACGCTCCCCCGCCGGGCGCAGTGCCGGTACGGGCGGGCGACACGGCGGTCCTCGCCTTCCGCACCCAGATGTTCGTCACGCGCAGCAGCATCGCCGTCGTCGCGGGCCTGTCCTCGGGCGAACCGCAGCTGACCGGCCTGTACGACCCGCTGGGACGGGCCCTGTGAGCGCCGCCGTGGCCGGTTCCGGATCCAGGGCGAGTGCGAGACGGACCGTCATCGTCGTCCTGGACGGCCTCGGCATCGGGGCCATGCCCGACGCGGGCGCGCTGCGGCCGGGCGACGTCGAAGCCGACACGCTCGGGCATCTCCTCGACCGGTACCGCGCCGACCACGGCCGGCACCTGCGGCTTCCCGCGCTGGGAGACCTCGGCCTCGGCCTGCTGCGACCGCACCCCGCGCTCGCGTCCCGGACGGCTCTGCCCGTCGTGGCCGGACGGGCCCGCCTCGGCTACCCGGGCGCGGACACCTACGCCGGTCACCAGACCATGATGGGCGCCGACTTCAGCCGGGTCGCCGTCGCGCGCCTCGCCCAGCACCTCGCGGAGGTGACCGCAGCGCTCGAACAGGCCGGGCACAAGGTCGAGTCGCTGGGCGGGGAGCCCGTGCTCGTCGTGGACGGGAACATGCTCGTGCACGACAACCTGGAGGCCGACCCGGGCATCAACTGGAACGTCTCGGCCCGCCTCGAGGACCAGCCCTTCGAGCGGATCCTTGCCGTCGCCCGCACGGTACGGGCCACGGCGCCGGTCGCCCGTGTCATCGCGGTGGGCGGCCGTTCCCGGAGCCCGCTGCCGGACTTCGTACGGCACGGCGACGGGGGCACCGTCGGTCTGGACACTCCCGCGAGCGGGTTCTACCGCAACGGCGGCCTGCGGGTGCAGCACCTCGGAGCACCGGTGGATCACGCCAGGCAGCTGCCTGAGCTGGCGGCACGTGCCGGGGCCGACGTCACCCTCGTCGGGAAGGCGGCGGACATCCTCGCCTGCGACAGCGCGGTGCGCCGCCCCGCCGTAGGTACGGAGGAGGTGCTGGCACACACGGTCTCCGCCGCACGCCACGCCGGAGAGGCGGACGGCACCCCGGCTCTTGTGGTGGCGAACGTGCAGGAGACCGACCTGGCCGGGCACCAGCAGGACGCCGCCCGCTTCGGTGCGGTGCTGGAGGAGGCGGACGCCGGACTGGGCGTACTGCTGCGGGAGTTGGACCGTCCGGGCGACCGGCTGATCGTCACCGCCGACCACGGCAACGACCCGGTGATCGGGCACGCCTTCCACACCCGCGAGTTCGTGCCGATGCTCGTCCACCGTCCGGGCGCCGGCGACGCTGATCCCGTTCTCTTCCCGGACGCGGCGTCGCTGGCGGACGTCGGCGCCACCGCAGCCCGCTTCCTCGGCATCGGTACGGACGGGCCGACCGGGGGCTCGCCGCTCCCCGTCTGACACGAGGCGGCCCACGCACGCGGCGGCCCGCGGGGCACCGGATCAGGTGCCCCGCGGGCCGGGGTGCGCCCGCGGCGGGCGTGCGCCCGCCTTCGCGCGATCAGCCGAAGACGCGGTCCTTCTGGTCGGGCACGACGCTGCCGTCGTACCGGCGTACCGGCGTGAGCTCACCGTTCTCGCTGTTGTACGCCGACGTGGAGCAAGCGTAGGGCTCCGGCTTCTGCGGAAGCGGCTCGATGAACATCGGGTTGGGCAGCCAGCGTCCGTCCTCGTTGTCGTACGCCCGGCACATCACCTCGTTCTTGTTCCGGTTGAGCACGAGATGCGCCCCGGTCGCGTCACGCACGAAGGTGACGTCGGTGTCCGCGTCGCCGCCGCCCACGGCGATGCGATGGTTGCGGTCCTGCTGCTTCCAGGCGGCGCGGCCCTTGACGCCGTAGATGTCCTGGTTGACCCAGCAGCGCTTGCCGTCGATGTACGGGATGGTCTCGCCCTGGCTCGCGGGGGCGTCGCCGCACCCTTCGTTCCGGGTGGTGATGCGGCCGTCGCGGAGGATGCTGCGGATGGCGATGGTGTGCTCGGCGTCGATGCCCACGCCCTTCGACCAGGCCTCGGCCGCGTACTCGACGCCCGCGGAGACGATGTAGACGTCGAAGCCGGCCCGCTGCAGCGTTCTGATGAGGTCCTTCTGCTGCTCGTAGTAGCGCACGTACGCGGGCATCGTGTGGGTGCCCACCTTCATCTCGCTGCCGATGGGCGCGGCCAGGCTCTTCTTGCGGCCCGCCTCGGCGTACTGCTTGACCTCGGCCGGCGTGTGCCCGGCGAACAGCTGTGCCACCCAGGCGTACTCGGGCACTGTACGGCGGTGGTTCCACTTGCCCCCGAAGGCCGGGCGGCCGTCCATGGTCTGCGCTTCCGTGCGGATTTCGAAGATCTCGTCGGTGCAGTCGTCATCGGTGGAGGTGGGCAGCGGGCGGCCCACGGGCACGGTCTTGCCGCATGCCTTCGTCAGGGCGCTCTCGGCGGTGGGCGTGAGCCACTTGCTGGTGTCGCCCCAGCGGCGGGGCTGGAGGATCTTGTCGTGGTGAAGCGCCCAGGCGAGCGTGACGTCCGTCGTGTCGTTCTTGGTGATCGTGTTGTCCCAGTCGAAGGCGGCGACCGGGCGGGGCTTGTTGCCGCCCTTGCTGTGGTGACCGCACCGGCCGCGCTCGTCGATCACGCGCTGAAGCGCGGCGCGGTTGTGCCCGTACCACTCGAGCTTCTTCGACAGCTGTGGGCAGTGGCCGAGTCCGGCGGCGGTACCGGCGGTGCCGACGCCGGCGGCACCCGGCGAACCGGTGGCAGCGGAGGCTGGTGCGGGAACCGAGGCCACGAGGGCGGCCGCGGCGAGGCTCAGTGCGGCCAGAACGGATCTGTTGCGCATAAGGCTCTCCGGTGTCCGAGGGGTGGCGAAATGCCGCCGGAGCCGCGCCGCGAAGGGCGCCGCCCCAGTGGCATGTACCGTACATCTTTCTTCTGGCGCGACATCACATGCGCGCCCGTGGACGCCCGTCGAAAGAGTCGGGTCAGCGGAACCCTCGGAGCCGGATGCGGGCCGCCGTCGCCCGCGTGCCTTGACCGTGCGCCCCGCCACCCGGTGAAGCGTGGGGTGCCGTCAGTGCTCGACGCTCATCCCCGCGCCGGGCTCCGGCTGCTGACCGGCCTGCTGCGACCGCGTGCCGTTCCCGCTGCGTCTCCGTTCGCGCAGCCCCAGGGCGCGTGCCTCCGGCCACTCCTCCGCCGTGACGGCGAAGCGCTCGTGGTCGCGCCAGGCGTCGTTGAGGAAGAGCAGCCGGGGCGAGAACCCCTCGTGCCGGAACCCGAGCCGACGCGCCATCGCGGTGGAGCGGTGGTTCTCCGGCTGAACGTTGATCTCCAGCCGGTGCAGTCCGAGCCCCTGCGGGGCGCTCTCGAAGCACTGGTCGACGATGAGCCGCATCCCCTCGGTCATGCGGCCCGTGCCCTCGTACGGCACGTAACTGTCGTAGCCGAGCGACCCGTTGCAGAAGCGGGCGCGGACGATGTTCGCGACGTTGACGCGGCCGACCAGACCGTGGTCCTCGCTGTCGAAGATCATGAAGCTGCGCAGCGCGGGGCCCTGACGCCGCAGGAGGTCGGGGAGACCTTCCGGCTCGACGGGGTTCCAGGGGCTGAGGTGGTCAGCCGAGCGGAGTACCGCCTCTCGGTAGGCGGTCTCGTCGCCGGGCTGCGGGGGCCGGATGTATACGCGCATGCACGACATCATCCGCCCCCGCGCCCGATGGTTCACTTCGGGGGCAGCATGTCCTTGAACTCCTGCGGAAGTTCGAAGTCCTCGGGGCCCTGCTCCGCTCCCGCGCCTCCGAACGCACTGCCCGCACCCGCCGCCTTGCGCTCGGCGGCGGCCTGCTCCTCCTGCTTGCGCTTCATCGGGTTGCCCGACTGGCGCTTGCCCTTGGCCTTCTTCTGCTGCTTGGCCTTCTTCTTTCCGGCGCCGCCCATGCCGGGCATCCCCGGCATACCGGGCATGCCGCCGCCCTGCGCCATGCGGGACATCATCTTGCGGGCCTCGAAGAACCGCTCCACCAGGTTCTTCACGGCGCTGACCTCGACGCCGGAGCCCCGCGCGATGCGGGCCCGGCGGGAGCCGTTGATGAGGGTGGGCTCGGCGCGCTCGCCCGGCGTCATCGACTTGATGATGGCGGCCGTGCGGTCGACCTCGCGCTCGTCGAGGTCGTTGATCTGCTCCTTCATCTGGCCCATGCCGGGCATCATGCCGAGCAGCTTCGAGATGGAGCCCATCTTGCGGACCTGCTCCATCTGCGCCAGGAAGTCGTCGAGCGTGAACTCCTTCGGCCCCTTCTGCAGCTTCGCGGCCATCTTCTCGGCCTCTTGCTGGCTGAAGGTCTGCTCGGCCTTCTCGATGAGCGTGAGCATGTCGCCCATGCCGAGGATGCGGGACGCCATGCGGTCCGGGTGGAACGCGTCGAAGTCGTCCAGCTTCTCGCCGTTGGAGGCGAACATGACCTGCTTGCCGGTCACCTGGGCGACGGAGAGGGCGGCGCCGCCTCGTGCGTCACCGTCGAGCTTCGAGAGCACCACACCGTCGAAGCCGACGCCGTCGCGGAAGGCCTCGGCCGTGGTGACCGCGTCCTGGCCGATCATCGCGTCGACGACGAAGAGGATCTCGTCGGGGCTGACCGCGTCGCGGATGTCGGCGGCCTGCCGCATCAGCTCCTCGTCGATACCGAGGCGTCCCGCGGTGTCGACGACGACGACGTCGTGCTGCTTCTCCCGCGCGTGGGCCACGGAGTCCTCGGCGACCTTCACCGGATCTCCGACGCCGTTGCCGGGCTCGGGCGCGAAGACCGCGACACCGGCCCGCTCGGCCACGACGGAAAGCTGGTTCACGGCGTTGGGACGCTGAAGGTCACACGCGACGAGCAGCGGCTCATGCCCCTGCTGCTTGAGCCACTGGCCCAGCTTTCCGGCCAGCGTCGTCTTACCGGAGCCCTGCAGGCCGGCGAGCATGATGACGGTCGGCGGGTTCTTCGCGTACCGCAGGCGGCGGGTCTCGCCACCGAGGATGCCGATGAGCTCCTCGTTGACGATCTTGATGACCTGTTGGGCGGGGTTCAGCGCCTGGGAGACCTCGCTCCCTACGGCACGCTCCTTGACCTGCTTGATGAAGGAACGCACGACGGGGAGCGCGACGTCCGCCTCCAGCAGGGCGATACGGATCTCACGCGCCGTGGCGTCGATGTCCGCCTCGGACAAGCGGCCCTTGCCCCGGAGGTTCTTGAAGGTCGCTGCGAGGCGATCGGAGAGAGTGTCGAACACGGCGTTCGCGGATCCTTCGCGTCTGGGTACTGGGTCAGGTCGGCAGTCGGCCTCCAAGGGTATCCGTCCACGAGGACTGCGGTCAGGTCCGGTCGGCGACCGTCTTCGGGTCCGGGATCGTGCGGCTGAAGAAGCTACGCCGCCTCGTCCGGCGCACGCCCCAGCTCGCGTTCGAGGTCGCGCGCCAGCGCGGCCGCCGCGGACGAGGCCAGAGGGTCGCCGTCGGAACCCGTCAGATAGAAGGCGTCGACGGCGTTGGCACCAAGGGTGCTGACGTGTGCGCTGCGCACCAGGACGCCCGCCCCCTCCAGGGCACGCCCGATGCGGTAGAGCAGGCCGGGGGCGTCCTGTGCCCGTACCTCCAGGACGGTCGCGAGCTCCGAACCGCCCGCCGCGACGGTGACCCGGGGCGGCGGAGCCTGTCCCGGGCGGCGCCTCCGGGGCCTGCGGTAGGCGGCCTCGCGCTCGGCGAGGCGGGCCGCGATGTCGAGTGAACCGTCGAGGGCGCGCGCCAGATCCGCGCGCAGCCGCAGCGCGGGAGGCAGCGAGCCGTACTCGGCGGCCACACGCCACGACAGCAGCAGCACGGCCGCGTCCCCGTCCGGCCCTGTCGGCCCACCCTGCGCTCCCCCGGTCACCTGTCCGGGAAGCCGCATCACCCGCAGGTCGGCCGCCCGTACGGTCATCCGGTGCAGCGCGAGGACGCCCGCGACGGCGGGCAGCACGCCCATCGCGTACACACCCGTGCCGCCCGGGGCTCCCGGGGCGGAGGCGGGGTAGGCGGGCGCCGGACGCGGGGCCGGGACGGTGACCAGCAGCTCGACGCCGACGGACCGTGCGCGGGAGGTGTCCGCATCGACCCCGTCGTCCGGGACAGTCTGATGTCCGTCGCCGATGTGTCCGGACGCGGCCTCTCCCCCGCCGCCCGTCGTGCTGAGTGCGAGGGCGGGGCCCTGCCTGCGCCACGATTCCATCGCGAGGCGTTCCGCCTCCGCCGAGGGCACGAACGGTTCCGTGTGCTCCTCGACCGCCTCCCCGGCGAGTACCCCGGCGACCCGGGTAACCAGGTCCGCGACGAGGGTGCCGCGCCACGCGGACCACGCCGCGGGGCCGGTGGCCAGCGCGTCGGCCTCCGTCAGCGCGTGCAGCAGCTCCAGCGTCCCGGCACCGCCCACGACATCCGCGACGGACCTGATCGTCGCCGGATCGTCCAGATCGCGCCGGGTGGCGGTCTCCACCAGCAGCAGATGGTGTCGTACGAGACGGGCGAGCACATCCGCGTCCGGTGCGTCGAAGCCCATGCGGCCAGCCATGTCGTAGGCGATCGTCTCGCCAACGACGGAGTGGTCGCCCGGCCAGCCCTTGCCGATGTCGTGCAGCAGCGCCGCGACCAGCAGCAGGTCCGGGCGCTGCACGCGACGCGTCAGCGCGGAGGCCCGCACCGCGGTCTCCACCAGATGACGGTCGACCGTGAAGCGGTGCACCGGATTGCGCTGCGGGCGGCAGCGCACCCGCTCCCAGTCGGGCAGCAGACGGCCGATGAGGCCCTCGGCGTCCAGCGCTTCCCACACGGGCACCGTCGCCTCGCCCGCGCCGAGCAGGGTGACGAACTCCTCGCGGGCCTCCGCGGGCCACGGCACCTGAAGATCCGGCGACGCCGCCATCCTCCGCACGGAGGGCAGCGCCAGCGGCAGCTCCGCCTGCGCCGCGGCGGCAGCGGCCCGCAGCAGCAGCACCGGGTCACGGTCCGGACGTGCGGTACGGGCGAGGGCCGCCTCACCCTCGTGCTCGACGACGCCTTCGGCGAGCGGTGTACGTTCCTGCGCGGCGCCGCGCCGCGCACCGCCAGAACCGCCGCCAGAACCGCCGCCCAGCAGCCCGCGCAGCCGGGAGGTGCGCCCGCCTCGGGATGTGAGCACGCGGCTCACCTCGCGCCAGGTCACGTCGGCGGCGTAGGCGATGGTGCGGGCCGACTCGTAGACCTGCCGGAGCAGCGCGTCGGCGTCCGCCAGACCGAGCGCCGAGGCGACCTGGTCCTGGTCCTGGAGAGCGAGCCGGTCCGTGGAGCGGCCGGTCGAGAGGTGGAGCACGTCGCGCACGTCCAGCAGCGCCTCGCGCGCCCCGGCCAGGCCGCCGCGCGGCGCGTCGGCCAGCCAGGACGCGGCCACCGCCCGCAGCGCGGTGGCGTCCCGGAGCCCGCCGTGCGCCTCCTTCAGGTCCGGCTCCAGCAGGAAGCGCAGTTCACCGTGCGTGCGGGTCCGTTCCTCGGTCAGCTCCCGCAGCTCCGGAAGCCGAGCGGGGGCCTGTGACCGCCACTGCGCGAGGAGCCCGGTGCGCATGTCAGCGGTGAGCGTCGCGTCACCCGCGACGTGCCGCGCGTCCAGCAGGCCGAGCTGGACCTTGAGGTCGTCCTTCGCCGTGGTGCGCGCCTCCGCGGGGGTTCGTACGGAGTGGTCCAGGGCGATGCCGAGGTCCCAGACCGGGTACCAGATGCGGTCCGCGATCCGCGCGATGCCGCCGGGCCCCGCGCTGCCGTCGTGGAGCAGCAGCAGGTCGAGGTCGCTGCGGGGAGACAGCTCGCCCCGCCCGTAGCCGCCGACGGCGACCAGGGCGACCCCGGGCCCGGCGTCCCCGAGCAGCCCCGCCAGCCAGTGGTCGGTCACGCGTGCCAGTTCGGCACGGCGGGGCGCCCCCGCCGCCGTGCCGTCCTCGCCGCGGAGGAGGCGCAGCCGGGCCGCCGCATAGCTGCCCTGCTCCGCCTCCGGCCCGGCTTCCCCGGCCGCCTCTTCCGCCGTTCCGGGAAGCCCGCTGTGTCCGCCCATGTGAACCGTCACTACAGGGCGTCGGGTCCGCGCTCGCCGGTGCGGACCCGCACGGCGGTCTCGACGGGGACCGTCCAGACCTTGCCGTCGCCGATCTTCCCGGTGCGGGCGGACTTGACCACGACCTCCAGCAGTTCCTCGGCGTCCCCGTCCTCGGCCAGCACCTCGATCCGTACCTTCGGCACGAGGTCGACGGTGTACTCCGCGCCCCGGTAGACCTCGGTGTGGCCGCGCTGGCGTCCGTAGCCGCTGGACTCGGTGACCGTCAGGCCCTGCACGCCGAAGGCGCGCAGCGCCTCCTTCACGTCCTCCAGCTGGTGCGGCTTGATGACCGCGGTGATGAGCTTCATGCGTCAACCTTCTTCTCGGAGATCCGGCCGGCCGTGTTCGCCTCGTCCTGCTGCTGCCCCGAGCCGGGCGCCGCGGCGGGACGTGCCGGCGACGCGGAGGCGCCGGAGGTGGAGCCGCCGACGGCGCTGAAGTCGTACGCGGTCTCGGCGTGGAAGGCGCGGTCCAGGCCGCTCGTCTCCTCTTCCTCGCTCGCGCGCATGCCCACGGTGACGTGGATCAGCTTGGCGATGATCCAGGAGACCACGAACGAGTAGCCCATCACCGAGAAGGCGCCTGTGGCCTGCTTGCCGAACTGGGCGAGGCCGGCGTCGCCGCCGGTGGCCAGGAAGCCGACCATGAGCGTGCCGATGACGCCGCCCACGAGGTGCACGCCCACGACGTCCAGCGAGTCGTCGAAGCCCAGCTTGAACTTGAGGCTGACGGCCCAGGAGCAGACGAGACCGGCGACCAGACCGATGGCCAGCGCTCCGACGGCGTTGACGTTCGCACCGGACGGCGTGATCGCGACGAGGCCCGCGATGGCACCCGAGGCGGCACCGAGGGTGGTGAACGCGCCGTGCCGGATGCGCTCGTAGACGAGCCAGCCCAGTACGGCCGCTCCCGTGGCGAGCTGCGTGTTCATGGCCATCAGAGCGGACGTGCCGTCGGCGGCGAGAGCCGAGCCCGCGTTGAAGCCGAACCAGCCGAACCACAGCAGAGCCGCTCCGAGCACCACCAGAGGCAGGCTGTGCGGACGCATCGGGTCCTTCTTGAAGCCCCTGCGCTTGCCGACGACCAGTACGGCCGCCAGCGCACCGATGCCGGCGTTGATGTGGACGGCCGTGCCGCCCGCGAAGTCGATGACCCCGAGGTCGAAGAGCCAGCCGCCCTCGGCCCACACCCAGTGGGCGACGGGGAAGTAGACGAGGGTCGCCCACAGCGCGATGAAGGCGGCCCATGCGCCGAACTTCACGCGGTCGGCGAGGGCCCCGCTCATCAGCGCCGGGGTGAGGATCGCGAACATCATCTGGAAGAGCGCGAAGGCGAAGACCGGGATGCCGCCCTTCTCGGTCAGCGATCCGTCGGTGATGCCCTTGAATCCGGCGAAGTCGAAGTTGCCGATGAAGCCACCGGTGTCGGGTCCGAAGGTCAGGGAGTACCCGTAGAGCACCCACAGGACGGTGATGATCCCCAGCGAGACGAAGGACATCATCAGCATGTTGAGCGCGCTCTTGACGCGGACCATGCCTCCGTAGAAGAAGGCGAGGCCGGGCGTCATCAGCATGACGAGAAACGCGCTGATCAGTACGAATGCGGTATCGGCGCCGTTCAATGGACGTCTCCTCGAAGTACCGGCCCGCGCGGAACGGACGGGAGGGGCGGGAAGGCCGGGGGGTGTTACAGCCACGTTCGCCGCGTTCCGTTTCCGCTGATGCCGCCGGTTGTTTCGCCGTGGTGACGATGCGCGCCGCGGTGTTACGTGCCGATGAACTGCCCACGGGCCGTACGACGAGGTGCTCGGCGCTCCGAAGAGGCAAAACCGGCCGCGACGCACCCTGTACGACATGGCGTCGGGGGGAGCCCTGTCTGGTGCCCGGGTGCTGTCGCGGCCGGCTGTCATGGGTCGGACGGATCAACTCGCCCGCAGGTTCCACAAGTTCACCGATCCGCGATTCCGCGGACCGGCGCGGATCCGGGTCGGTCCGGATCCGCTGCCGGATGTGGTGCCCGGTGCCGTGCGGGGCCGCGCTTCAGGCAGCGGACGCCCGCCGGGTCATCCCGCCACTGCGCCCGCCTCGGTGTCGGGCAGCTCCTCGGCCAGCCGCTGACCGAGCCGCACGACCTCCGCCACCCCCCCGAAGTCACGCGCAGCCCATGCCGCGGTCCGGCGCAGTCGGTTGTTCACGCGCTCGGAACGCAGCCTCCGGGCCACGTCGATCGCCTCGCCGGCGCGGAAGGCGCAGTGCTCCGGCTCCTTCTGCAGCAGATGCACGCTCGCCATGCCCAGGAGGTTCAGCGCGTACGAACGGCGGTGGCCGCCGCCCTCCGTCTCCTCCGCCTCGCGCCTGAACAGCTCCACGGCCCGCTCCATCGCAGGCCGCGCCATCGACGCGTAGGTCGGGCTGCGTCCCGACGAGTAGGCCAGGTCGCGGTAGGAGTGCGCGGTCTCCGCGTTCAGCTCGGCCTCCGAGAAGAAGCGGATCCAGTCCGGGTCGCCGTCAGCGGCCTCCGCGTCCTCGAAGGTGTCCTCGGCCATGCGCACCGCCCGACGGCACTTCCCCGGCTGGCCCATGTTCGCGTACGCACGGGCCTCCATCGCGTGCAGCATCGCCTGTGTGCGGGCTGTCGCCCCTTCCCGGCTGCCGTACTGCGCGAGGTGGATGAGCTCCAACGCGTCGTCGGGGCGCCCCAGATGGATCATCTGCCGGCCCATCTTGCTCAGCACGTACGAGCCCAGTGGCCGGTCGCCCGCCTCCTTCGCGGCGTGCAGCGCGAGGACAAAGTACTTCTGCGCGGTGGGCTGGAGGCCTACGTCGTAGCTCATCCACCCCGCCAGCGCGGCGAGTTCGGCCGTCACCCGGAAGAGGCGTCGGCCGACCGGCTCCGTGTGCTTCTCCTGCAACAGGTCCGTGACCTCGTGCAGCTGGCCGACGACGGCCTTGCGCCGGAGGCCGCCCCCGCACTGCGCGTCCCACTGCCGGAACATGACGGTGGTGTGCTCCAGAAGCTCTATCTCCGGCATCGACAGCTTCTCGGCACGCCGCGCCCCGTCGCCCTTCAGGGTCAAAGGCAGGACCTCACCGCCACCGCTTCCGGATGCCGACGACGCCGCCCCGCTGCCGTGCGGGGAGGCCCTGGCAGCGGGGACGGCGCCGTCGGCACCCGCGACCGGCATCGCCGGGCTCGGTACCAGCCAGCGCTGCATCGGCTCGATCAGCGAAGGGCCTGCGGCGACCGACAGTGACGTCCCGAGGAACCCGCGCCGGCCCAGCATCAGATCGCTGCGCGTGAACTCGTTGATCATCGAGACGGTCTGCGGCCCGGCCCACGGCAGATCCACGCCGGAGGCCGCCGGGGACTGACGAGTGGGGCGCAGCCCGAGGTCCTCGACCGCCACGACGCAGCCGAAGCGCTCGGAGAACAGCTCGGAGAGGATGCGGGGGATCGGCTCGCGCGGCTGCTCGCCGTCCAGCCAGCGGCGTACGCGCGAGGTGTCGGTGCTGATGTGGTGCGCACCCAGCTGCCGGGCCCGTCGGTTGACCTGGCGCGCGAGCTCGCCCTTCGACCAGCCACTGCGCTGGAACCACGAACTCAGCTGCTTGTTGGGGAGCTTGTCGCCCTCACCAACAGGTAATGCCCCCATCAGGCCCCTCACCGCCCCCACGACACCATGCCTCCGGCATACCCACGAGGCGAAGCTACGCCGTCCGTGTGTACTGAAAGTAACCTCCCGATCACCCACGGGGCGAGGCCGTTTGCACAATCGCCACCATTCGCCACCCCTTCGAATGAACCCCTCCGCTGCCACACACGATTCACTTGACACATGACCCGGCCGATAAGGGGCGGAGCGGTGCGCAGTGACCCGTCACTGTGCGCAGAGGGCTCGTAACCATCGGCAGGCAGGACCCGTTGGAGGGAGCATGGGCTTCACGATCGGCGCCATCGGCGGTCTGGGCGGCATCCGCGACTTTCATCAACTGCGCCCCGGTGGGCGGCGGCGCCACCGCGCGTGCGCGGCCACGACCGTGGCGGAGTACACGGGTCTGCTGGGATGGTCCGTGGTCCCCGGTGCCCGCGCGGCACGTGCCGCCGGGGGGCGCACCGAGTGTTCATGCGGTGCCGCCGTCTGCCCGGCTCCCGGGGCGCATCCGCTCGACGCGTCACTGGAGGTGCCCGCGGGGGCGACCCTCGACGAGGCCGGCGAGGCGTGGGCGCAGTGTCCGGGCGCCGCGCTGCTGCTGCCGACGGGCCGGCACTTCGACGTGATCGAGGTCGGTGAGTCCGCCGGCCGCCACGCGCTCGTACGGCTGGAGCGGATGGGCCTGCCGCTGGGCCCCGTGGCACTCGCGCCGCACAGGCGCATGTGGTTCTTCGTCGCTCCCGGCGCCGCCGCCGAACTGCCCGAACTGCTCTACCGGATGGGGTGGGACGACGCCCCGCTCGACCTGCGCGGTCTCGGCGAGGGCGAGTACGTGACGGCACCGCCCTCCGACCTCGGCGGCCTCGGCCCCGTGCGCTGGCTGCGCCGGCCGGCACTGGAGGAGGCGGGCCGTCCGCCTCAGGCCCGGCTGCTGCTGGGCACTCTCGCCTACGTCTGCAACCGCTCGGCGGTCTGACCGCAGTTCTCGCGCAGGCGGCACGAGCGCGCCCCGCCCCATCTGCACCGTGGGGCGGGGCGCTCCGCTGTGCGGGCCCTCGGCATCGCTAGCGGGGCCGGTTCACTCCCCGCCGATCAACGCGTCGACGAAGGCCTCCGGTTCGAAGGGCGCCAGGTCGTCCGCGCCCTCGCCGAGCCCGATCAGCTTGACGGGCACGCCCAGTTCGCGCTGGACCGCGATGACGATGCCGCCCTTGGCGGTGCCGTCCAGCTTGGTGAGCACGATGCCCGTGATGTCCACGACCTCGGCGAAGACCCTGGCCTGCACGAGCCCGTTCTGGCCCGTGGTGGCGTCGAGCACGAGCAGCACCTCGTCGACGGGGCCCTGCTTCTCCACGACGCGCTTGACCTTGCCCAGCTCGTCCATCAGTCCGGTCTTGGTGTGGAGCCGGCCCGCCGTGTCGATGAGCACCGCCTCCGCGCCGGCCTCGGTGCCCTCCTTGACCGCGTCGAAGGCGACGGACGCCGGGTCGCCGGCCTCCGGGCCGCGCACGGTGCGCGCACCGACCCGCTTCCCCCACGTCTCGAGCTGGTCGGCGGCGGCGGCGCGGAAGGTGTCGGCCGCGCCGAGCACCACGGACTTGCCGTCGGCCACGAGTACGCGCGCGAGCTTCCCGGTGGTGGTCGTCTTACCGGTGCCGTTCACGCCGACGACCAGCACGACACCCGGCCGGTCGACCGCTCCGCGCGTCTCGGTGTGGACGGTGCGGTCCAGATCGGGGCCCACCAGCGTGAGGAGTTCGTCGCGGAGCAGGCCGCGCAGCTCCTCGGGGGTGCGGGTGCCGAGAATCCGCACACGCTCGCGGAGACGCTCGACCAGTTCCTGCGTGGGCGCGACTCCGACGTCGGCCGTCAGCAGCGTGTCCTCGATCTCCTCCCAGGTCGCATCGTCGAGATGCTCCCGTGAGAGCAGCGTGAGGAGCCCCTTGCCGATGGAGTTCTGCGAACGGGAGAGCCGGGAGCGCAGCCGCACGAGGCGTCCGGCCGTCGGCTCCGGTGTCTCGATCGCGGGCTCGGCGGGTGCCGGGGCGACGGGCGCCTCGGCCTCGGCCGGCAGGCCGACCTCCTCGATCGTTCTGCGCGGCGCTTCGGCGGTGCCCGTGGCCTCGTCGCCGACGTGCGGCTCGGCGGGTGCGGTGGCTGTGGCCTGCGACTCGGCGGGCTTCTCGGCGGTGGCGGCCTTCTTCTTCCGGCCGCTGACGACGAGCCCGCTGATCGCGACCAGCGCGACCACGGCGATGACTGCAACAAGGATGACGATTTCCATAGCCCGTCCAGTATCCGCCACCGTCAACAGTGCACCTGCACGGCATCGCGCACGCCGCCGCCCCGGTGTCGGACCGGGGCGGCGGCAGTGCAGAGGAGAGCGGGCGGCGGGGTTCGGTTAGCCCATCTCCTCCAACGCCTTGCCCTTCGGCTCCGGCACCCACTTGAGCAGGAACGGGATCGAGAGCAGGGCGAAGACCGTGTA
Source organism: Streptomyces sp. TAA486 (assembly GCF_000426165.1). Classification (NCBI taxonomy): domain Bacteria; kingdom Bacillati; phylum Actinomycetota; class Actinomycetes; order Kitasatosporales; family Streptomycetaceae; genus Streptomyces; species Streptomyces sp. TAA486. Next base: position 287,595 of record NZ_AUEV01000006.1, on the reverse strand, counting down.
GATCACGTACGTGCCGGACAGGTTCCACTCCGACAGGCTGGGGAAGCTCGCGGTGATGACCCAGTTGGCGATCCACTGGGCCGCCGCGGCGACGCCGAGACCGGCGGCACGGATCTTGTTCGGGAAGATCTCCCCGAGCAGCACCCACACGACGACGCCCCAGGAGAGCGCGAAGAAGAGCGTGAAGGTGTGCGCACCGACGAGTGCGACGGTGCCCTGGGTGTCAGGCAGCGAGACGTTCTCACCAGAGCCGCGCACGGCCGAGAAGGCCCAGGCCACGAGCGCCAGCGAGACCGTCATGCCGACCGAGCCGATGAAGCCGAGGGGCTTCCGGCCGATCTTGTCGACCAGCAGCATCGCGATGACGGTGCCGACGATGTTCACGATCGAGGTCGTGAAGGAGTAGAAGAACGAGCTCTCGGGGTTGATCCCGACGGACTGCCACAGCGTCGACGAGTAGTAGAAGACCACGTTGATGCCGACGAGTTACTGGAAGACCGACAGCCCGATGCCCACCCAGACGATCGGCAGGAAGCCGAACCGGCCGCCGAGCAGGTCCTTGAACGTCGACTTGTGCTCGCTGCGCATGCCGTGCTCGATCTCGGCGAGGCGCGCGTCGATGCGGTCGTGCTCGCCCTCGACGCTGCTGAGCACCTCGCGTGCCCGGGTCTGCCGCCCGATGGAGATCAGGTAGCGCGGCGACTCGGGGATGACGAAGGAGAGCAGGAAGTAGGCCACCGACGGGATCACCATGATGCCGAGCATCCACTGCCACGCCTCCAGACCCGCCAGCTTCCCTCGCTGGTCACCGTCCGCGAGCGTGAGGATCGCGAAGTTGACCAGCTGGGAGACGGCGATGCCGGTGACGATCGCGGCCTGCTGGAAGGACGCGAGACGTCCGCGGTACTCCGGCGGGGAGACCTCGGCGATGTAGGCGGGACCGATCACGGAGGCCATGCCGATGGCGACCCCGCCGAGCACACGCCACAGCGCGAGGTCCCAGAGCGCGAAGGGCAGCGCCGACCCGATGGCACTGACGGTGAAGATCACAGCGGCGATCTGCATGACCCTGATCCGGCCTATGCGGTCCGCGATGCGTCCGGCGAGCGCCGCGCCTATCGCGCTGCCGATGAGCGCTGCGGCGATGACCTGGGCAAGCATGGCGGAGCCGGCTTCGAATCTGCCGCGTACCGCCTCGACGGCCCCGTTGATCACGGAGCTGTCGTAGCCGAAGAGGAAACCGCCCATGGCGGCAGCTGCTGCGATGAAGACGACACGTCCGAGCGGGGCGGTCTGGCCGCCTGCCGCCGGTGGCGCCGACTGTGGGGTGCTCGTCAAGATCTCTCCTGCGTGCCCGGCGTGGGGCCGGGTTCGGGACGTTGTCGCCTCCGGGGCCGGCACGCAGACTGCACGCGCCACCACTTGAAGGTAAAAGTGACGTTGCAGAGACTATGACTTTAAGTTTCGAAGTCAATAGGTCCAGTCTGATCGAATCGACGGTACGCCATTCACGTCGATGTTCAAGATGTGAAGAGAGGGTGCACAGGAACGCGTTGTGGCACCGGACGAGCCTGACCGAGGCTCAACTCAGCCGCTGACTGATGACCTTGGTCACGCCGTCGCCCTGCATGGAAACGCCGTAGAGCGCGTCGGCGACCTCCATCGTGCGCTTCTGGTGCGTGATGACGATGAGCTGCGAGCTGCCCTTGAGCTCCTCGATGAGGCCGATCAGCCGCTGGAGGTTGGTGTCGTCCAGCGCAGCCTCCACCTCGTCCATGACGTAGAAGGGGCTGGGCCTCGCCTTGAAGATCGAAACCAGCAGCGCCACGGCCGTCAGCGACCGCTCGCCGCCCGAGAGCAGCGACAGCCGCTTGACCTTCTTGCCGGGCGGCCGTGCCTCGACGTCGACGCCGGTGGTGAGCATGTTGTCCGGGTCGGTCAGCACCAGGCGGCCCTCGCCGCCGGGGAAGAGCCTCGAGAAGACGCCCTCGAACTCCCGGGCCGTGTCGTAGTACGCCTCGGTGAAGACCTGTTCGACGCGCTCGTCGACCTCCTTCACCACCTGAAGCAGGTCCGTACGCGTCTTCTTCAGGTCCTCGAGCTGCTCGCTCAGGAACTGGTGCCGCTCCTCCAGCGCCGCGTACTCCTCCAGCGCCAGGGGGTTGATCTTCCCCAGCTTCTGGTAGGCGCGTTCCGCGACTTTCAGCCGCTTCTCCTGCTCCGCCCGCACGAAGGGCACCGGCTTGTTGCGGGGGTGCTCCGGGTCCTCGGGGAGCACCTCGCCCTCCGCGGGCGGCGACGGCGGTACGAGCTGATCCGGGCCGTAGTCACTGGTCAGCCCGGCGGGTTCGACGCCGAGCTCCTCCAGCGCCTTGGTCTCGAGCTGTTCCACCCGCATCCGCTTCTCGGCGCCCAGCACCTCGCCGCGGTGCATCGAGTCGGTCAGCTTGTCCAGCTCGTCCTTGAGTTCACGGCCCGCGTTGCGCTCCGTCGCCAGCGCGCGCTCACGCTCGCTCTTGGCCTGGCCGGCCGACTCACGCTCCTCCGCCGCCCGGCTCAGGGACGCCTCGACGTGTGCCAGCAGCTGCCGGGCCCCGGAGGCCACCGCCCCGGCGACTTCGGCCTCGTGCCGCATCCGTGCCCGGCGCTGCTCGGCACGGACCCGGGCCTCACGCTCCGCGCGCGCCGCACGGTCGAGTGAATCCGCCCGCCCCGCCAGGGACTTGACGCGCTCCTCGTGCGTGCGGACCTGGAGCCGCGCCTCCATCTCGGTCTGCCGGGCGTTGGCGCCGTCCGCGGAGAGCCGGTCCCGCAGGGAGGTGTCGGGCTCCACGTCCTCGCCCTGCTCCGCCTCCTCGGCGACGGCCAGCCGCTCCGCAAGCTCCTCGGCCTCCTCGTTGGCCCGTACGAGCGCGGCCTCGGCCTTCGCGACGGCCGTGGCGGTGCGCTCCGCCTCTCCGGCCGCGCCGCGTGCCTGACCGCCCAGCGTCCCGAGCCGTCCGGCGATCTGCGACTTCTCCCTGTCGGCAGCACTGCGCCGCGATCCCAGCTCTTCGACGAGTGCCGCACACTCCCGGCGCCGTGCCTTGGCACGCTCCTGCTCCTCGCTCAGCTCGCTGTGCCGGGACGCCATCTCCTCCAGCGCCGCCGCGGCCTCGTCGACGGCGGCCTGGGCCTCGAGAAGGCTGGGGGCACCGGCGGAGCCGCCGTGGGCGAAGTGGGCGCCGAGGACGTCGCCTTCGGCCGTCACGGCAACCGTGCCGGGCTGCTCGGCAACCGTCTGCTCAGCGTCCTCCAGCGTCCGTACGACCACCATGTCCCGCAGCAGCCTGTGCACTGCCGGCATCAGCTCGGCGGGAGCCCGTACCAGCTGCGCGGCAGGGGTCGGTCCGCCCTCGCGCTGCACGGCGGGCTCCGGCACCGCACCGGCGGCGGAGGCGGACGCTGAGCCCAGCAGCAGCGCCGCCCGGCCCGCGTCGTGCTTGCGCAGCAGCCGCAGCGCGTCGGCGGCGGTGGAGGTGTCGGCGACGGCAACCGCGTCGGCCGCGGCTCCCAGGGCCGCGGCGATGGGCACCTCGAACCCGGGTGTGACGCTGAGCAGTTCGGCCGCAGGACCCAGGAGCCCGCTCAGCGCGTCCGTGGCGGACAGCAGAGCACCGGTGCCGTCCTTGCGGCGCAGTCCGAGCGCGAGGGCGTCGTGCCGGGCGGAGGTGGCGGCACGTTCCCGTTCGACGGTCGTGACGGCGTCGCGGGCCGCGGAGAGCGCCGCTTCCGCATCCGCGAGTTCACGCTTGGCGGCCTCGTGCTGGTCGGCCAGCTCGGTGTCGCCGGCGTCGAGCCCGTCGACCTCGGCCTGGAGGCTCTCGTACTCCTCCTGCGCGGCGGCGGCGCGCTCCTGCGCCTCGTCCCGTGCGGTCGTCAGCCGGTCGATCTCGGACTGCGCCGAGGAGGCCCGGCTGCGGGCCGCGTTGACCTGACCGTGCAGCCTCGCGAGGCCCTCGCGACGGTCGGCGATGGCGCGGGCCGCGTCCTTGAGGCGGCGCTCCTCCTCGTGGAGCTGCCGCTCCAGCTCGGCCCGGTGCGAGACGGTGTCGTCCAGCGCCCGTTCGGCCGCCTCCAGCGCGGCCTCCAGTTCCGCTTCCTGCTCACGGATGCGGGTCGCTTCCCGCTCCATGTCCTCCGGGTCCCGGCCACGCCGCTCCTCGACGGGCTCGGCCTCGGCGTGCTGGACGCGCTGGTCGGCGAGGCCAATGGTGCCGCGCACCCGCTCGGCGAGCTGTGAGAGCTCGTACCAGGTCTGCTGGGCACGCTCCAGACGCGGCGTCAGCATCCGTACCTGCTGCTCCAGCTCGGCCTCGCGGCGCAGTGCGTCCTTCAGCCGCGCCTCGACAGCGTCCTTGCGCTCCTTGAGTGCGGCCTCGTCGGCGATCTCGGATCTGAGTGCTTCCTTGAGGGTCACGAGGTCGTCCGCGAGCAGCCGCAGCCTGGCGTCACGCAGATCGGCCTGGATGACCTGCGCCTTGCGGGCGACCGCGGCCTGCCGGCCGAGCGGCTTGAGCTGGCGCCGCAGCTCGTCGGTCAGGTCCTGCACACGGGCGAGGTTCGCCTGCATCGCGTCCAGCTTCCGCAGCGCCTTCTCCTTGCGCTTGCGGTGCTTGAGGACTCCCGCCGCCTCCTCGATGAAGGCCCGCCGGCCGGTGGGGTCGGCGTGCAGGACGCCGTCGAGCTGGCCCTGGCCCACGATGACGTGCATCTCCCGGCCGATGCCGGAGTCGGACAACAGCTCCTGGATGTCCAGCAGCCGGCAGGTGTCCCCGTTGATCTGGTACTCGCTGCCACCGTTGCGGAACATGATCCGCGTGATGGTGACCTCGGCGTAGTCGATGGGCAGCGCGCCGTCGGCGTTGTTGATGGTGAGGGACACCTCGGCGCGGCCGAGCGGGGGCCGCCCGGTCGTACCGGCGAAGATGACGTCCTCCATCTTGCCGCCGCGCAACGACTTGGCGCCCTGCTCCCCCATCACCCACGACAGGGCGTCCACGACATTGGACTTGCCGGAGCCGTTGGGACCTACGACGCAGGTGATGCCGGGCTCGAAACGCAGCGTCGTGGCGGAGGCGAAGGACTTGAATCCCCGCAGTGTCAGGCTCTTGAGGTGCACGCCGTCGGACTCTAGTCCACTTGGCGCCCGTACCTGTCCGGGACCGGCACGGAGGGCGACGAAGTCCCGCCGTTGCTTTCGGTTTCACCATGTGAGGCGTGGGGCACATCAGTCGGTAAGCGCAGCGCCCAACAGCCCACGGCACACGATGTGGTGGAGGCAGAGCCACCCGGAAACAACGAAGGGACGCCGAAGCGTCCCTCGCGTGATTTCATGAGCGGCAGGCTGCACGCCGGCCTGGCCCGGAGCGGTCGAGTCAGGTCAGCGCAGGCTCTGCCTGGTGTACGTCGATGTCGATGCCTTCGAGCATCGAGTCCTGATGCCGTGCGGCAGCCGACAGAGCGTCGTTCTCGGCCTGCATCCGTACGAGTTCGGATTCCAGGTCCTGGACACGCTGCTGCAGCCGTCGCATCTCGGCGAGGACTCGGGGGTCGGAGCCGCCGACGTAACCGAGAAGCGCCTTTGCCATGATGGATGGTCCTCCACACTGAGTGACCAACCCGAGTGGTGGTTGGTCGTGAGGGAAAAAATCGCGCCCGCTGTACCACTTCTGAACTTATTTTTCCGGAGCAAGCAGTCCGGTTGCGGGGGACTTCAAGCTTCTCACCAAAAGGTTTGACGGTCAACACGATCACGCCCCGCGGCCCTGGGCGGCCCTGGCTCGACGGCGCTCATGCGCCGGAGGCGGCGGCCCGCGGGGGGCGTGAAGATCACTCTCAACCACTCGTTGCGGAAGCCTTGCATGGTCAGGCGCGAATGGCAACCGCTTTGGATCATCGAATGGCGAAGCCGGAGTAGCCGCCGCGCGGCCGGTCCCAGATCTCCGTGACGCCGTCGACCTGCCCGGGCGTGTCGCCGGAACGCAGCCACTCCAGAAGCTGCTCGCACTCGGGCCGCCCTCCCTCGGCGACGGCCTGGACACGCCCGTCGCCGAGGTTGGCCACGAAGCCCTCGAGACCTCCGATGCGAAGAGCGGCCGCACGCGTGAACCACCGGAAGCCGACCCCTTGGACCCGGCCGCGTACCCAAGCCGTCATGCGGACCTTGGCTACTGACGGGTCATAGTTGTCATCCGGCTTCGTATTACCCGAAGTCATGGCTGCAAGCTATCCGGACATTTCCTCGGTCGGCACATGCGCCCCGTCTGTCATGCCGTAAAGTCCCGCCCAACGAGCTTCACCCGATCAGATGAGGCTTCGAAAGCCGAACACGTGAGGACTTACTGAGATGGGCCGTCACAGACGTGTATCCCACGCTCCCGAGCCCCTCGTCACATACGACATGGGACCTCGGCAGCGCTCCTCGCACCGTAGGCCGGCCCCCCCGGTTGCGCAGCGGGGCGGGTTCTCGGCACGGGCCGGGATTCTGGGAGCGTCAGCGGCGATGGCAATGGGTGCGGTGGCCGTCGCCTCCACAGTGCTTCCCAGCCCGGGAGGCGCCGCTGGTACGCAGTACAGCGATGTGCAGGCGGGCGGTCCTCCCGACCAGTCGTCGAAGCCCAACGTGCCCGCGCCCGAAGGCGGTTCGACGGACCCGGGCGGCGACGGCGGCGCGGAGGGCGGCAACGTACCTCCGGACACCTCCCAGCCCGGCGGCGGAAACCAGGACCCGGGTCAGAACCAGCCGGGCGAGCCCGGAGCCGGCAACGGCCAGGGCGGGGGCGAGACGGGCGGCGGTGCCGGCAGCGGCGACGGCGGTTCGCCCGGGAACGGCCAGAGCAACGGCAACGGCGGCTCCAAGGGGAACGGCGGAGGCAAGGGCAACGGCAACGGCGGGGGTTCCAGCGACTCCGGCGGTTCGTCGGACACCCTGAGTCCGACCGAGAAGGACGAGGCCGCCGTTCTGGCGCTGGTCAACGACGAGCGCGAGGACGAGGGCTGCAAGCCGCTCAAGGCCGACGAGAAACTCGGGGAACTGGCCGGGGACTTCAGCCGGAGCATGGCTATCGAGGGCTTCTTCAGCCACCTCGGCGCCGACGGCTCGAGCCCCTGGGACCGCGCCGAGGACCTCGGCATCCTGGACCTCGGCGGCGAGAACATCGCCCGCGGTCAGGAGAGCCCCGAGGACGTGGTGGACGACTGGATGCGCAGCCCCTCCCACCGGGCGAACATCCTCAACTGCGAATACCGCACGATGGGCGTCGGCGAGTACGTGGACGAAGACGGCCCCTGGTGGACGCAGGACTTCGGGTACTGAGAACAACGCAGGTCAGAGCCCCGATATGGCCCATGGGCCGTGTCGGGGCTCTGCCTTTGCCTGCCGGAATCCTTGCGGGTCGGAGTCCTCGCCGATCGGGGCGCCTGCATACGCAGCCGAGCCCCGGGACGCTGTTCAGAAGACCGGCTGGCCGATGCCCAGCAGGTTCCCCTCGCTGTCTCGGAACCATGCGCCGCGCTCGCCCCGCGCGCCCTTGCTCGGGTAGTTCCCGTCGATCTCGGCGATGCCGTCCCTCGTCCGGAATCCAGGGGCGTCGACCTCCTCGAACACCACGCCGCGCCCCTTGAGTTCGGCCACGGCCGCCTCGATGTCGTCGACCTCGAGCGCCATCTGGGTGAAGGTGCCCGGAGCGGCTCCCGTCGAGCGGAACAGAACGAACTCCGCGCCTCCGAGCCGGTACAACAGCCCGCCGGGCCGTTCGTCGGCGGGCTCCAGACCGAGCCGCTCGGAGTAGAAACGCCGCGCACGGTCGAGGTCCTGGGCCGGAAGCCTGGTCGCCACGCGTCCCCGGGCGAGGAGGTTTCTGTCGTCTGCGTTCATGCCTCCACCCGTACCCGGACGAGCCGGACCGCTTCCGGAGGCGGTGACAGTACGTGTCCGGTTACCGAGGCACGATCCGGCCCGGCGGTGGCACGGAGACCGTGCGTCGCGGGCGCGGCGGGGGCTGGCATCTGGGGCAGTAGTAGCTGGAGCGGTTCATCCAGGGGCGGCGGCGTATGGAGGTGCCGCAGCGCCGGCAGGGTTCGTCCTCGCGCCCGTAGGCGTCCAGCGAGCGCTCGAAGTAGCCGGACTCCCCGTTGACGTTGACGTAGAGGCTGTCGAAGCTCGTACCGCCGGCGGCGAGCGCCGCGTTCATGACGTCGCGGACGTGCCCCAGGAGCTCCGAGGTGCGGGGACGGGTCAGCGACGCGGTCGGCCGTTCGTAGTGGAGCCTGGCCCGCCACAGCGCCTCGTCGGCGTAGATGTTGCCCACCCCGCTGATCAGCGACTGGTCGAGCAGGGCCCGTTTGATCGTCGTACGGCGGCGGCGCAGCGCCATGTGGAAGGCATGCTCGTCGAAGAGCGGGTCGAGCGGGTCACGTGCGATGTGCGCGATCACGTCGGGCAGCGCTCCGGAGTCCGGGACGACGGACTCCGGATGCAGGGACAGGCCGCCGAAGGTCCGCTGGTCGACGAAGCGCAGCTCGCCCGCCTCGGGGTCCTCGAAGGTGATGCGGATGCGCAGGTGCTTCTCGTCCGGTGCGTCGGCGGGCTGGATGAGGAGCTGCCCGCTCATGCCGAGGTGGGCCAGCACGCAGACACCCGGGTCGAGGGGCAGCCACAGATACTTGCCGCGGCGCCGCGCGGGCCCGAAGCGGTGGCCGCGCAGCCTGGCCGCGAAGTCCTCGGCGCCGGCCACGTGCCGCCGTACGGCGCGGGGATGGAGCACCTCGGCGCCCGTGATCGTCCGGCCGCTCGCCCAGCGCTCCAGACCGCGGCGCACCACTTCGACCTCGGGCAGCTCGGGCACGCTTCTCCTCACATGGAACAGGGACCTCGCGGGGGGGCGGCCGGAGCCGTGGAGCCCGCGAGCCGGGCCGAGAGCGGCCCGGCTCCCTCAGACGCCCTGGGACGGGGCCTTGGAGCCGGAGGACGACGAGCCGTCGCCCCCCGTGGCCTCGCGGATCGCCCGCCAGGCCGTCTCCGCCGCCTGCTGTTCCGCTTCCTTCTTGCTGCGGCCGGTGCCGGTGCCGTACGCGACACCACCGACGCGGGCGGCAGCCGTGAAGATCTTCTCGTGATCGGGGCCGGTCTCCGTGACCAGGTATTCCGGAACGCCCAGGCCCTCGGCCGCGGTGAGCTCCTGGAGGCTGGTCTTCCAGTCCAGGCCGGCGCCGAGGTTCGAGGACTGCTCGATCAGCGGGTCGAAGAGCCGGTGGATCAGCTCACCGGCCGCGTCCAGGCCCTTGTCCAGGTAGACCGCGCCTATCACGGCCTCCAGGGTGTCGGCCAGGATCGAGGCCTTGTCGCGGCCGCCCGTGCCCTCCTCGCCCCGGCCGAGCCGGATGAAGGCGCCCAGGTCCAGCCCCCGGGCCACCTTGGCCAGGGCGCGGGAGTTGACCACGGCGGCGCGCAGCTTCGCGAGCTGGCCCTCCGGGAGGTCGGGGTGCAACCGGTAGAGAGTGTCGGTGACGACCAGGCCGAGGACGGAGTCGCCGAGGAATTCGAGGCGCTCGTTGGTCGGCAGTCCGCCGTTCTCGTACGCGTACGAGCGGTGGGTCAGCGCACGCACCAGAAGGGCGGGCTCGAGCTGGTACTCGAGCCGCCCTTCCAGAATCGCGTGGGACGAGGCCTCATCCACCAGATCCGCCGCTGCCGCCCGGTGGGTTCCGCCGCGGCGGTCAGCGCTTCCATGGGTCGGAGCGTCTGACATGGAGCCTGTCACCAGCCGATCAGACCTCGAGGACCTGTCGCTTGTTGTAGGTGCCGCAGTTCGGGCACGCGATGTGCTGCTGCTTGGGCTCCTGGCAGCGCTCGCACTTCACCAGGGTGGGGACCGCAGCCTTCCACTGCGACCGGCGGTGGCGCGTGTTGCTGCGCGACATCTTCCGCTTCGGAACAGCCACGGCTACTTCTCCTGTGAGTCATCCCCGGCTTGGCGGGGCGCGTCCTTCTCGCCGTCCTTAATGGTTTCGGCGAGTCCCTGCAATGCCGCCCAACGGATGTCGACGGCGTCTTCGTGATCGTGCTCCGGGTCGTCCGCCAGACGTGTGCCGCACGTGGCGCACAGCCCGGGGCAGTCTTCCCTGCACACCGGCTGCAACGGCAGTGAGAGCACCACCGCGTCCCGCAGCACGGGCTCGAGGTCGAAATAGTCGCCCTCGATGGAGAAGGTCTCCTCCTCCTCGGCGTCGTCGCCGGCGTCCGCGCTGGGGCGGCTCCGGTCGTCGGCGTCGGGGTAGGAGAACAACTCCTGGAAATCCGCTTCGCATTCCTGCTCAAGCGGCTCCAGACACCTTACGCACTCCCCCTTGAGCGGTGCACGGGCGGTGCCCGTGACGAGCACCCCCTCCATGACCGACTCCAGACGGAGATCGAGCTCGATCGCCACGTCGTCCGGCACCCCGATGACCTCTACTCCGAGGCCGCCGGGAGACTTCACCGTGCGGGACAGCTGCTTCATCGCGCCTGGCCGACGCCCCAGCTCCCGTGTGTCGAACACGAGGGGGGCTCGGGGGTCGAGGCGGGCGTTCAGGGCTTCCTGCTTTCTACGGTGTGGCACCGCCCGGGCGTTGACTCCGGACAGCAGTCATCGCCATGTGCGCGTGACCGAAGAGCCAGGATACTGGACCGTCCCGCCGCGGCCCAATCGAGTCCCGGCAGGTATCAGCCACCCTGGCCGTAGCCGTGGCCGTGGCCGTGACGGGCCTCGTACTCGCGGACCTGGTCCAGGTCGATCATGCTCGTGTCGAAGAGGCTGGTCTCGTCGAGCTGGGGCTGCCCGCCGTGCATGTCCTGGTGGGCCTGCGGGTGGCCGGGATAGGGCTGGTTCTGGTTCTGCTGGAGCGGGGACTGCTGCGCGTAGTACGGATCCGGCTGCTGCCCGTAGTAGGCGTATTGCTGCTGCTGGTAGCCGTATGCGTCCTGACCCCCGTAGTACGCCTCGTGCTGCTGCGCCGCGTACGGATCGGCGGCGGCGACGGGCTCGTAGCCGGGCGGCAGAGGCGCGGTGGGGACCTGCGGCGGGGCGGTGGGTGCGGCCGCGGGCTGGTTCTCGCCGAGCGCGGCCAGATCGGCCATGTAGTCGGCGTCGCTGGTGTGCACGCCCTGCCCGGCGGCGTCCTGTGCGGCCATGTGGGCACCGAGTTCGTCCGCCGGGCGGTGACCCAGCAGCTTGGTGCGGCCCCTGCCGACCGCCTGCAGCGTCTTGGACAGGACCGCCGAGACCGAACCGAGCCTGGCGTCCACGTAGTTGTCCGCCCGCTCCCTCAACTCCTGGGGGTCGGTGGTGCGTTCCGGGGCGTCCTCGGCGTACTCCTCGTTCCACTCCTCCGAACCCGGTCCGCTGCCGAGCAGCTTCTCGCGGCCGCGCTCGACGGAGCCGATGGTCTTGCTCAGCACGACCTCGAAGTTGGCGAGTTTGCTGTCGACGTAGTCGTCCGCCTCGGCACGGATCTCCGCGGCCTCCTGCCGGGCCTGGGCGAGGACCTGTTCCGCCTCGGCCTGCGCCTGGCGGACCACCTCGGTGCCGGAGACCAGTGAGCCGCGCTCGGCGTGCCCGGATTCGATGATCCGCTGGGCCTCGGCCTGGGCTTCGGCGACCATCTGCTCGCGGCCGCCGAGCAGTTGCTCGGCCTGTGCGAGCGAGCCGGGCAGCGCCTGGCGCACTTCTTCGAGCATGGCGAGCAGTTCGGCCCGGTTCACCACGCAGGAGGCCGACATGGGCATCGCGCGAGCGCTGTCCACCGCCGTCACGATCTCGTCGAGTTTCTGCTGAACGTCCACGGAAGCGACTGTACGGCCACTGGCACTGAAGTAGACAGCCGATGCCGGTACTCGGCCCTCTCCGACGCGCTCAGGGCTTGGCGAGACGCTCCGCCAGGGCGCGCTGGACCGGCTCGGGCACCAGGTTGGAGACGTCGCCGCCCCAGGTGGCGACCTCCTTGACCAGGCTGGAGGAGAGGAAGCTGTAGGTGGGGTTGGTCGGCACGAAGAGCGTCTCGACGCCGGACAGGCCGTTGTTCATCTGGGCCATCTGCAGCTCGTAGTCGAAGTCCGAAACCGCGCGGAGTCCCTTGACGATGGCGGGGATGTCGCGGTCCTTGCAGAAGTCGACGAGCAGTCCGTGGAAGGCCTCCACGCGCACATTGCCGAAGCCTTCGGTCACCTCGTGGATGAGATCGATGCGCTCGTCGACGGAGAACAGGCCCTGCTTGGACTTGTTGATCATCACGGCCACGTAGACCGAGTCGTAGAGCTTGGAGGCGCGGCCGATGATGTCGAGGTGTCCGTTGGTGATGGGGTCGAAGGATCCCGGACAGACTGCGCGACGCACTGGTGGTTCCTCGCTCTCCGGACGAAGGGGGGTCTGTGGGCTGTCCGCGGAGTTCATGGTGTGGGGGTGTCTCCGCTTGCGGCGGCGCGACCGTACCAGAGCGTTCCTTCGCCGTAACGCCTGGACCGGAGGCCCTCGAAGCCCCCGGGCCAGCGGAATTGGCCGCCACGCGTACTGCGCTCCACGGTGACGAGCGCGTCGTCTGCCAGCCAGAGCCCGGAGCGGAGTGTGAGCAGAATCTCGCGCACGCTCTCGTCGGTCACGGCGTACGGGGGGTCGAGGAAGACCACGTCGTACCGGTCGTCGGGCGGCGCTCCGGCGAGTGCCGCTGCGGCCTTGGCATGGCGCACCTCGGCGCCGGGCAGGCCCAGCGCGCGTACGTTCTGCCGGATCGTGCGGGCCGCGCGGGCGTCCGACTCGACGAGCAGCACGTGAGCGGCGCCGCGTGAGAGCGCCTCCAGGCCGACCGCGCCGGAACCGCCGTACAGGTCGAGCACGCGCCTTCCGTGCCATGCACCGGCGCCCGAGCCGCCCAACTGGGCCTCCCAGCTGGAGAACATGCCCTCGCGCGCACGGTCGGACGTGGGGCGGGTGCCCTGGCCCGGCGGCACGGTCAGCCGGCGGCCGCCGACGGCTCCTGCGATCACGCGGGTCATGGTGCGGGTGTCCTTCGTTCTCTCGTGCGGCCGGAGCCGGCCCGGTCCCGGCCGTCGGAACCGAGGATCCCACGGCGGCGGCGCACGCGCCTGCCTCGGGGCGGCGGCCGGTCATCCCTTGTCCAGGTAGTCCTCGCGCTCCTCGTCCAGCAGGGCCGCCAGCGCCGTGCGCAGCTCCGGCAGCCGCTCCAGCTCCGGATCCTCCGCGACGACGGCGGTCGCGGCCTGCCGCGCGGCCTCGATGATCTCCTCGTCCTCGATGACGGCGAGCATCCGCAGCGAGGTGCGCACACCCGACTGCGCCTGCCCGAGCACATCGCCCTCGCGGCGTTGCTCCAGGTCGACGCGGGAGAGCTCGAAGCCGTCCTGCGTCGAGGCGACGGCGTCCAGACGTGCGCGGGCGGGGCCCGTCTCCGGCGCCTCCGTGACCAGCAGGCACAGGCCGGCGGCGGAACCACGGCCGACGCGGCCGCGCAGCTGGTGGAGCTGGGAGACGCCGAAGCGGTCGGCGTCCATGATCACCATGACGGTGGCGTTCGGTACGTCCACGCCGACCTCGATGACGGTCGTCGCCACGAGGACGTCGATGTCGCCCTGGGCGAAGCGGCGCATCACCTCGTCCTTGACGTCGGGCTGCATCCGTCCGTGCAGGGCCTCCACGCGGAGCCCGGCCAGGGGGCCCTCGCGCAGCTGGGCCACGGTGTCGAGCACGGACAGCGGCGGACGCCTGCCCTCCTCCTCGCCGTCCGCGCCCGTCTCCCCCGCCTGGCCGACTTCCTCGGCCGCGTCGGCGTCCGTCGCGGCCTTCTTCTTCCCGGCCTTGGCGCCCGGCTTCCCCGTCTCCTCGTCGTCGCCGATGCGCGGGCAGACCACGTACGTCTGGTGTCCGGCCTCGGTCTCCTCCCGTACGCGCTCCCACGTACGGGCCAGGAAATGGGGCTTGTCCCTGGCGGGCACGACATGGCTGGCGATGGGTGAGCGGCCGGCCGGGAGCTGGTTCAGCACGGAGGTCTCCAGATCGCCGAAGACGGTCATGGCAACGGTGCGCGGGATGGGTGTCGCCGTCATCACCAGCAGATGCGGAGGGTGAACTCCCTTGGAGCGCAAGGCGTCCCGCTGTTCCACGCCGAAGCGGTGCTGCTCGTCGACGACGACGAGACCCAGGTCGTGGAAGCGGACCTTGTCCTCGATCAGGGCGTGCGTGCCGATGACGATTCCGGCTTCGCCGGTTGCCAGATCGAGCAGGGCCTGGCGGCGGGCGGCAGCGCCCATGGAGCCGGTGAGCAGCACGACCTTCGTGGCGCTGTCCGCGCCGCCGAGCATGCCGCCCTCGGCGAGTTCGCCCATCATCCCGGTCACCGAGCGGTGGTGCTGCTGTGCGAGTACCTCGGTGGGGGCCAGCAGCGCGGCCTGGCCGCCGCTGTCGACGACGGTCAGCATCGCCCTGGTGGCCACCATCGTGTTGTGCGTGACCGTGAAGTTGTCGGTGACGTAGGCCCTGTCGGGGTGGCGCACGCTGATGCACTGGACCTGCTTGCGGCCGACGCGCTCGGCCGCGCGTACGGAGCGGCGCAGCGACTCGGGTGCGCTCCCCCGCGCGATGCCGCCCGTCTCCAGGGGGGTCTCCCGGGCGTCCAGGGCCTCCGAGCCGAACGGGCTGTGCTCCGGCAGGAGCAGCAGTGTGACGGCCGAGTCCGCGGCACCGGCTTCGGCCTCGTGAGGCGGCCTCTCCGGTCTGATGCGCGCGTGTCCGCCGAGCGACCGCGCCAGCCACGCGACGTCCTCGACGAGCGCCCGGGAGCGGGAGCGGAGGACGACGGCGTCGTGGTCCCCGTCCGCGGCGGGCCCGCCGTCCCGGCCGTCGGCTCCCGCGTCGAGGATCCCCTGGAGCAGCGCGAGCCTGTTCTTGAGCGAGTCCTCCATGCATGTGCGGGGGACGGGGCCCCCGCCGCAGGGACGTCCCAGTTCCCTGCCCGTCGCGTACGGGTCCTCCGTGCCCTGGGCAGGGGCGCCCAGGTCCACCGGCACCGCCTGCGGCAGATACCACTTCGGCGAGCCCGCGGGCGACATCAGGTCGTTCCTGATCTCCCGCGTGGTCAGCACCTGAGGACGCTCGGCCCGCGCCCACGCCCCGGCGGTGCCAACGAGCCACAGATGCTCGTCGTCGCACTCCACGGTGCTTCCGTCGGAGAGCGTCAACCGCCATACGTCGCGCTCCCCTTGGGGAAAGACGCCGTCCACGGGCGCCGGCTCGCCCGAGGGTGTGATCACCTCGTCGCCGACCCCGATCTCCCGCATCTCGCGGAACCCGCCTGGCGTGAGGACGAGCGCGTCCAGAGGCTGCGCCTTGCCGGAGCCGACCTCGCCCTGGAGGAGACGGTGCATGGGGTGTTCGGCGGCGAGGTCGTCGAAGACCTCGCGGCTGACGTGCTGCTGCCCGTCGGTGAGGGTGAAAGGCAGCTTGGCGTCGAAGGAGTCCAGCAGACCGCCCTCGACGGGAACGCGTGCCACGGCGGGCAGTTGGGCCTCAGCGACCCTGCGGCGCGCGAGGGCGACCTGGAGGATGAACGCCTCGTCCCACTTCAGCCTGTCGCGGGCCGCGGCGACGTCCGCCTTCGTACGCGGCCGGTGCACCTTCTCGAACGCATCGGGCAGCGCGATCAGCCGCCGGTCCTCGCGGATGGCGGACGGCAGCGGGTCGACGAGGCCGTCCCAGCCCGTGGCCTGCATGGAGCCGAGCACCGTGCCGACGCACTTGGCGATCTTCCAGGACGCCAACTGCGCGACGGCGGGATAGATCGGCATCAGCCTGTTGGCGAACGCGTCGACGTCCTCGTCGCCGCTTCCGGCCCCGAGCTTCTCGTACTGCGGATGTGCCAGCTGGAGACGTCCGTTGAAGACGCCGACCTTGCCGGCGAACATCGCCCGCGTGCCCGGCTGCAGGTCCTTCTGCGGCTGATAGATGCCGCGCCCGAAGAAGACCAGCTGCAACTGGCCGCTGCCGTCGGTGAGAACGATCTCGAGCCGCTGCCCCCTGCCGCGGTTGAAGGAGTGCACCGTGGACTTGGCGACCTGCGCCACGACTGTCACGTGCTCGTCCAGAGGAAGATCCGACAGCCGCGTCAGGTGACCGCGCTCCTCGTACCGCCGCGGATAGTGGTGGAGGAGGTCACCGACCGTGTTCAGGCCGAGGTGTTCGGCAAGGACCTTGGCGGTGCTGCCGCCCAGGTGCTTCTTCAGGGATTCGTCGAGCGCGGACACGCCCCCATTGCACACCATGACGCCGACAGGACCGGGGCAATGAGCGAGGCCGGGGTGGGGCAGGGTGCCGAACCGGCGGGTCGGGACGGACCCGCGTCGTCACGGCTGGTGGCCTGCGGCGCCGCCGGGGACACTCATTCGACGCCGATCAGCAGCAGCGAGGAGTGCTGCCGTCCCTCGTAGACCACCGTGTCGACGGCGAGGTGACCGCCGCGCACCTGCTCCTCCAGCCGGTCCGCCAGTCCTTGCGGGGCGTGCTCTCCGACGATCAGCGTGACCAACTCCCCGCCCGCCGCGAGCATCCGCTCCAGCACGTCCGCGGCCGCCTCGGCCACGTCGCTGCCGATCACGACGACGTCGTCCTCCACGAGGCCGAGCACGTCACCGGCCTCGCAGACGCCGGCCATCGTCCAGAACGGCCGGTCGGCGACGGTCACTTCGCCGTAGCGGGTCGCCCCGGCCGCGGTCGTCATGGCGACCACGTCGTCGTCGAAGCGGCGCTCCGGATCGTGGACGGCCAGCGCGGAGATGCCCTGCACGGCGGCCCGGGTGGGCACGACTGACACGCGCAGCTCCGGCGCCTCGGTCCGGGTCCCGTCCGCCGCGCGGGAGGCGGCGGCGTGCAGATCGATGTCGTTGGGCAGCAGCACGACCTCCGCCGCCCGGGTCGCGCGCACGGCCGCTGCCAAGGGCTCCCCGTCCGGGCTTCCCAACGCTTCCTTCGCCCGTACGACCGTCGCGCCGGCGTCCTCGCAGAGCCCGGCCAGCCCGTCCCCGTGTACGACGGCGACGACGGCGCGCCCGTGCGGGGCGGTGCCGCCGGAGTCGGTGTGCTCCGGGGCGCAGGGCTCGCCGGCCTCACCCGCGGTGAGATGAGTGATGCGGATGCGGTGCGGCCGTCCCGCGCCGACACCCGCCTCCACGGCCGCACCGGCGTCGTCGACGTGCACGTGCACGCTCCACAGCCCGTCCCCGCCGCCGACGACGAGCGAGTCGCCGAGACCGTCGAGACGTTCGCGCAGGGCGATCACCGCGGCATCGTCGGCGTCCAGGAGGTACATCACCTCGTACCCTCCACCGCCCCCGTCCGGCGGCACGGACGCGCCGGGTGAAGTGCCGCTTCCCGCCGCGGTGTTGGACCCGGTGTACGCGCGGCGCCTGCGCGGGGCGTCGCCCTGCTCCGGGTCCGCCAGGGCGTCGGCCAGCGCTCCGAGCACGGCGACCAGGCCGCTGCCGCCGGCGTCGACGACACCGGCGCGGCGCAGCACGTCGAGCTGCCCGGTGGTCTCCGACAGCGCCTCATGAGAGCGCTCGTGTGCGGCACGGGCCACGGCCTCGGCGTCGGCGTGCTGTTCAGCGGCGGTACGGGCCGCTGCGTCAGCCGCCGCCCGCGCGACGCTGAGCATCGTGCCCTCGACGGGATGGGCGACGGCCGCGTACGCGGAGTCCGCGGCGCGCGTCAGTGCCTCGGCCAACAGCCGCCCGGCGCCCGGGACTTCGCCCGGGTCGGCGGCCTTCGAGCCTTCGGCCGCGCCGGTGGCCCCGTACGTCTCCGCCATCCCGCGCAGCAGCTGGGCCAGGATCGTGCCGGAGTTGCCGCACGCACCGAGCAGCGCGCCACGGGACAGGGCGCGTAGCGCAGGGGCCGCCGGGTCGCTCGCGTCCCATTCGGCGTCCAGGGCCTGCGACGCGGCTTCCAGGGTCCGGCGCAGGTTGGTGCCGGTGTCGCCGTCCGCCACGGGGAAGACGTTGATGGCGTCGATCTCCTCGCAGGCTTCACCGACCGCCTCCAGTGCGAACGCGATCCATGCCCGTACCACCGTGGAGTCGAACGGCTGCGGCACGTGAGGACCTCCTCTGGAGTCCGGAGACGGCACGGTCTCCGTCAGCTGTGTTCCGGTCTGCTTCTCGTATGCCCCCGGTCCGCGGCGAACTGCTGCGCGCGACGATCCGCGTCGAGGGCCATGCGGTTTCCGAAGGCTAGATGAGAGCACCGGTGGGGTGCCGAACGGAACAGGCCCGCGGGCGAAGGGGCCCGGGAACGCTCGGCGGTCGGGGCGCCTGCTCGGGGACGATCGTGACCGGCGGGCAGGCCTCACGGGCTGGTTTCGCCGTTCATGAGCAGGCGTTGTATGCTGCTCCGGTTGCCTGATGAGTATCGGGCGTCATGACCTCCCTGGCAGTGCCGGTCGATCACTGTGCCTGCGTCGCCGGGATTTTCCGTACATGCATCTGAAGTCTTTGGAGTGACCCGTGGCTGCCAACTGCGATGTCTGCGGCAAGGGGCCGGGCTTCGGCAACAGCATCTCCCACTCGCACCGCCGCACACCGCGCCGCTGGAACCCGAACATCCAGCGCGTGCGTGCAGTGGTCAACGGGACGCCGAAGCGCCTCAACGCCTGCACCTCGTGCATCAAGGCCGGCAAGGTCTCGCGCTGACGCTCCCCCTGGGCCTGTAGGTATCCTCCCTCGCCGTCCGGCGCAGGGCAGGGCCCGGGTGGCGCTTTCAGCAGTGCGGCCACCTAGCCGGTTGCTTTCCGAAGCCGGTCCGTCGTGATGACGGACCGGCTTCTCGCTTTGTCGACGGACTCCGCCGTGCCGTGGGCCCGGTCCCGTCAGTTCCCGCGCAGCCGCCAGCCGTGGTCCACGGGCCCCAGACCCGCCCCGAGCGCGAATCCTGCCGCGATCGCACCCGTGACGTACTCCTTGGCCTCCCTCGCCGCCTCCGGCACGGACAGACCGCGTGCCAGGCCCGCCGCGAGGGCGCTGGCGAGGGTGCAGCCGGTGCCGTGGGTGTGGCGGTTGTCGTGGCGCGGCCCCCGCAGCCAGTGCTCCTCGTGGCCGTCGGTGAGCAGGTCGACGGCTTCGTCGCCGTGGCCGATGTCCGCGCCGTCACGGGCCAGGTGCCCGCCCTTGATCAGCGCCCAGCGCGGTCCGTACGAAAGCACGGCCGCGGCGGCTTCCCGCAGCCCCGCTTCGTCGTTGACGCGCACGCCCGTCAGCTGTGTGACCTCGTCGAGGTTGGGGGTGGCGACGGTCGCGGTCGGCAGGAGCTTGGTGCGAACGGAATCCAGCGCCTCCCGCGCGAGCAGCGAATCGCCGTGCTTGGAGACGCCGACGGGGTCGACGACGACCGGCTCCCCCACACCGGCCAGCAGACCGGCCACGGTCTCCACGAGTTCCGCCGAGGCGAGCATCCCGGTCTTCGCCGCCTGGATGCCGATGTCGTCCACGACGCTGCGGAACTGCGCTCGTACCGCCTCGGCCGGCAGTTCCCAGTAGCCCTGCACACCGACGGAGTTCTGCGCCGTCACGGCGGCGACGACGCTCATGCCGTGAGTGCCGAGCGCCAGCATCGTCTTGAGATCGGCCTGGATGCCCGCGCCGCCTCCCGAGTCGGAACCGGCGATGGTCAGCACTCGGGGCGGCGCGGGGTGCGCGGGTGTCGTCTCCATGCGCACAAACGTAACCGGGCCCCCGGATGTGCACGAGGGCCCGTCACCAGGGGCGGTGTACGGACCTCCGGGCCCGCCGGCCGCGTACGTCAGCCCCCGTCGCCGTCGCCACCCGCGGCGAAGTGGTCCCAGCCGCCCGCCCGGTCCCACGGTGCGCCGTCCACGGTCACCCGCGGCTGTGTGCCGGGCGCCAGCACCCCACCGATCTTGCGCCAGCGCGCCGGAAGTTTCGCGGTGGAGGGGAACGTCGCCACGAGGGCGTGATCCTCGCCGCCGGTGAGCACCCAGTGCAACGGATCGACGCCCACCGCCTGACCGATGTCCGACATCTGCGCAGGCACGTCGAGGTCGGCGGAGCGCAGGTCGATCCGGACCTTGCTGGCCTCGGCGATGTGCCCGAGGTCGGCCACCAGGCCGTCGCTGATGTCCGTCATCGCCGTGGCCCCGAGCTCAGCCGCCGCCGGGCCCGCGTGGTACGGCGGTTCGGGCCGCCGGTGCGCCTCGACGAAGGCACGCGGCGAGCGGAACCCGCGCGAGAGCACGGCATGGCCCGCCGCCGACCAGCCGAGCCAGCCGGTGACGGCCACGGTGTCGCCGGGACGCGCGCCGGACCGGGTGACCGGTTCCCTGTTGCGCAGGTCGCCGAGAGCCGTGATGGAGACGGTGATCGTCCCGCCGCGTACGACGTCCCCGCCGACGACGGCTGCAGAGGCGACCTGCGCCTCGTCGCGGATGCCGTCCATGAGCTCCGTCGGCCAGTTCGCGGGGAGTTCGGCGGGGACGACGAGGCCGAGCAGCAGTGCCGTCGGCACTGCCCCCATCGCCGCGATGTCGGCGAGGTTCTCCGCGGCGGCCTTGCGTCCCACGTCATATGCCGTGGACCAGTCCCGCCGGAAGTGCTGCCCCTCCAAGAGAATGTCGGTCGTCGCGACGACTCTGCGGTCGGGCGCGGAGACCACGGCGGCGTCGTCGCCCGGACCGATCTGCACGGCGGGCGTGGTGGTAAGCCGGGACGTCAACTCCCGGATCAGGCCGAACTCTCCGAGCTCCCCGACGGTGCCGGGCGTACGCGGCCGGCCCCCGCGGTACTCCCCGCTCAGATGCATCGCTGCGCCCTTTCGCCTTTCTCCCTCTGCCCGGCCCCCGTTGGGTCCTGTCGTCCGGTTGGCGACGTCAGCCGCGTCAACCCGCCGTCACCGGCTGTGCTGGGGGTCTCCCGCGCGGTAGCGGCAACGCGGTACCGTGGCGATCCCTCTCCCCCCATGATCCTCGTAGCCGCCCTGGAGGTTCCGTGGTACAGGCCTACATCCTGATCCAGACCGAGGTCGGCAAGGCATCGACCGTCGCCGACGTCATCGCGAAACTTCCCGGGATTCTTCACGCGGAGGACGTGACCGGCCCGTACGACGTCATCGTGCGTGCGCAGTCCGACTCCGTCGACGAGCTCGGACGCATGGTCGTGGCCAAGATCCAGCAAGTGGACGGCATCACCCGCACCCTGACCTGTCCGATCGTTCATCTCTAGCTCCCCCGTATGCTCGCCCGGTGAGCACTTCCCTGCGCCGGGCCTCCTGCGCCGTCACCGTAGCCGTCGCCGTCGCGGCAGCCGCCGGCTGCACGGGCGGGGACGACAGTGGACCGGCGCCGCCCAGCCCTTCCGGCAAGGTCGCCGAGGCATGCCGGTCGCTGCACGACCGGCTGCCGAAGCGTGTGGACGGGCAGCAGCGGATCACGCTCGATCCCGCCTCGAAGTACACCGCGGCGTGGGGCGATCCGGCCATCGAGATGCGCTGTGGTGTGCCGCGCCCCGAGAAGCTCTCGCCCGGTAGTGAACATTACAACCCCACTGCGGAGGCGGCGGAAGTCAACGGGGTCTCCTGGCTGCTCGAACGACGGGACGGCGGCTACCGCTTCACCACCACCGACCGTGCCGCGAACGTCGAGTTGAGCGTTCCGGACGACTACGCGCCGGAGATCAACGCGCTGCCCGATCTCGCGAAGGCAATACGCGCATCGGTGCCGAAGCGCTCCTGACCGCCCGTGCCGCCACCGCACGCGTCGTGCGCCCTCCTGCCCGCTACCGCAGGCCCGTCTCGCGCCGCAGGGCCGCCTGGATGAGCCGGTCCACCAGCTCCGCGTAGCTCACGCCGCTCTTCTGCCACATCCGCGGATACATGGAGATCGGGGTGAAGCCCGGCATCGTGTTGATCTCGTTGATGACGAACTCGCCGCTGTCCGTGAGGAAGAAGTCCGCTCGGACGAGCCCTTCGCACGAGGTCGCCTCGAAGGCCAGCACCGCCAGTTCCTGAACGCGCGCGGTCTGCTCGGGCGTGAGGGGCGCGGGCACGATGCCGGAGGCGGAGTCGATGTACTTGGCCTCGAAGTCGTAGAAGTCGTGCGCGCTCACGGGCGGGATCTCGGCGGGGACGCTGGCCCTCGGCCCGTCCTCGAACTCCAGCACCCCGCACTCGATCTCGCGTCCGTTCAGCAGCGATTCGACGATCACCTTCGGGTCGTGACGCTGCGCCTCGGCCACGGCATCCTCCAGGCCTCCGATGTCGTCGACCTTCGTGATGCCCATCGACGAGCCCCCTCGGGCGGGCTTCACGAACAGCGGCCAGCCGTGCTCGCCGGCCAGGTCCACGATGCGCTTGCGGGCCGCGCCCGGATCCGTCCGCCACTCACGGGGACGGATCGTCACGTACGGACCGACAGGGAGCCCGAACGAAGCGAAGACCCGCTTCATGTACTCCTTGTCCATGCCGACGGCCGAGGCGAGGACACCGGCACCGACGTAGGGCACCCCGGAGAGCTCCAGCAGCCCCTGCAGGGTGCCGTCCTCGCCGTACGGGCCGTGCAGCACCGGGAAGACGACGTCGACCTCGCCCAGCGCCTTCGGCACGGAACCGGGCTCCTGGTACGTCACCTCGCGGTTGCCCGGTTCGACGGGTAGCAGGACCCCGCCGGGCTGTGCGTCGGCCAGATCCGCCACGCTGGGCAGCTTGCGGTTCTCGATCGCCATCCGCTCGGGCTCGTCGGCGGTCAGCGCCCAGTGGCCGTCGCTGGTGATGCCGATGGGCAGCACTTCGTACTTGTCGCGGTCGATCGCGCCGAGCACGGCGCCCGCCGTGACGACGGAGATCGCGTGCTCGGAGCTTCGGCCGCCGAAGACGACGGCGACGCGGGGCTTGCGGGAGGGGCTCTGGCTGCTCATATCGCGTCGACTGTACCGTCTGGGCCCACACGCGTCAGGGTCCGCGGCCCGCGTCGTCACCGGC
The DNA here is from genome assembly GCF_000426165.1 of Streptomyces sp. TAA486. Taxonomy (NCBI): domain Bacteria; kingdom Bacillati; phylum Actinomycetota; class Actinomycetes; order Kitasatosporales; family Streptomycetaceae; genus Streptomyces; species Streptomyces sp. TAA486. The sequence continues at coordinate 264,532 of NZ_AUEV01000006.1, read as the reverse complement.
TCCGCCCGCCGCAGAGGCCGCCACGTACGCGCCCGCGGACGAGGAGCGCCGACGGCCCAACTGCCGGGCGCCCGGGGCGATTACGGCCACCCCGGTGGGCGGTGGTACGAGCATGCGACGGACGGCCGTTGACCGTCAGACGCGTTCCGCCTTCGCGCTGCGCGACATCAGTTCCTTGAGGGCCACCAGGGGCGGCTTGCCGTCGTGGACGATGCCGACAACGGTCTCCGTGAGGGGCATCTCCACGCCGTGCATACGGGCCAGTTCACGTACGGACTCGCACGACTTGACACCTTCCGCGGTTTGTCGTGTGACCGCGATCGTCTCCTCGAGCGTCATGCCGCGGCCGAGGTTGGTGCCGAAGGTGTGGTTGCGGGAGAGCGGCGAGGAGCACGTCGCCACCAGGTCACCCATACCGGCGAGGCCCGCGAAGGTGTGCGCGTCCGCGCCCATCGCCAGTCCGAGGCGCGTGGTTTCGGCGAGACCGCGGGTGATCAGTGAGGCCTTGGCGTTGTCGCCGAGTTCCATGCCGTCGGCGATGCCGACCGCCAGCGCGATCACGTTCTTGACCGCTCCGCCGAGTTCACAGCCGACGACGTCGGTGTTGGTGTACGGGCGGAAGTACGGAGTGTGACAGGCAGCCTGCAGACGCTGCGCCACGGAACCGTCCGTGCAGGCCACGACGGAAGCGGCCGGACGGCGCGCGGCGATCTCCTTGGCCAGGTTGGGCCCCGTGAGCACGGCGACCCGGGAGCGTTCGACCTCGGCGACCTCCTCGATCACCTCGCTCATCCGTTTCGCGGTGCGCAGTTCGACGCCCTTCATGAGGGAGACGAGCACCGTGTCCGTGTGCAGCAGCGGCGCCCAGCCGGCGAGGTTGCCGCGCAGCGTCTGGGACGGCACGGCGAGCACCGTGAACTCTGCGCCGTCCGCCGCCTCGGCCGGGTCCGTGGTGGCCCGCACCGATGCGGGAAGTTCGACGTCGGGAAGGTAGTCGGGGTTCACGCGACGGGTGTTGACCGCCTCGGCCAGCTCCGCTCTCCTGCCCCAGAGGGTCACCTCACAGCCCGCGTCGGCGAGCACCATCGCGAAGGCGGTGCCCCAGGAACCGGTGCCGAATACGGCGGCTTTCGTCACGCGTTCTCTCCCCCGGCGCCCCCCGGGGGCGCCGTGTCGTGCTGTGCTCGCTCTGCCTGCTGTGCCGGTTCCGCCTGCGGCTGCGGCGGAACCGCGTCCTGCGGCCGGTGTTCGGTTGCGCGGTGGTCGTAACGCTCGGTGGGCGCGGGCTCCCCGCGGATCTCCGAAAGCAGTGCGGTGATCTCGTCCATGATGCGGTCCGTGACGTCGCGCAGCACAGCGGCGGTCGGTTCCTGACCGTAGAACTCCGAGAGATCGATGGGCGGCCCGGCCTTCACGATCAGCGTCTTGCGCGGAAAGAGCTTGATGTCGCCGCGCTTGGGATAGGGCGGCACCGCGAGATTCGCTCCCCACTGCGCGACAGGAATAACGGGTGCCCTTGTTTCCAGAGCCACTCGCGCGGCACCGGTCTTGCCCTTCATCGGCCACATGCCCGGCTCCCGCGTGAGGGTGCCCTCCGGGTAGAACGCGACGCATTCGCCCTTGTTGATGGCCTCCACGGCGGCGCGGAAGGCTCCTATGGCGTCCTTGGACTCGCGGAAGACAGGGATCTGACCCGTGCCGCGCATCGCCGTTCCCACGAAACCGCTCTTGAACAGACTGACCTTCGCGAGAAACCTCGGGACCCTGCCGGTGTTGTACTGGAAGTGGGCATAGGAAAGCGGGTCCACGGCGGAGTTGTGATTCACGACGGTGATAAAACCGTCCTTTTCCGGAATGTGTTCCATTCCGCGCCAGTCTCGCTTGAAGAACACCAAGAGCGGCGGTTTCAGCAAAACCGCGGCAAGGCGGTACCAGAAGCCGATTCTGCGGCGGGACACCCGGACACCATCTCCTCTTGCCTGTTCGAACAGCCACGTGGTCCCGGCGGGCGGCAGGGCGCGGGCCTGCCGCAGACAACGGGCGCGGGACCCTCGGCACGGCGGGCGTGGGCCTGACCGGCACGTCCGGCGTGCGTTCACCCCGGCGCGCGAGGAGCAAGTCTCACCCCGTTACCCCCACCATGTCGAGCACACGGCTCGCCTGCTCTGCCCTGCAACCGTAGCCGTGCGCCTCCCGGCCTCTTCGGGCGGCAGGGGAGAATGAGGGGGTGCAGCCACATGTGACGCCCGTCGCGTGGACCCTCGTGGTGCCGTTGAAGCCGCTGATACGGGCCAAGAGCAGGCTCGCCGCGACGGCGGGCGACCCGGCGCGTGCCCAGTTGGCCCTGGCTTTCGCGCAGGACACGGTGAGCGCGGCGCTGACGTGCGGGGCGGTGCGCGATGTGGCAGTCGTCACGGACGACCGGTGTGCGGCACGGGAGCTGGGCGCGCTCGGCGCACGCATCGTGCCGGACGTCCCGTCCGCCGGTCTCAACCCCGCGCTGGCACACGGTGCCGCAGAGGTCCGCGTGCGCTGCCCTGATGCCCCCCTGGCGGCTCTGAACGCCGATCTGCCCGCGCTGCGGCCCGAAGAGCTCGCCCGTGTCCTGGACTTCGCCGCGGGCTCGCCTCGCGCGTTCCTCGCCGATGCGGACGGTACGGGCACCACGCTGCTCTCGGCACTTCCGGGTCATGCGCTCGGCCCGGTGTTCGGCCCCCGTTCCCGCGCCGGGCACCGGGCCTCGGGGGCGCAGGAGATCCTGCTCGCCGGGGTGGACAGCGTCCGGCGGGACGTGGACACGGCCGCGGACCTGGTGGCCGCCCGTGCGTTGGGGCTGGGCCCCTTCACGGCCAGGGCCTGCCGTGAGCAGGTCCCGTGCGAAGGAGCCGGGGCCGCGCCCGTCAACAGCGGTCAGTGACCCTCTAGGCTTCGCTGCATGCAGGCCACTTCGTACACCTACGACCCGGAGACGCGCACGGGCAGCGTGCTGCTGGACGACGGAACGCCACTCCCCTTCGACGCCGCCGCTTTCGACGCCGGGGGCCTGCGGCTGCTGCGCCCGGGGCAGCGCCTGCGCATCGAGGTCGAGGGAAGCGGAGACGAGCGACGGGTCACCTTCGTGACGCTGCAGACCCTTTGAGAGCCCGCGCGGTTCCGCCCGCCTCCGGAGGTACGGAAGCTTCCCCGAGGCCGGGAGCGCCCCTCTGGCGCCCTTGAACGCGGCAGCGGAGCGGCCGGAGGACCCACGGCCGCGCTGAACGTCACTCCATGGCGACCAAGACCCCTGAAACGCCCGCCGGGCCGGACTCCCGGCGGGAGTCCGGCCCGGCGCTGCGGGACGTGATGTGCGTACGGCCTCAGCGCTTGCGCGCGGTGGCCCTCTTTGCGGTCGTCTTGCGGGCGGCGGTGCGGCGGCCCGGTGCCTTCCTCGCGGGTGCCTTCTTGGCGGTGGCCTTCTTCGCCGCGGACTTCTTGGCGGTGGCCTTCTTCGCCGCCGTCTTCTTCGCGGTCGTCTTCTTCGCCGCCATCTTCTTGGCGGCGGTCTTCTTCGCCGCCGCCTTCTTCGCCGGCATCCGCTTCGCGGCCGTCCTGGCGGCGGTGGCCTTCTTGGCGGCTCCGCGCTTGGCGGCGGCCTTCTTCGCCCCCGCACGCTTGGCGGTGGCCTTCTTCGCGGAAGTGCCGCCCATCAGGCTGCCCTTCGGGGCCTTCTTCACGGCGACGTCGTTCTTCGGAAGCTTCTTCGCCCCGCTGACCAGTTCCTTGAAGCCGGCACCGGCGCGGAAGCGCGGCACCGAGGTCTTCCGCACGCGCACACGCTCACCGGTCTGCGGGTTACGGGCGTACCTGGCGGGCCGGTCCACCTTCTCGAAGGAGCCGAACCCGGTGACCGAGACCCGCTCCCCTGCCACAACGGAGCGGACGATCGCGTCCAGTACGACATCGACCGCTTCCGAGGCCTGCTGCCGTCCACCGAGCTTGTCCTGGATTGCTTCGACGAGCTGCGCCTTGTTCACGTCTTCCCCTTCGGAACTATTGCAGGAACGAATGTGTTCAAGCTTTTTCGCACGCTAGGCAGATATATACCGCGAATCAAACATGAAACGGGCGAATCACCCTTGTGCCGCAACGAACTCGCCCTTCATCGAGTTCCGTCAGCGCGCTTGCCTGCCTGTTCCTCGGGGAAGCGTCCCTCGTCGATATCCGTCATCAGACGGTCCACGCGCCGCTCCGCGTCGGCGAGATCGTGCTTCGAGGCCGCCGTGATGACGAGCAGCTTTCGCTGCAGCGCCACCCGTACGCCCTCGGGGACTTGCAGTGTGCGCACTCGTGTGTGCGCCTCCTTCAAGCGGGCGGCGAGCCGGTCGTAGAGATCGAGTTGACCGTCGCGTTCCATGCACCGATTGTGCCATCTGCGGTGAGTTGTCGCATACCGGCTCCTCAACACACACTCGCGCCCCACGCCGCGGGGGCGTGGGGCGCGAGCGGTGATGCGGTTGTGGGCCGTCTGGTGCGCGTGCGCTCAGATGTGCGTCACACCTGCTGCGTAAGGGGTTTGAACGCGGCACGCTTCGATTCGAAGTCGGCGATGGCGGCCTCGTTCTTCAGGGTGAGGCTGATGTCGTCCAGCCCTTCGAGCAGCCGCCAGCGGGCGTTCTCGTCCAGCTCGAAGGGGGACTCGACGCCGGGTGCGACGATCTTGCGCTCGACAAGATCGACGGTGACCTCCGCGCTCGGGTCCGACTCGGCCAGCCGCCACAGCGCCTCGACGGTCTCCTGCGGCTGCACGACCGTGAGCAGGCCGTTCTTCAGGGAGTTGCCCCGGAAGATGTCCGCGAAGCGCGGGGAGACGACGGCCTTGAAGCCGTAGTTCTGAAGCGCCCATACGGCGTGCTCACGGGAGGAGCCGGTGCCGAAGTCCTCGCCGGCGACGAGCACCGTGCCGCCCTTGTACGCCTCCTGGTTGAGCACGAAGTCGTCCTGCCTGCGCCACGCCTCGAAGAGCCCGTCCTCGAAGCCGTCGCGGGTGACCTTCTTCAGCCAGTGCGCGGGGATGATCTGGTCGGTGTCGACGTTGCTGCGGCGCAGCGGTACGACCCGCCCGGTGTGTGTCGTGAAGGCTTCCATGGTGTGCGTTCTCCTCAGACGCCGGCGGGCACTCGTACGTCGGTCAGGTCGGCGGGCGAGGCCAGGTGCCCCAGCACCGCCGTCGCCGCGGCGACCTGCGGCGAGACCAGGTGCGTACGGCCGCCCTTGCCCTGCCTGCCCTCGAAGTTGCGGTTCGAGGTGGACGCGGCGCGCTCACCCGGCTTGAGCTGGTCGGGGTTCATCCCCAGGCACATCGAACAGCCCGCATGCCGCCATTCGGCCCCGGCCGCCGTGAAGATCTTGTCCAGGCCCTCTTCGACCGCCTGGAGAGAGACGCGTACGGAACCGGGCACGACCAGCATCCGGGTCCCGTCGGCGACCTGCCGCCCCTCGAGGACGGCCGCGGCCGAACGCAGGTCTTCGATACGGCCGTTGGTGCACGAGCCGACGAAGACGGTGTCCACGTCGACCTCGCGCAGCGGCTGTCCGGCGCTGAGCCCCATGTACTCCAGAGCCTTCTCGGCCGCCACCCTGGCGCCCTCGTCCTCGAAGGAGGCCGGGTCCGGCACCGACTCCGACAGCGGCGCACCCTGGCCCGGGTTCGTTCCCCAGGTCACGAACGGGGCCAACTCCCCGCCCTCGATGACGACCTCGTGGTCGAAGACCGCGTCCTCGTCGGTGCGCAGCGTCTTCCAGTACTCGACCGCGGCGTCCCAGTCGGCGCCCTGCGGTGCGTGCTCACGGCCCCGGACGTAGTCGAAGGTGGTGGCGTCGGGGGCGATCATCCCGGCGCGGGCACCCGCCTCGATGGACATGTTGCAGATGGTCATCCGCGCCTCCATCGACAGCTTCTCGATGGCCTCGCCGCGGTATTCGATCACGTAGCCCTGGCCGCCGCCCGTGCCGATCCTGGCGATGATCGCGAGGATGAGGTCCTTCGCCGTGACGTCCTCGGGGAGTTCGCCGTTGACGGTGACCGCCATCGTGCGGAACGGGGCCATCGGCAGCGTCTGGGTGGCCAGTACGTGCTCGACCTGGCTGGTGCCGATGCCGAAGGCCAGCGCGCCGAACGCGCCGTGGGTGGAGGTGTGCGAGTCGCCGCAGACCACCGTCGTTCCCGGCTGGGTCAGGCCGAGCTGCGGCCCCACCACGTGCACGACGCCCTGTTCGACGTCGCCCAGCGGGTGCAGCCGTACACCGAAGTCCGCGCAGTTCTTGCGCAGCGTCTCCAGCTGCGTGCGGGAGACGGGGTCGGCGACGGGCTTGTCGATGTCGATGGTGGGGGTGTTGTGGTCCTCGGTCGCGATGGTGAGGTCGGTGCGGCGCACACGACGGCCGTCCTTGCGAAGGCCGTCGAAGGCCTGCGGGCTGGTCACTTCGTGCAGCAGGTGCAGGTCGATGAAGAGCAGATCCGGCTCGCCCTCGGCGCGCGTGACGACATGGTCGTCCCAGACCTTCTCCGCCAGTGTCCGTCCCATCGCTTTCCCTCCGGCCAGCCACGTCGCCGGCCCACATGTCGAGATCCAATGGCTCACCGCGGCCACGACGGTCCTGCGGGGACCCGGGCCTTGGTGTGCTCCGCCACTACAGGGTGGCGGGTGGCGCCGGAAAAGGAACTTGCGTTTCACACTCTGAGACGCGAGTATCGACGCATGGACAACTCTAGCGGCGTCGGCGTTCTCGACAAGGCAGCTCTGGTACTGAGCGCTCTGGAGTCCGGTCCGGCCACCCTCGCCGGGCTGGTCGGGGCGACCGGCCTGGCACGTCCGACGGCACACAGACTCGCGGTGGCTCTCGAGCACCACCGCCTGGTCGCCCGGGACATACAAGGGCGCTTCATTCTCGGCCCGCGCCTGGGCGAACTCGCCGCCGCGGCGGGCGAGGACCGCCTTCTGGCCTCCGCGGGGCCCGTGCTCACGCACCTTCGCGACGTGACGGGCGAGAGCGCACAGCTCTACCGGCGCCAGGGCGACATGCGCATCTGCGTCGCCGCCGCCGAGCGGCTGTCCGGATTGCGGGACACGGTCCCGGTCGGCTCGACCCTGCCGATGAAGGCGGGTTCGGCCGCACAGATCCTCATGGCCTGGGAGGAGCCGGAACGCCTCCACCGGGGCCTTCAGGGTGCACGCTTCACGGCGACGGCCCTCTCGGGCGTACGGCGCAGGGGCTGGGCGCAGTCGGTGGGCGAGCGCGAACCGGGTGTGGCCTCCGTCTCGGCGCCTGTGCGCGGTCCGTCCAACCGCGTCGTCGCCGCCGTGTCCGTCTCCGGTCCCATCGAGCGGCTGACCCGGCACCCCGGCCGCATGCACGCTCAAGCCATCGTCGACGCCGCCGCACGGCTGAGTGAGTCGCTGCGCAGGACGACGGGCTGAGCGGCAGCGCTCCCTCCCCGACGCCGCACACCCCTCCGCCGTGAGCGGCACGCGCCGATCACGCCCCGCCTTCCCGCATCAGACGTCGGCCCTGCCGGACGACATCCGCTCCTCGGCGCGCTCACCGCGCCTGCCGACCGGTTCGGTTCCGTGCGCCGCCCCCAGGCCGTACGGGGGCGTGTTCGCGTAGATCGACTCGTGACGGCCCGCCGGGACCGCATAGGTCTTGTGCCAGATCCCCACAGCCGCACCGCCGTTGCGTGCCTTGCGGTTGTACGCCGCCCACGCCGGCCGGTGTTCCTTGTCCGCGGCCGTGGCGTACGCGAACAGCTTCTCCTCGGACTCCCAGTACTGCACCACGCTGATGTCGCGGAGCCCGCCGACCTGAACCCGGAAGCCCAGCAAGCCACTTGAGGCATCCTTCGAGAGCTCCTTCAGCATCCGCGGCATCGCCGCGAAGACGGGCAGCCAACTGCGCAGCGCCCGCAGCTTGTTGATCCGCATCCCGATCAGGAACACGACGATGTCGCCCCGGGCGGCGGCCGTCATCCGTCCCTCCGGCACCTTTCCTGCCATGGCGCACACTCCCTCCCCTTATTGGATAGCGGCACTATCCGCTATAGGATAGTGCCGCTATCCAAAGAGAAGCGCAAGTGGGAATCGGCAGCTCGACGGGACGGGACGGCACGCGATGCGTCTGGCGGAACTGAGTGAACGCAGCGGGATCAGCACCGCGACGGTCAAGTACTACCTGCGCGAGGGGCTGCTGCCGCCGGGCCGCCGGGTCTCGGCGACGCAGGCCGAGTACGAGGAGTCGCATCTGCGGCGGCTCGGCCTCGTCCGCGCCCTCACCCAGGTCGGACGACTCCCCGTGGCGACGGCCCGCGAGGTTCTGGCCTGCGTCGACGACAGTTCGCTGGACCAGCACAGCCGCATCGGGGCTGCCGTGCGGGCACTCCCCCACGGCGACCGGCCCGAACCCGACGATCCGGAGGCGGGGGCCGCGGAACGCACCGCCCAGACCCTTCTCGCGGACCTCGACTGGAACTTCTCGCAGTCCGCCGGGTCCACGTCTCCCGCGTACCGGATGCTGGTGGGCGCGATCGCGGCCCTGCGGCGCCTCGGCTACCCATGCGGCACCGAGAATCTGCTGCCGTACGGGCGGGCGGCCGCCCAGGTGGCCAAGAGCGACCTGGATCTCGTGGCCGGCTACGGCGACGCGGAGGAGCAGATCGAGGCCGCCGTGGCCTGCACCGTGCTCTACGAGCCGGTGCTGCTCAGCCTGCGGCGGCTCGCGGAGGCGGAGGAGTCCAACAGGCGCTTCAGCACGGAGAGTTGAGAGGCCGCACACACGGAAGAAGCCCTCCGCGCTCGCGGAGGGCTTCTTGATCGAGTACCCCCGACCGGATTCGAACCGGCGCTACCGCCTTGAGAGGGCGGCGTGCTAGGCCGCTACACAACGGGGGCCCTGCTCGGCCGGTGATCGCCACCGACCCGTACCCCCGACCGGATTCGAACCGGCGCTACCGCCTTGAGAGGGCGGCGTGCTAGGCCGCTACACAACGGGGGCCTCGATCTTGTGAATTGCGCTTTTGAAGTGCGCCGATACAAGATCGCGCTGGGCTACCAGGACTCGAACCTAGACTAACTGAACCAGAATCAGTCGTGCTGCCAATTACACCATAGCCCACCAAAACGCAACCCCCAGCAGCGTTTCTGCTTGACGGGGATCTTGTCCGAGTGACCGCCTTCCGGTCGGGCCTCTCGGCTCCGTCCCGTTCGGCGACAGGAAGAACAGTACCCGATCGGCGACGGCGCTCCAAAACGGGTTCCCAGGCGGTACGGGTTGCCTGCCTGCCCAACGGAAACCACCGCCCGCCTGGCGCCGAGCCGGTCAGCCGCGCAGCAGATGGGGACCGCCGGCGTGCCTCCATGCGACCTTGTGAGAGCCGGATCACGGGCCACGGGACCGTCCGTCCGCGCGGCGCCAGGGCACCCGCCGGGGGCGAGGGCTCTCTCGGCACCGTCGCCGCCCCGTCGTGCCGCGAGTGGTGTCGCGCCAGCAGCGACCTGCTCGCGGCACCTCCACCAACTCACCCACAGGGCTTGGGGGTTCCTCCGGCCGGAGGGTCGCCGACGGGTTCGTCCCCCATCGCCGACCCCGAACCGGACGCTTTTCTCGGAGGGTTGAGAGCCGACGAGCCCCACTTCCCCTGCCCGGCGCGCCCACATGGGGCTTCCCGGGATCAGGAATCGCCGTCGGCCGCGGCTCCGGCAGCGGTGACGCGCTTCTCGAACCAGTGGTGCGCGTAGGGCTCGTCGTTGAAGGCTGCGACCTCCTCGAAGCCGAAGGACCGGTACAGGCCGATCGCGGCGGTCAGCGCCTTGTTGGTGTCCAGGCGCAAGGCGTCGAAGCCGTGCCGCGCGGCACGCGCCTCCAGCTCGGCCAGGAAGCGGCGGGCCAGGCCCAGCCCGCGGGCCCGGGGCGCGACCCACATGCGCTTGATCTCGGCCGCGGCCCCGACGGGGAGCTTCAGGCCCGCGCAACCGACGGGCTCGCCCTGGAGCCGGGCCACCAGGAACAGGCCGCTCGGAGGGCGGAGTTCACCCGCGTCGGGGAGCAGGCTCCGTGCCGGGTCGAACCCGGTGTCGAAGCGCTCCTGTAGCTCGGTGAAGTAGCCCTGCAGGCAGTGGCGGGCGTCGTGGTGGTCCGGGTCGACGACGTCCAGAGTGACCGTCCCGGCGGTCAGCAGCCGGTCCACCTCGGCCATGGCCTCCACCAGTCGGGCACGCTGTGCGCTGTTGAGCGGTTCCAGCATGGAGCCGGCCAGCTCGTCGCTGCGGTCGTCGAGCACGGCACGTTCGGCGCGGCCGGTGCCGGTGAGCCGGACGGTGCGCACCCTCCTGTCCCGCGGCTGCGGCTCCACCGTCACCAGCCCGGCGGCCTCCAGGGAGCGCAGCAGCCGGCTGATGTAGCCGGAGTCGAGCCCGAGGCGCTCGCGCAGCCGCCGCACGTCCTGCCCCTGGTCGCCGATCTCCCAGAGCAGGCGGGCCTCGCCGATGGGCCTGTCACGGCCCAGGTAGTGGTCGTAGAGCACGCCCACGCGTTCCGTGACGGTGCGATTGAACCGCCGCACCTGGTCGATCTGCACATCAGCCATTCTCTGACTCTAGTCAGAGAATGGCTTCAGGGCCAGGGCGGCGACCACCGCACCAATCGCATCGCAGGAGCTCAGCCGTCCTGCTGCGCCGCCACCTTCTCCAGCGCCGCGTCCACGCGCGCCAACGTGCGCTCGCGGCCCAGGACTTCGAGGGATTCGAAGAGCGGGAGGCCCACCGTGCGGCCGGTGACCGCGACGCGTACCGGGGCCTGGGCCTTGCCGAGCTTGAGGCCGTGCTCCTCGCCCGCCGCCAGCACGGCCTCCTTGAGGGCCTCTGCCTTCCAGTCGGCGTCGGCGAGCTTCGTACGGGCGGTGCGCAGCACGTCCTCGGCGCCGGGCTTCATCGCCTTCGCCCAGGACGCCTCGTCCTCCACGGGCTCGTCGAGAAAGAGGAAGTCGACGTTGGCGGTGATGTCGGAGAGCACCGTCAGCCGCGTCTGGGCGAGGGGGGCCAGCTCCTCGAACGCCGCCCGGTCGAAGGACTCCTCACGCCACGGCGCGAAGGGAGCGTGCAACCAGGGCTCACAGGCCGAGATGAAGTCCCCGGGCGGCATCTCGCGCAGATGTGTGGCGTTGATGGCCTCGCACTTCTTCAGGTCGAAGCGGGCAGGGTTGGCGTTGACGTCGGAGATCTCGAAGGCGGCGATCATCTCGTCCAGCGAGAAGATGTCGCGGTCCTCGGCGATCGACCAGCCAAGCAGGGCAAGGTAGTTGAGCAGACCCTGCGGCAGGAATCCGCGCTCGCGGTAGAGGTTGAGGGACGCCTGCGGGTCGCGCTTGGAGAGCTTCTTGTTGCCCTCGCCCATGACGTACGGGAGATGGCCGAAGGCCGGGATCGTGCCGGGGCCGACGCCGAGCTGCGCGAGTGCGCGGTAGAGGGCGATCTGGCGCGGGGTGGAGGAGAGAAGGTCCTCGCCGCGCAGCACGTGCGTGATCTCCATCAGCGCGTCGTCGACCGGGTTGACCAGCGTGTAGAGCGGGGCTCCGTTGGCGCGGACGATGCCGTAGTCCGTGACGTTCTCGGGTGAGAACGTCAGCTCTCCGCGCACGAGGTCGGTGAAGGTGATCGGCTCGTCGGGCATGCGGAACCGCACGATGTGCGTGCGCCCTTCGGCCTCGTACGCGGCGATCTGCTCGGCGGTCAGCTCGCGGCACGTGCCGTCGTAACCGGAGGGCCTGCCGGCCTTGCGCGCCGCCTCACGGCGCACCTCCAGTTCCTCTGCGGTGCAGTAGCAGGGGTAGGCGAAGCCGCCCTCCCGGAGCCTGGCCGCGACGTCGGCGTAGATCTCGGTGCGCTGCGACTGGCGGTAGGGGCCGTGCGGGCCGCCGCTGCCGCCGGAGGCGGCGTCGAACGCCGTGGGCCCCTCGTCCCAGTCGAGGCCGAGCCAGCGCATGGCGTCCAGCAGCTGCTCGTAGGACTCCTCCGTGTCGCGGGCGGCGTCGGTGTCCTCGATGCGAAAGACGAGCGTGCCGCCGTGGTGCCGGGCGAACGCCCAGTTGAACAGGGCGGTCCGGATGAGGCCGACGTGGGGGTTGCCCGTCGGCGAGGGGCAGAACCGTACGCGTACGTCCTTGGTGACGTCCGTGGACGGGGATGCGGGCGCGGTCGCGTCAGTCACGCTTGACCACCTTGTTGGTGAGAGTGCCGATGCCTTCGATGGTGACGGCGACCTCGTCGCCGACGGTGAGCGGGCCGACGCCCGCCGGGGTTCCGGTGAGGATGACGTCACCGGGAAGCAGCGTCATGGCTTCCGTGATGTGGACGACCAGGTCCTCGACGGAGCGGATCATCTCGCTCGTACGCCCGAGTTGGCGCTGCTCGCCGTTGACGGTGCACATCACGCCGAGGTCGGAGGCGTCCAGCTCGGTCTCGACCCAAGGGCCAAGCGGGCAGGAGGTGTCGAAGCCCTTGGCGCGGGCCCACTGCAACTCGCTGCGCTGGATGTCGCGGGCGGTGATGTCATTGCCGCAGGTGTAGCCGAGGATCACGTCCTTGACGCGCTCGCGGGGCACGTCCTTGCACAACCGGCCGATGACGACGGCCAGTTCGGCCTCGTAGTGCACCTCCGTGGAGAAGGAGGGGTACGTCACCGGGTCGTGCGGGCCGCACACGGAGGTGGACGGCTTGAAGAAGACGACCGGAGCGTCGGGGACCTCGTTGCCCATCTCCTTGGCGTGCTCGGCGTAGTTGCGGCCGATCGCGACGACCTTGTTGGGCAGCACGGGAGGCAGCAGCCGGACCTTGTCCAGGGGGAGCTTCTGGCCCGAGCGCTCGAACTCCGCAAAGGGATGGCCCTTGATGATGTCGAGCACGGGGCCGCCTTCGGTCTGCGCGTCCCCTTCCACGACACCGAAGGCGACGTTGCCGTCGAGGGAGAATCTTGCGATGCGCACGGGTTGGGGCTGCCCTTCAGACGTGGCCGGACGGGGTGACGACGCTCCAGCGTATTCCACACCGCCGGGTGCGCCGCTCCCCCACCCTCCCGCCGCTTCTGCATGCACGCGCGCGGTGGCGTCCGTCGGTACGGGCAGCCTTCGCGCACGCGTTGCCCGGGTGGCCGCGGACGATGGTGCCGGGACGACGAAGGAGCCGGACCGAGGTCCGGCTCCTTCGTCGTGCGGGGCGTCGGCCTCTGGGCCGTGCGCGAGTGGCGCGCGCTAGCGCAGGCGTGCCATCAGCGCGTGCTCGACCAGCGTGATCAGCGCGCTCTTCGCGTCCGCGCGGTGGCGCGCGTCCGTCGTGATGATGGGAGCATCGGGCCCGATCTGCAGGGCCTCGCGGACCTCCTCCGGCGTGTAGGGCTGATGCCCGTCGAAGCCGTTCAGGGCGATCACGAAGGGAAGGCCGGAGTTCTCGAAGTAATCCACTGCGGGGAAGCAGTCCGCGAGCCGGCGGGTGTCGACGAGGACGACCGCGCCGATCGCACCGCGGACCAGGTCGTCCCACATGAACCAGAAGCGGTCCTGCCCGGGCGTACCGAAGAGGTACAGGATCAGGTCCTGGTCGAGCGTGATACGGCCGAAGTCCATAGCCACCGTCGTGGTGGTCTTGTCCGCGGTGTGAGACAGATCGTCGATACCCGCCGACGCCGAAGTCATCACGGCTTCCGTGCGCAGCGGATTGATCTCCGACACGGCACCGACGAAGGTCGTCTTGCCCACACCGAAACCGCCAGCAACCACGATCTTCGCGGAGGTGGTGGAACGGGCAGCAGCGCCGCCGCTAGAGCTTCCGAAGTCCACTGAGCACCCTTTCGAGCAGTGTCACGTCTGGCTGACCGTCGGAGTTGGTGTCGTCGCCGCCCGGCTGGTGGATGGCGACAAGGCCCGCTTCGGCCAGGTCGGCGACGAGGATACGGGCGACGCCGAGGGGAATGGTGAGAAGTGCGGAGATCTCAGCTACCGATTTGATCTCGTAGCACAGGCGGCAGATCCGCTGGTGCTCGGGCAACTGGCCCTGGAGCCTGGCGGGTTCGGCCGAGGTGTGCACCAGCGCCTCGATGGCGAGCTGGTAGCGGGGACGGGTCCGTCCACCCGTCATGGCGTACGGGCGCACCAGCGGCTGCTGCTCGCTTCGGCCACCCTGGCTTGCGTAGTCCTTACGCGGCTGCGGCTGCACCGGCTGGATGCGGGGCGGCGGTGCCTGTTCGAACTGGCGCCGCTCGAATTCTCGGTCGTAGCGCGACGAGTCGTACAGCCCTTCCTCGTACCGGGAAGTCTGACGGCGCCGCGGCGAAGGCGGTGGCTGGGCGGGCCCCTGCTGCTCGTCACCGGGCTGCCCGCCGGCGGCGTGCCTGCTGGGCGTGGAGGGGAAGTTGAAGCGCCTCGGGCGCTCGTTCTCACCATGACCACTGCCGTACGACGACGGGCCGCCTGGGGGCATTGTCATGTTTCCTCCTCCGACTCAAGAACGTGCGGGCCACACATTGTTCCGTCCTGCTTTAGCACCACCTTCAGCGGCACCGCACTCAACGCACCTTATGGCGCCTGGGCGCAACGCGCACTGCCTGTCTGCCGGTTGAGAACTAGTTCAGCAGGCTTCCTTGCAGTTCAGCGCGGAGATCGGGCGTGAGAACCGTGCCCGCGCGGTCGACGAGAAGTGCCATTTCGTAGCCGACAAGTCCGATGTCGGCCTCGGGATGTGCAAGAACCGCGAGCGCCGAGCCGTCGGAAATGGACATGATGAAGAGAAATCCTCGCTCCATCTCCACAACCGTCTGGTTAACGCTGCCGCCCTCGAAGATGCGGGAGGCTCCGGCGGTGAGTGAGGTAAGCCCGGACGCGACGGCCGCCAACTGGTCGGCGCGGTCACGCGGGAAGCCCTCGGACATCGCGAGCAGAAGCCCGTCCGCGGAGACCACCACTGTGTGGGAAACACCCGGGGTGCTGTCCACGAAGTTGGTGATCAACCAGTTCAGGTTCTGCGCCGCCTGGCTCATCGGGCTCACACTAACGCTCCTGATCGTAGGTGCTGCCGGGGCCGAAGCCCTGTCGGTCATTCTGGGAGGCGTCACCCGCATCGCGCCCTCGGCGTACGCCGCGGTGGAGGTTGCTCAGCCTGCCGCGGACGTCCTCGGGTGCGCGGGAGACCATGGGGCCTCCCGGCGGGTTCGCATCGGCGGTGCCCGCAACCAGGTTGGCCCTGGGCACCCGCCGGGGAAGGCCGGATGGAGTGAGACCACTGGACTGCGGGTCACGCAGCCGGCCTGCCCGGCTCCAGCGCTCGTCGTTGGCGTTACGCCAATCCTCGGAAGGTTCCGGTTGAGGCTGGTGCTGCTGGTGTTGCTCTTCCGGTCCCGCCTCGTGCCGTGACCGCCCCGCCTCCCGGCGCGGCAGGCCAGCGCCGGTTGTGGTGCGATAACTGCTCGGGGTGGGGCCCGGACGGTCGAAGCCTACGCGGTCCCTCCCGTTCTCGTGAACGCCCGTACCTGATTCCGCTTCGGGTTCCTGGGAGGCGTAGGCACTGCCACGGGACGGCAACTGCTCGGAGTGGCCGGGCAGTTGGGTCTCACCCGTCGGCCGGCGCTCGTCGAACGGCGACAGCAGCTGTGACGGGAATCCCGGCTCCTGCCCGCGCTGCTCCCACTCGCGGGGCTGCTCCGGGGGTTCCTGGGGCGCCCTCCACTGCTCCTCCGGCTCCTGCCAGCGGTCGCGCGGCTCCTGCCACTGCTCCTGGGCGCGCCACTGCGACGGCTGTTCCTGCCGGCCCTGGAAGTCCTGCGGCTCCGGCGCCTCGTCGCGCGGGCTGTCCCACTCCGGCTCGCTGTGCCGGCTCTCCAGCGCCTCATGGCGCTCGTCCCGCCGCTGCGAACGTCCCACCGGATCGACGGGACCGAGCGAGGAGAGGTCGTCGGGCACTTCGTAACGGCCGTTGTCGAAGCCCAGCTCGCCGGCGGCACGGGAGGGCGGCAGACCGCGCCCGCCCTGCCCGGGAATCGACGGCGGAGGCGGCTCCGGCATGATCCGGGAGACCGTGAAGTCCTCGTAGCCCTCTTCCTCGCCGCCGCCTCCGCGTGTGATCGCTTCGGGCAGCATGACCAGGCACGTCGTGCCGACCTGCTCACCGGAGGGCCGCAGCTGAACGCGTATGCCGTGCCGGTCGGCGAGGCGGCCGACCACGAACAGGCCCATGCGGCGGGCGAGGCTGGCGTCCACGGTCGGCGGATTGGCCAGTTTGTGATTGATGTCCGCGAAGTCCTCCCCGGTCAGACCCACTCCCTTGTCGTGGATCTCGACCACCACACGGTCGTCCGGCAGCCGCGTGGCGGTGACGTCGACCCTCGTCTGCGGCGAGGAGAAGGACGTGGCGTTCTCGAGCAGCTCGGCGAGAAGGTGCACGAGGTCGTTGACGACCTGGCCGTGGATCTCCATCTCCGGGATGCCGGAGAGCTCGATGCGCTCGTAGTGCTCCACCTCGGACGACGCGGCGCGGAGGATGTCCACCAGCGGCACCGGCTCGTTCCAGCTGCGGCCGGGCTCCTCGCCGGCGAGGACGAGAAGGTTCTCACCGTTGCGCCGCATGCGGGTCGCGAGGTGGTCCAGTCGGAAGAGGCTCTCCAGCTGGTCCGGGTCGGCCTCGTTGTTCTCCAGGTCGGAGATCAGGCCGAGTTGGCGCTCGATGAGGCCCTGGTTGCGGCTGGAGAGGTTGGTGAAGATCGCGTTGACGTTGCCTCGCAGCAGTGCCTGTTCGGCCGCGAGACGCACCGCCTCGCGGTGCACCTGGTCGAAGGCGCGGGCGACTTCGCCGATCTCGTCGGTGCTGTCGATCGGGATGGGCGCGACGCGGGTGTCCACGCGGCCGGGGTCCGTGCGGGAGAGCTGATCGACGAGCATCGGCAGCCGCTGCTGGGCGACGTCGAAGGCGGCGTTGCGCAGATTGCCCATGCTGCGGCTCATCGAGCGGGCCATCATGCCCGCCAGGAAGAACGCGATCAGCAGCGCGACCAGCACGATCAGGGCGTTGACCAGGGCATCGCGAGCGGCGTCGTCGGAGATCTGCTGGGTCTCGTCGACGGCCCGCTCGGTGAGCTCCTTCTCGACGGCGCGGTACGCGTCGAACTTGCCGGTGGTCGTCGCGAACCAGCTCTCCGGGGTGACGCCCTTGGAAGCCAGTGCCCGCTTGCCGGCGCCCGAGACGATCATCGGGATCGCCTTCTGCGTCGACGGCGGCGGTACGAAGTCCCTGCCCGCGGCTGTCGCCTTGGCCTCGGCCTTGGCGGCCTGCTCCTTGCCCTTCGCGGAGGCCTTGGCGCTCTCCTGCTTCATGAGCTTGACGTCCTCGGGGCGGCCGCCGCCGACGTACTCCTCCATGGCGATGCGCTCGAGGTAGGCGTACGAAGTCAGGCCTGTGTGCTGCCGCTTCACATCCTCCTTGCGCGGGCCCGGCCTCACCAGCAGGTGCATGCCTATGGAGCGCTCGAGGGACTGGGCCGCCTTGCCCAGCGACACCGAGTAGACGGTGCGGCCGTAGGAGGTGATGTTGCCCGTGCCGAAGCCGAGTTCGTTGGAGAACTCCATCAGCGGGTGCTGGACGGCGACGTAGCCCTCTTCGGTCTGCACGCCGCCCAGGCGCTTGCTGTAGGCGGCCGCACGCAGGGGGCCCAGCTTGGGCTCCACCTTGCGGAAGACGGCGAGACGGCGCTCCAGGCCGGGCTTCTCGGGCATTGCGGACGCGGCCCGGTCGAAGTCCTTCTTGGCCCGGTCGGTGATGGTGCGGGCGCGCTCCACTGCCGGATCGTTACGCCTCCCTGCGAGCAGGGGTGCCGCGGTGCGGTCGCGCTCGTCGATCAGGGCGTTGCCGTAAGTGGCGGCGGCGCGCACGAGTTCGGCGGTGTGCTGGGCGTCCTCGGCCTCGCTCCACGTGTCGATCGAGTCGCTCACGCGGAAGCCGCCGAAGACGAGACCTACGAGTACGGGGATGAGGAGGATCGCGTACAGCCTCGTCCGCACACGCCAGTTACGTACGGCCAGGCGGTTGCCCGAACGGCCGGCACCACCGGGAAGGTCGGATGCCACCGAACCCCGCGACGGCGGGGTGAAGTTACCCCTCGACTCCACCCGGGCTCCGGCCGCAGCGCCCGTCTTGCTTCGCCTCACGCGACTCCTCACCTCTTGACCCTCGGTGTCCGTATCCGACGTCCATGGGTCGGCGACGTGCCCACTCGCTACTGCTGAGTTCAGCGCATTTCAGCACGTCAGCGTTCCGCCCACCAAACACTTGCGCGGAGGCCCTTCGGGTGCTCAACAGGCTCGTGAAACCCGGCGCAAAGGCGCAAGAGGGGCAAAGAGGTCAGGATTTGTGAGCAGAGTGAAGCCTTTTGCTCGCCAGCCGTGTTCACGGCCACGTAATTCACTGTCGAAACGTTATGAACCTGAAGGAGCTCGTGGCGAACAACAAGGAGCTCATAGCGAACAACACAGCCGGGCGGAGAGACTCCTGCCCGGCTGTGTGGTCAACTCGTCGCGTTGCGGGTCGAGTTGAGTACGCGTCTCACTTGAGGCGGGCGAGCAGCGCGTGCTCGACCAGCGTGATCAGGGCACTCTTCGCCTCGGCACGGTGCCTGGCGTCGGTGACGATGATCGGAGCGTCCGGGCCGATCTGCAAGGCCTCGCGGACCTCTTCGGGCGTGTAGGGCTGGTGCCCGTCGAAGCCGTTCAGGGCGATGATGAACGGCAGACCCGAGTTCTCGAAGTAGTCCACTGCCGGGAAGCAGTCCGCCAGGCGGCGGGTGTCGACCAGGACAACCGCGCCGATCGCACCGCGGACCAAGTCGTCCCACATGAACCAGAAACGATCCTGCCCGGGCGTGCCGAACAGGTACAGGATCAGGTCGTCGTCGAGCGTGATACGGCCGAAGTCCATGGCCACCGTCGTGGTGGTCTTGCCTCCGGTGTGGGTCAGATCGTCGATCCCGGCGGAGGCGGACGTCATGACCGCTTCGGTACGGAGAGGGTTGATCTCGGAGACCGCACCCACGAAGGTCGTCTTGCCCACACCGAAGCCGCCGGCCACCACGATCTTCGCGGAGGTCGTCGAACGGCCGGGGGTCGGGGCTCCGGCTCCGTAACCCACCATCTGGCCCGTCTGCGGGCTAGAGCTTGCGAAGTCCACTGAGCACCCTTTCGAGCAACGTCACATCTGGCGCGCCGCCGGGCTCGGAGCCACCGCCGGGCTGGTGGATGGCCACCATTCCGGCCTCGGCGAGATCGGCGACCAGGATCCGGGCCACTCCCAGCGGTATCGCCAGCAGGGCCGATACCTCCGCGACTGACTTGACCTCCCGGCACAGATGGCAGATGCGCTGGTGCTCCGGGAGGAGCCCCTGGAGCTGAACCGGGTCAGCGCTGGTGCTCACCAGTGCTTCGATGGCGAGCTGGTAGCGCGGCCTGGTTCGGCCGCCCGTCATCGCATAAGGGCGCACCAGCGGCTGGTCGCCCTCACCTCCGTACGGTGCGTGCTGGTATGGGGCACCGTACGGGCCGGGCGAGGCTGGCGGGGTCATGGCTCCTCCGGGGAAGGCATGAGGTCGGGGTCGGATAACGGTCTGAGGTGGCTCATGTCGGGGAGCTTTCCGATCAGTTGAGGATGCTCCCCTGAAGTTCAGCGCGCACGTCAGGGGTGAGAACGGTTCCTGCGCGGTCTACGAGTAGTGCCATCTCGTATCCGATGAGACCGATGTCAGCCTCAGGATGAGCGAGGACGGCCAGAGACGAGCCGTCCGAGATGGACATGATGAAGAGGAAGCCTCGCTCCATCTCCACCACGGTCTGATTGACGGGGCCTCCCTCGAAGATGCGGGAGGCACCCGCGGTCAGTGAGGTCAGCCCGGACGCGACCGCCGCCAACTGATCGGCGCGGTCGCGCGGGAATCCCTCGGACATGGCCAGAAGGAGGCCGTCCGCGGAGACCACCACCGTGTGTGACACACCTGGGGTGTTGTCCACGAAGTTGGTGATCAACCAGTTCAGATTCTGCGCCGCCTGGCTCATCGGACTCAACTAACGCTCCTGCTGGTAATGGGGGCCTATGCCGCGGCCGTTGGTTGTACCGGCTTGTCGGCCCTGCTGGATGCCGCGACGGAGGTTCGTCAGCCTGCCGCGGACGTCATCGGGTGCACGCGAGACCTGCGGTCCTGCTTGTGCGGAGGACTGCTGCTGTGCGGTGCCCGCGACCAGGTTGGCGCGGGGCACGCGACGCGGCAGACCGGAGGTGGTCACTCCGCCCGCGGCGGGCTGACGCACCTGCTCCGCACGGCGCCAGCGCTCGTCGTTGGGCGAGGCCCCCCAGTGGGCACCGGTGTCGGCGACGTGGTGAGCCCCGGTGGAGTGCGACGAGTTCGCCGCCACTCCCTCGGAGGTTCCACGGGCCGCGTGCCGCTGCGGCATCGGCGGCACGGCAGAGGCCGGCTGCCCTGGCCGCGGGGCGGGCGCGTGCTGGGAGGAGGACCGCTCTGGCCGCGGCGCGGACTCGGGCTCCCGCTGCGGCGGGGGCGCCGAGGACGCGGCGCGGAACCAGTTGGACTCGATCGACTCGAAGATCGGCGTCGGGGCGTCGGCCGCGGCCGGCGGCCCCGAGGGTATGCCGAAGTCCGGGTCGTACGAGGTCTCCTGGTCGCCCTGCGCCTGCTCGCGTCCTGGAGCGGCACCCTGGCCGCCGCTGGACGCGTTGGTGTAGCCGGGGCGGGCGAACTCGCCGGTCTCGCTGGACTCGGACTCGTCGTGACCGCGGGGGCCGTCCTCGCCGGGACCGGAAGCCGTGGCCCAGCTCGGACGCGGCTGGTTCCACTCGTCCGGGCGCATGAACTGCGAGGTGTCGCTGGGACCGCCGGGCTGCGGGCGCTCGGACTCACCCGTGTCCGAACCGGACTGGGGGCGCTGGAACTCGCCCGTGTCGGATCCCGACTGGGGACGCGCGAACAGGTTCGGCTCCGAGGGGGCCTGCGGACGCTGGAACTTACCCGTGCCGGATCCCGACTGGGGACGCGCGAACGGGTTCGGCTCCGAGGGGGCCTGCGGACGCTGGAACTCACCCGTGTCCGAAGGCGACGGCGGCATGGCGTACTCGCCGCTGGGCTGGTTCCCACGCTCCCAGGAGCCGCCCCAGCCGGCGCTGGGCCTTTCGAACTCGGCGGGCTCGGGGCCGCCCTGGCCGCTGTCGCCACCGGAGGGACCGGGCAGCGCTCCGGCCGGGCCGCTCCGCTGCGGGAGCGGGGGCACCTGGCGGTTCGGCGGGCCGTCCTGGCCCCTGCCGGGACCGCCCGGGCCGCTGCCGAAGAGGTTGGTGGTCGGAGGGCCGCCGTCGCCCTGGCCGGTGCCGGCGCCCACGGGGACGTCCGAACCGGGCAGGGCGGGACGGGGCTCGCCGCCGCCGACCTGACGTGAGGGGGCACCGCCCAGCTTGGACGGGCCGGAACCACCGGGGCCGGCACCAGGACCGCGCTGCAGCGCGGCGGCCAGGCCGGCGCCCTTGGGCACGCTCGGACCGTTGCCGCCGGGACCGCCCGCACCGGCGGGCTTGCCCTTGGACTGCGGGCTCTGGGCACCGCCCTGTGCCACGTCGACGGGGAGCATGACGAGGGCCGTCGTGCCGCCGGAATCGGACGGGCGCAGCTGGATGCGGATGCCGTGCCGCAGGGAGAGGCGGCCGACCACGAAGAGGCCCATGCGGCGGGAGACCGACACGTCGACGGTCGGCGGGCTGGCCAGCCGCTCGTTGATCGCCGAGAGGTCCTCCGGGGAGAGACCGATGCCGGTGTCGTGGATCTCCACCAGGACACGGCCGTCGGGCAGCGCGTGACCGGTGACCTTGACCTTCGTCTGCGGCGAGGAGAACGACGTCGCGTTCTCCAGCAGCTCTGCGAGGAGGTGCACGAGGTCGTTGACGACTCGGCCGGCGACCTCGGTGGCCGGGACGGAGTTCAGCTCGATCCGCTCGTACTGCTCCACCTCGGAGGCCGCGGCGCGCAGCACGTCGACGAGCGGGACGGGCCTGGTCCAGCGGCGGCCCGGCTCCTCGCCCGCGAGGACGAGCAGGTTCTCACCGTTACGCCGCATGCGGGTCGCGAGGTGGTCCAGCTTGAAGAGCGAGGAGAGCTGGTCCGGGTCGGCCTCGCGGGACTCCAGCTCGGAGATGAGCGAGAGCTGACGCTGGATGAGGCCCTGGCTGCGCCGGGAGAGGTTGGTGAACATCGCGTTGACGTTGCCCCGCAGCAGGGCCTGCTCGCCGGCGAGCCGGACGGCCTCACGGTGGACGTCGTCGAACGCGGAGGCCACCTTGCCGATCTCGTCCCGGCTGTGGACACCGACCGACTCGACGGAGGTGTCGACGTCCTGCGGCTCGGACTCGGACATCTGGCGGACCAGCTCCGGCAGCCGCTTGCGGGCGACGTCCTGGGCCGTGTCCTGCAGGCGCCGCAGCGAGCGGACCATGGAGCGGGCGACGACGAACGCGCCGACGAGGGATATGCCGAGGACCAGGAGGATTACGGCGCCGTTGAGGAACGCCTCGCGCTGTGCGTCGGCGCGCAGCTCACGGGCCTGCTGCTCCATCTGCGAGAGCAGCGTGGACTCGATCTTCCCCATCTCGTCGATCTTGGAGCGGTCCTGGTCGTACCAGTCGGGGTACGAGCGGTTCTCGCTCTTGATGCCGTCGGGGTTGTTCAGCACGCGGTCGCGGTACTTGTCCGCCAGCGTGATGTTGACGACGCCGCCGTCCAGCGGCTTGGTCAGCGCGGAAGCCTTCTCCTCGCCGTAGATCTGGTTGAAGCTGCCGAGCGAGGCGCTCTCGCTCTCGGCGGCCGTCTTCGCGTAGAGCCGGTCGCTCTCGGAGAGTTCGGGGCCGCCCTTGCGCGCCAGACCGGCGGAGATGATCGCCCGCTGGATGGAGGCGTACTCCTTGGCGGTGGAGAACGACGCGAGCGCACGCGTGCTCTGGATCATCTCGGAGTTGTTGGTCGCCTGCGCCATGTCCTGGGACAGGGCGAGAAGCGAATCGATCAGCTGGTTGTAGCTGTTGACCGTCTGCGAGACCGACGCGGGGTTGTCGTACGCGCGCTCGCGGATGTTCTTGATCGCGGTCAGCTGCCGGGTGATGTCCAGAACGGTGGACTGGACGCCCGCCAGAACCCTGTCGCTGCCGTCGATGTCGGCCGTGGCTTCCTTGAACGCCTGGAAGGACTGGTCCGTCTTCTCACGCGGACCGACGACGGTGTCGTCCTTGGAGTCCCCGGTGGCGGTCAGCGGGCCGGCCGAGCGGTCGCGCTCCTCCTGGAGGGCCGAGGCGAGCTCTGTCGCCTGCTCGGTCATCTCCGTGAGCAGCTTCATGTTGTCGAGCTGGTCGACATTCCCGAGGGAGTCCTGAATCCGCAGGGCACCCAGCGTCGTTGCCGCGACCACGGGTAGGGCGAGGAGCGACACCAGGCGCGTACTGATCCGCCAGTTGCGCAGGGCGGCTCGCGAGCCCGGCCCAGGAGGCGTCCTGAGTCGCTGCTCGGCGCTCTTGTCGCTTTTGACGGCCGGGCGGTTGGACCCGCCGTCCTCTTCGTGCACCGCGGCCGTCGGGCCGCTCTGCTGGGCGCGCTGGGGTGTGGATCCGCGGTCCGCTGTTCCGCGCGGCTCCGGATCCCCCGCAGCGCTGCCATCCCTCTTGAAACGTCCCTGCACTAGCGTCGCAACCTCTGGACCAGGCGCCCCTCCGCTTGGGACGGCGGGACGGTATCGAGTCGTGGGGGTCCCAAGGCCCCCCTGGCGGTCGTGATGTGACCGGCGCGCGTCCCCTGACCGCCGCGCGGCGCTGCTCTGCGCCCCTGCGCGCCGGTTGTTTCCCGCAGCGGTCCGTGGAATTCCAGCACAGTGCCGGATCTCCAACAAGGCCTGTGGAAAACCCGGGAGAAGGGGTGACGCTCCGCCGATGTTCCGTCACCTTCCGTGCGGCGCACTTCACGTGATTCCGGACTTTTCAGCTGCGGACCGCCGACCCCTCGCACCCCAGCAGTATCAGGTCGGGAGACGGAACCTCACGTCTGGCCCCGATGTCCGGTTCGGCACTCACAGCACCTCATCACGTAAGTCCCTTTTGCTCACGCTCCGGTGAGCAACCTCACACGCTCCGCGTCGTCCGCGTCACGTAACGAAATGAAAATGCGTTCTAGTCTGGTTTACAGAACACCGGGGAACGACAAGTCAATTGGAAAGTGAGAGGTACGGTCGAGCGTGAAGACCACCCTTATCATGCGCAACACAGCCAACCCGCGCCGCACCACTCTTGCCCATCTTCAGGACGCGGACGAGTTGACCACGAGGGCCGTCGCCGAAGAGGCCGTGTTCCTCGACACGCTGGAGGCGCAGACCGCGAATCCCGGGCGCACCGTGCTCGAGGACGAGCCCGTCGGCTGAGATGACGCAGAAGGACGGCTTCCCGTGAGTTCCGCCGGGAGGCCGTCCTTCACCGTTCGCGTCTTCCGCTTCCGTGCTTCACGTCACGCCCTCAAGGGGCCTTGGTCCGCGGGCATTCGCCGAGTCGCGGGCCGTTCACCGGGATCCCGGAGGCCGGTCCGCCCGGCTCAGGCGCTCAACCGCTGCGCCCGGCACCGGAGTTCGGTCCGGTCTGCTGAAGCCGCGTTGAGGGCCACTGAGGCCCGGCGGAGGCCCGCTCGAGCCTCCGCGCGGTCCCGCTCAGCCCTGCCAGCTGTGCGGCGCCCTGAAGCCGCGTGCGCGCTCCAGGCGCCTCCAGCCCGCCTTGCCGCTCCCCGCGCGTGCGGCCGGAATCTCGGCGTGCCGGGCCGAGGCCGCGGCGCGTGCGAGCAGCAGTGCCGTGACAGCGGCGAGTTCCTCGTCGTTGGCCTCGCCCTTCTCCACGCGGACGAGACGGCTGTCGGCTGTGTCGGTCGGGTTCATCGAAGTATTCATCCCTTACTGAGGGGGGTTTCCGTGCTTGCGTGAGGGCAGATCTGCGTGCTTGCTGCGCAGCATCTGCAGGGAGCGGACGAGCACCTCGCGGGTCTCCGCCGGATCGATGACGTCGTCGACGAGGCCGCGTTCGGCCGCGTAGTACGGGTGCATCAGCTCGGCCTTGTACTCCTTGACCATCCGGGCCCGCATCGCCTCCGGGTCGTCGGCGCCGTTGATCTCCCGCCGGAAGATCACGTTCGCCGCGCCCTCGGCGCCCATGACCGCGATCTCGTTCGTCGGCCAGGCGAAGGTCAGGTCGGCACCGATGGACTGCGAATCCATCACGATGTAGGCGCCGCCGTATGCCTTGCGCAGCACCACCGAGATCCGGGGCACCGTCGCGTTGCAGTACGCGTACAGCAGCTTCGCGCCGTGCCGGATGATGCCGCCGTGCTCCTGGTCGACGCCGGGCAGGAAGCCCGGGACGTCCAGCAGCGTGACGATGGGGATGTTGAACGCGTCGCACATCTGCACGAAGCGGGCGCCCTTCTCCGACGCCTCGATGTCCAGCACCCCGGCCAGGGACTGCGGCTGGTTGGCGATAATGCCGACGACTTGGCCGTCCATCCTGGCCAGGCAGACGATCAGGTTCGTCGCCCACCGCTCGTGGATCTCCAACAGGTCCCCGTCGTCGACGAGTTCCTCGATGACCTTGCGCATGTCGTACGGACGGTTCCCGTCCGCAGGCACCAGATCGAGCAGCACCTCGCCGCGCCGGTCCACCGGGTCGGAGCTCTCCTCGGCCGGAGGGTTCTCCCGGTTGTTGCTCGGCAGCATCGAGAGCAGATACCGCACTTCTTCCAGGCAGGAGGCCTCGTCGTCGTAGGCGAAGTGCGCCACGCCCGAGGTCGCTGCGTGCACGTCCGCGCCGCCCAGCCCGTTCTGCGAGACCTTCGCACCGGTCACCGCCTGCACCACGTCCGGGCCGGTGATGAACATCTGCGAGGTGTCGCGGACCATGAACACGAAGTCCGTCAGCGCCGGCGAGTAGGCCGCACCGCCCGCGCACGGGCCGAGCATCACCGAGATCTGCGGAATCACGCCCGATGCACGGGTGTTGCGCTGGAAGATCCCGCCGTATCCGGCGAGCGCCGAGACGCCCTCCTGGATACGCGCGCCCGCACCGTCGTTGAGGGAGATCAGCGGCGCACCCGCCGAGATCGCCATATCCATGATCTTGTGGATCTTCGTGGCGTGTGCCTCACCGAGCGCACCGCCGAAGATGCGGAAGTCGTGCGCGTAGACGAACACCGTCCGCCCGTGCACCAGCCCCCACCCGGTCACCACACCGTCGGTGTAGGGCTTCTTCTCCTCCAGCCCGAAACCCGTGGCACGGTGCCGCCTCAGCGGCTCCACCTCACGGAACGTCCCCTCGTCCAGCAGCAGTTCGATGCGCTCCCGGACGGTCAGCTTGCCCTTCGCGTGCTGAGCCTGCGTCGCCCGCTCGCTGGGCCCCTGCAAGGCACGCTCCCGCAGAGCACGCAGCTCCGCCACACGCCCGCGCGCGTCCGGCGCCTCGGTGCCTGCGGCTTCGGACGCGGCCACGCTCTCCGTGGCCTGCTGCGTCGGCTGGGTCTGATCGGTCATGTATAGACCCTACGAAACGGCAGGGTCATTCATCGTCGTCAGATTCAGACAGTGTCCGAGCGTGATTCATGGTCGCGCTGGACAGAACTGCACCGGAGCGCGCCTCCAGGGCAGGGAACTCTCACATGTGGCCCGCATTGGGCTGTGGAGTTCCCACAGCACGGTGACGGTGCCCTGTCAAACAGAGGAGGGTCGGTCGGCCCCGTGCCACAACCGCAGCTCAGGGCCTCCGTACCGCACAGCTCACGCTCGTACCACCCGTCCCCGGCGTCACGCGCAACCGCAGCGACCGGCCCGTGCCGAGCACCTCCACGCCGTCGGACGCCGACAGCACCTCGCGGACGGGACGCCAGCGCCCTCATCGCCGCCCGCGAGGGGGACGGCGACCGCCTCTCCGAGACGTAACTGACCGGCACTCTCCTGAACTGACCGGCACTCTCCTGACGCTGACCGTCGCGGGCCACGAGACGACGATGAGCCTCATCACCAACCCCGTGCGGGCGCTGTGCACTCACCGCTCCCAGCTGGAGATGGCCCTCTCGGGCGCCGTCACCTGGGAGTCGGTGGTCGAGGAGACGCTGCGCTACGACGGCCCCGTCGGTTTCTTCCCTTTCCGCTGTCCCACCGAGGACATCTCCGTCGGCGGGACCGTCATCCCGCGTGGGACGCCGGTGCTCGCGGGGTACACCGCCGCCGGACGCGACCCCCGCACGCACGGACCCGAGGCGGACCGCTTCGACGTCACGCGCCCGCCGGACCAGCACCTCTCCTTCGGCCACGGCCCACTTCTGCCTCGGCGCGCCGCTGGCCCGTATGGAGGCGGCCATCGCGCTCGCAGCGCTGTTCGGCCGCCACCCGGATCTCGAACTGGCCGTGCCCGACGAGGAGTTGCCGCCCAGGCCGAGCTTCGTGGGCAACAGCACCCTGGTGCTGCCGGGACGCCTGGGTGGCTGAGCCCGGGTCGGCACCGGGGGATTCCCCGCCGACGGCCCGGCGTTGCTCACTCGTGCGGTTCGACGCCCGCCCGCAGCAGTCCGTACGTGTAGGCGTCGTCCAGGGCCTGCCACGAAGCGGAGATGATGTTGTCCGCGACGCCCACCGTCGACCACTCCGCGCCGCCGTCACTCATGGAGACCAGCACGCGCGTCGTGGAGTCGGTGCCGTGGCCGCCCTCGAGGATGCGGACCTTGTAGTCGACGAGGGAGAGCCGGGCCAGCTCCGGGTGCAGCCGCTCCAGGCCGCTGCGCAGCGCCCGGTCCAGGGCGTTGACCGGCCCGTTCCCCTCGCCGGTTGCGACGATGCGCTCGCCCTTCGCCCACAGCTTGACCGTGGCCTCGTTGGCCTGGTCGCCGTCGGGGCGCTGCTCGACGATCGTGCGCCAGGACTCCAGGCGGAAGTAGCGCCGGGCACGGCCGTCCACCTCGTCGCGGAGCAGCAGCTCGAACGAGGCGTCCGCCGCCTCGTAGGTGAAGCCCTTCAGCTCCTGCTCCTTGACGCGCTCCACGATCCGTCCCACCAGGTCCCGGTCGCCCTCCAGGTCGTAGCCGAGCTCCTTGCCCTTCAGCTCGACCGAGGCACGGCCGGCCATGTCGGAGACGAGCATCCGCATGGTGTTGCCGACGAGTTCGGGCTCGATGTGCTGGTACAGATCCGGATCGACCTTGATCGCGGACGCGTGCAGCCCGGCCTTGTGCGCGAACGCCGAGGTGCCGACGTACGGCTGGTGGGTGGAGGGCACGAGGTTGACGACCTCGGCGATGGCGTGCGAGATGCGGGTCATCTCCTCGAGCGCGCCCTCCGGCAACACCTGCTTGCCGTACTTGAGCTGGAGCGCGGCCGTGACGGGGAAGAGGTTGGCGTTGCCGACCCGCTCGCCGTATCCGTTGGCCGTGCACTGGACATGGCTGGCGCCCGCGTCCACCGCCGCGAGGGTGTTGGCCACGGCGCAGCCGGTGTCGTCCTGCGCGTGGATGCCCAGACGGGCGCCGGTGTCGGCGAGGACGGTGCGTACGACGGCGTGGATCTGCGCGGGGAGCATCCCGCCGTTGGTGTCGCACAGCACGACCACGTCGGCGCCGGCCTCGTGCGCGGCGCGCACGACCTGCTTCGCGTAGCGGGCGTTGGCGAGATAGCCGTCGAAGAAGTGCTCGCAGTCCACGAAGACGCGGCGGCCCTGCTCCCGCAGGTACGCCACCGTGTCCCGGACCATCTCCAGGTTCTCCTCCAGCGACGTGCGCAGGGCCAGCTCGACGTGCCGGTCGTGCGACTTCGCGACGATCGTGACGACCGGGGCCCCGGAGTCCACCAGCGCCTTGACCTGGGCGTCGTCGGCGGCACGTACGCCTGCCTTACGGGTCGCGCCGAAGGCCACGAGCTGTGCGTGCCGGAAGTCGATCTCCGCGCGGGCGCGTTCGAAGAACTCGGTGTCGCGCGGGTTGGCCCCAGGCCAGCCGCCCTCGATGAAGCCCACGCCGAACTCGTCGAGGTGACGGGCGATGGTCATCTTGTCGGCGACGGTCAGGTTGATGCCCTCACGCTGGGCTCCGTCGCGCAGTGTGGTGTCGAAGATGTGGAAGTTGTCGTCCGGGGCGAGCATGCTCATGGCGGCTGTGGCTCCTGTTGATGAAGCGGGATCCGTGATGCCGGGGTCCGCTTGTCCCTCGATTGTCCTGCTTCTTTCCTTCTTCCTCCTCGCGCCGTCGCCTCCGGCTGCGGGTGGGCCGGAAACCAAAAAGACCTCTCGCGGGTGCGAGAGGTCTGGCGCGCGGGTCTGGGACACGGTGGCCGCTGCCGCACGGGTCTTCCTGCGGCAGTCGGTCACTGAGGACCGGCGCGCCTGCTGCCGATAATCATGGCGAACGAGGACACGGAGGGGAGTCTCGCACAGACGGGGCGGGGGCTCACAAGGTGTCTCACAATGCGGAAAGTGCATGCGCAGGCGCGCCTCGGGTGTGCTTCGGCGCGCGGCGCCGCAGGCCGCGGGGGCCGCGCGGACGGCGCGGGCTCTCCGGTGCGGGGAGCGGGGCGGCCCCCGCCAGGACTGCGGGGCGGGCCTCTGCGGGGAACGGCGGCCGGTCGGGGCCGGGCGGGGCCCAGGGCCCGGCGAGACGGCGCGGAAGCGCGACGTCAGGGGCGCACATAGGTGCGGAAGCCCGGGGTGCAGGCCCAGGGCCGGGGGGCACGGCCCCGCGGAGACGCGTGGCCCGCGGCTGGGGCGGAGTCCGAGCGCGAGGCCGCGGGCATGGGCAGGAGCCGGGCCGCTGCACGCGCAGGCCCGGGAGTCCAGCGACCTGGGCAGCGGGGGAGGGGCCCCTCAGGCCCCCTCCCCGCACCCGCGCGCCACTTCCCGCGTCAAGCGGGAAGTGGCGCGGGCCGACGTCAGGCCAGCGTCCGCATCCAGCCGTGCCGGTCCTCGGCGTGGCCGGTCTGCACGGCGAGGAGCGCCTCGCGGAGCTGCATGGTGATCTCGCCGGGCTGCCCGTCGCCGACCTTCCACGCGCCGCTCGTGCACTTCGCCTGTCCGACAGGGGTGATCACGGCTGCCGTGCCGCAGGCGAAGACCTCGGTGATGGTGCCGTCCTCGTTGCCGTCGCGCCAGTCGTCGACTGTCAGCCGGGCCTCCTCCGTCTCGTACCCGAGGTCGGCCGCGAGCGTGAGCAGCGAGTCACGGGTGATGCCCGGCAGGAGCGTCCCGGTGAGTGAGGGCGTGACGATCTTCGCGTCGGCGCCGGAGCCGCGGACGAAGTAGAGATTCATGCCGCCCATCTCCTCGATGAAGCGGCGTTCGATCGCATCCAGCCACACGACCTGGTCACAGCCCTGCTCGGCCGCCTGTGCCTGCGCGACGAGCGAAGCGGCGTAGTTGCCCGCGCACTTGGCCTCGCCCGTGCCTCCGGGCGCGGCCCGCACGTACTCCTCGGAGAGCCAGACGGACACCGGCTGGACGCCGCCGGGGAAGTAGGAGCCGGCGGGCGAGGCGATCAACATGAACAGGTATTCGTTGGCCGGGCGCACGCCGAGGCCGACCTCCGTGGCGAACATGAAGGGACGCAGGTACAGCGACTCCTCGCCGGTCCCCGGCACCCACTCCTTGTCCTGCCGCACCAGCAGTTCGCACGCCTCGATGAACGTTTCCTCCGGCAGTGCCGGCATGGCGAGACGGCGGCCACTGCGCTGGAAGCGCCGGGCGTTCTCTTCGGGACGGAACGCGGAGACCGAGCCGTCGGGCTGCCGGTACGCCTTCAGTCCTTCGAAGATCGACTGCGCGTAGTGCAGCGTCATGTTGGCGGGATCGAGCTGCAGCGCCGCGTACGGCTGGAGCTGGGCGTCGTGCCAGCCGCGGCCCTCGGTCCACTTGATCGTGACCATGTGGTCCGTGAAATGACGGCCGAAGCCCGGGTCGGCCAGCACCGCCTCGCGCTCCGCAGCGGGCAGCGGCTGCGAGGAGGGCTTGAGGTCGAAGTCGATTCGAGGCGTCGTCATGGTGTGCGGTCCTTCACTGTGTGTCGTGGCGGACCGCGCTCCCGTACGCCCTCCGTCGTGGTACTGGGACGTCCGAGCTTTCTCTCATGCGTCAGCCCCGAGTCCGATTATCCCCCGCGGAGGCTGGCAGAGGGAGTCCGGGTGGGCGGCCCCTGCATGGATGGTGGCACCCCGACCCCCCACTGGAACAGCGGCCGGGCACCGATGCCCGGCGAGAGCCTGCGCCGGGTCAGCCGGATACTCGGGTCGCGAGGGCGTCGCCGATCTCTTCCGTGCTGCGGGCACCGGAGCGCTCGGCCAGGTCGGCCGTGACCGCTTCCTCGACGCGGGTGGCCTCGGTCTCGAGGCCGAGGTGCCGGAGCATCAGGGCGACGGAGAGGACGGTGGCCGTCGGGTCCGCCTTGCCGGTGCCGGCGATGTCGGGCGCGGAGCCGTGGACCGGCTCGAACATCGAGGGGAAGTCGCCGGTCGGGTTGATGTTCCCGGAGGCGGCGAGACCGATTCCGCCGCTCACGGCGGCGGCGAGGTCGGTGATGATGTCGCCGAAGAGGTTGTCGGTGACGATCACGTCGAAGCGCTCGGGGTCGGAGACGAGGAAGATCGTGGCGGCGTCGACGTGCAGGTAGTCGGTTGTGACGTCGGGGTACTCCTCGCCGATCCTGTCGAAAGTGTTCTTCCACAGGTGGCCCGCGTGCACGAGCACGTTGTTCTTGTGCACCAGGGTCAGCTTCTTGCGGGGGCGCGCCTGTGCGCGCTCGTACGCGTCACGGACGACGCGCTCGACCCCGTACGCGGTGTTCACGCTGACCTCGTTGGCGACCTCGGCGGGCGTGCCGGTGCGGATGCTGCCGCCGTTACCGACGTACGGGCCCTCGGTGCCCTCGCGCACGACCACGAAGTCGATGGCGGGGCGGCCGGCCAGGGGCGTCTCCGTGTTGGGGAAGAGCTTCGACGGCCGGAGATTGACGAAGTGGTCGAAGGCGAACCGCAGTTTGAGCAGCAGTCCGCGCTCCAGGACCCCGGAGGGCACGCTCGGGTCACCGATCGCACCGAGCAGGATCGCGTCGTGCTGCCGGAGCTGCTCCGTCTCCGCGTCCGTGAGGGTCTCGCCGGTGGCGTGCCAGCGCTTGGCACCGAGCTCGTAGTGCTTCGTCTCCAGCTTCACGTCCTGCGGGAGGGCGGCGGCGAGGACCTTCAGGCCCTGGGCCACGACCTCCTGGCCGATTCCGTCACCGGGGATCACTGCGAGGCTGATGGTGCGAGACATGCGGCGACCTTACCTGCCGTCCCAGGAGCTGACACATCCGGTCCACATGCCGGACCAGCGGTTCGCCGGTCCGGCATGTGCGGGCTGAGCGGCAGTCAGTGGCCCGTGGCCCCGCCGTTGTCGCGGCGGTCGAGGGCGCGCTGAAGGGCGGCGGCGGCCTTCCTGCGCTCGGCGTCGCGGTTCGTACGGGCGCTGTGGCGGAGGCGGCGGCGTGCGGTCTCATCCATGATCAGCAACTCCTTCTGCACACAAGGGCTTCAAGAAGGGAAGGTGGGGACTGGTGCTGCCGGAAGGGCGGGGGCTGAACGGTGCGTCAGGGGTCACCTGCGCCGTGCACCGGGCCTCAACCGCCGCTCGCTGGATGAGCGAGAACGTTCGGCTTCCACAAAGATAGAACCCGAGCGCCGTGATGTCCCGCCAATTAGTTGGCCTTCCTACTATCTGAGACGAACACCACTCGATTCAGGCCACCGGGGCCCGTGAACCGCTGTCCGTCGGCCACCGCGCGGACCGCCTGGTCGGGTCGGAGGAAGACGGCGGCTGGAGCAGGGCGGCACGGTCGGAGCCGTGCAGTCGAAGAGCGTGTCGTCGAGTCCCTCCGAACGTCGTCCGGGAGGTGCCCCCAGACAGCTCGGATCGGCATGTGCGGGACGCCGGCAGGGAGTTGGGGCGGCGCACAGACGGTGTCCGGGCCCGTACCGGAGCCCTACACTCCGCGGCCATGACTGATGATCACCAGAATCCGCCCGAACTCTTCGGGACCATGTCCACCATGCGCGCGATGCGCCGGCTGAAGCCGGACCCTGTTCCGGACGAGCTGCTGGAACAGCTCGTGCAGGCGGCGGTGTGGGCTCCGAGCGGGTCGAACCTCCAGCAGTTCCACTACGTCGTCGTGACCGACCGGGCGGTGATGTCCCGGCTGGAACCGCTGTGGCGCAGGTGCGTGGACGCGTACCTCGGATCGGCGGGAAAGGCCACGCCGCCGAACATGGACGAGGGCGCCTACAGGCGGATGGTGGCGGCCATCGAGTACCAGCGCGACCACTTCGCCGAGACCCCGGCGCTGATCGTCCCGTGCTACCGCTACGTCCAGCCCAAGGGCGACATGGAAGGGCTGCGCGCGATGCGGGAGGCGCTGGGCACAGGGGCGCTGCTGCGGCTGATGCGCAGCGGGGTCTTCAGCACGGTGGCGGAGACCTCCAGCGTCTACCCCGGCGTGCAGAACCTGCTGCTCGCGGCGCGAGGGCTCGGGCTGGGGGCCACGATCACCGTGTGGCACCTGATGCTGGAGCGGGAGTGGAAGCAGGTGCTCGGCATCCCCAAGCAGGTCAACACGTTCGCCGTGATACCCGTCGGCTGGCCGGTGGGCAACTTCGGCCCGGTGCGCCGGCGTCCGGTCCCGGAGGTGATGCACCGGGACGGCTGGTGAGACCGGGACGGCAGGTGAGGCGACCCGTCACCGGTCCAGGGCGCGGCGCACGGCGGCCCGGCCCCGTGCGGGGCCGGGCCGGAGCGGGTCAGCCCATGTGCGGGTACCGGTAGTCGGTCGGCGCGACCTGGGTCTCCTTGATTGCACGCGGCGACATCCAGCGCAGCAGGTTGAACTTCGAGCCTGCCTTGTCGTTCGTGCCGGACGCGCGGGCACCACCGAAGGGCTGCTGGCCGACGATGGAGCCGGTGGGCCGGTCGTTGAGGTAGAAGTTGCCCGCCGCGAAGCGGAGCTTCTCGCTCGCCTCGGCGAGCGCCGCCCGGTCCTTGGCGAGCACGGCCCCCGTCAGGGCGTAGGCCGCGACGGACTCCATCTGCTCCAGCATCGTCGCCCAGTCGCCGTCCTCGTAGACGTGCACGGCGAGGATCGGGCCGAAGTACTCCTCGGAGAAGACCTCGTTCGCCGGGTCGGTGCACGCGATGACCGTGGGCTTCACGAACCAGCCCGTGGAGTCGTCGTATTCGCCGCCGACGAGGATCTCGCAGGTCGGGTCCTGCTTCGCACGGTCGATGGCGGCCTTGTTCTTCGCGAAGGCGCGGTCGTCGATCACGGCGCCGATGAAGTTGGACAGGTCGCTGACGTCACCCATCGCCAACCCCTCGGTCTCGGCGAGGAGTTCGTCCTTGAGCCCGTCGTCCCACAGCGAGCGCGGGATGTAGGCACGGGAGGCGGCCGAGCACTTCTGGCCCTGGTACTCGAAGGCGCCGCGCACCATCGCCGTCTTCAGCACGGCGGCGTCGGCCGTCGGGTGGGCGACGATGAAGTCCTTGCCGCCCGTCTCGCCGACGATGCGCGGATAGGACCTGTAGCGCTCGATGTTCTCGCCGACGGTCCTCCACAGGTACTGGAAGGTCTTCGTGGAGCCGGTGAAGTGCACGCCCGCCAGGTCCGGGTGGGGCAGCGCGACCTCGGAGACGTCCTTGCCGTCGCCGGTGACGAGGTTGATGACGCCCTTGGGCATGCCGGCCTCCTCCAGCATCTCCATGAGGAGCACGGCGGAGTGGGTCTGCGTCGGGGAGGGCTTCCAGACCACCACGTTGCCCATCAGCGCCGGCGCGGTGGGCAGGTTGCCGGCGATGGCCGTGAAGTTGAAGGGCGTGATCGCGTAGACGAAGCCCTCCAGCGGCCGGTGGTCGAGGCGGTTCCACACGCCCTTGGGCTGGATGGGCGGCTGCTCCTCGAGGAGTTCGCGCGCGAA
Source organism: Streptomyces sp. TAA486 (assembly GCF_000426165.1). Taxonomy (NCBI): domain Bacteria; kingdom Bacillati; phylum Actinomycetota; class Actinomycetes; order Kitasatosporales; family Streptomycetaceae; genus Streptomyces; species Streptomyces sp. TAA486. The sequence goes on along the minus strand of NZ_AUEV01000006.1, from coordinate 229,443 downwards.
GTGCACGTTGAAGCGCCAGAAGTCGATCAGTTCGCACGGTGCGTCGATCTCGGCCTGCTGGATCGTCTTGGACTGGCCCAGCATGGTGGAGGCCGCGATCGTCTCGCGCCACGGTCCCGACAGAAGCTCGGCGGCCTTGAGGATGATCGCGGCACGGTCGTCGAAGGACAGCGCACGCCACGCGGGCGCTGCTGCGAGGGCGGCGTCGATGGCGTCCTGCGCGTCCTGCCTGGTGGCGTTCGCGTAGGTGCCGATCACCTTGCTGTGATGGTGCGGCTGCACGACGTCGACACGTGCGCCGCCGCCCATCCGCTTCTCGCCGTTGATGGTCATCGGCAGATCGACCGGGTTCTCGGCGAGCTCCTTGAGCTTGCGCTCCAGCCGGGCACGCTCGGGGCTGCCGGGCGCGTAGGTGTGGACCGGCTCGTTGTACGGGGCGGGGACCTGGGTCACAGCGTCCATGGCTGCCGTCTCTCCTTCTTACGAGGGCACTGTCTGGGTGTTCAGCCGCGGGTGGCGAGCGAGCGGAGGAAGAATCCGAGGTTGGCCGGACGCTCCGCGAGGCGCCGCATGAAGTATCCGTACCAGTCGGTCCCGTAGGGGACGTATACGCGCATCCGGTGGCCCTCGGCCACGAGCCGTGACTGCTCGCTGTCGCGGATGCCGTAGAGCATCTGAAACTCGAACTCGTCGTGCTTGCGCCCGAGACGCCGCGCCAGCTCCTGCGCGATGGTGACCATCCGCGGATCGTGCGTGCCGATCATGGGGTAGCCCTTGCCCGAGAGCAGGATCTTCAGGCACCGCACGTACGCGCGGTCCACTTCGGCCTTGTGCTGGTGGGCGACCGACGCGGGTTCTTTGTATGCCCCCTTCACCAACCGTACGCGCGAGCCCTCCCCCGCCAGGGCCCGGCAGTCCTCCTCGGTGCGGAAGAGGTAGGACTGCAGCACGGCCCCGGTCTGCGGGAAGCTCTCGCGCAGATCGGCGAGCACGGCGAGGGTGGAGTCCACGGTGGTGTGGTCCTCCATGTCCAGCGTCACGGTGGTGCCGGCCTCGGCGGCCGCCTCGACGACCGGCCGGACGTTGGCGAGCGCGACGTCGTGGCCGCCGTCCGGCAGCGCCTGCCCGAAGGCGGAGAGCTTCACCGACATCTCGGCCCGCTCGCCCAGGCCCTCGGCGGCCAGGGCGTGGGCGAGCGCGAGGTAGGCGTCGCGGTTGCGCAGCGCCTCCGCGCGGTCGGTGGTGTCCTCGCCGAGGTGATCGAGGGTGACGTCGAGACCGCGGCCGGTCAGCGACCGCACGTTCTCCATGCACGCCTCCAGCCGCTCGCCCGCCACGAAGCGGTTCACGACGGGGCGTGTGACCGGCGTCGACGCGACGAAGCGGCGGATGCCGTCACTTCGCGCGGCGGCCAGGAGCACTGGACCGAACACGGGCACCTCCACTGACGTTCTTCTTCGCGCTCCGGGCGTTACGTGGCGGGCCCGTTCGGCCGGAGGGGAAAGGCCCACGGAAGAACGGAACGCCACGGCGTCGGAAGCCACCCTGAATCTAAGGATCGCGCCATTCCGTGACCATCGACAGCTGTCACGCATCCGTGTCCCAGATCTCAGACATCTGTACGAGAATGGTGGCGCGGGGCGCCCGTAAGGGGCGGAGACGGCACGGCGGCACGACGCGGAACAGCGGGATGATCATGCGCGAGGACTACCAGGCACTCATCGACGAGGTCTGCGCGCTGCTCGGAACCCCCGCGACCCTGGAGGCCCGCGACTTCGCGCTGATCGCCTTCGGCGCCCACGAGGGCGACGGCGAGGGCGCCGAGCCCACGCTCGACCCCGTGCGCAGGCGCTCCATCCTCGGACGCCGCTCCAGCGCCGAGGTGCGGGCGTGGTTCGAGAGCTTCGGCATCACCAGGGCCGCGTCTCCCGTCCGCATCGATCCCGAACCGGCGGCCGGCGTCGAGCACGGGCGCATCTGCCTCCCCGTACGGCACGCGGGCGTCGTGCGCGGCTACATCTGGCTGATGGACGACGGAGCGCTCGACCTCGCCGACCCACGGCTGGCGTCGGCCATGGCGGTGGCGTCGCGGATCGGGGCGCTGCTGGCGGCCGAGACGCAGGCGGAGGCGCGCTCGGGCGAAGTGCTGCGGGCGATGCTCACCGAGGAAGACCGAGGCGGGGGCGAGGAGTTGGCCGCGGAACTGGCTGAGCTGCTCGGGCCCGCGGCGTCTGGCCCGCTGGCGCTGCTTGCTGTGGGCCCCTGGCCGGCGGACGACGCGAACGGCGGCGGCGAGAGCTCCGGGAGTACGGGCGCACCCGTGCTCCCGCATGTGATGGCGCAGTGCGTGCTTTCGGCGCGGCTCGCGCGGCCAGTACCCGGAGGTGCGTCGGCGTCGGAGCGTGCGCCGGACCGCGAGCCGGTGCTCGCCTCCCTGGTGCGGCTGCGCTCGGCGGAGGTCCACGCTCCGGCCCGTACGGCCGCCGGGCACCTGCTGCGCGTGCCGCGCTCCCCCGCCGCCGCGGGGGTCAGCGCGCCGCGCCGCGGGCTCTCCGACGCGGTCGCCGCCTGGCGGGAGGCGCTCGCGGCGGCACGGGCCGCGGGCGCTGAACCGGAGCGGCTGGGCCCGGTCGCCGAGTGGGACGCGATCGGCCCGTACCGGTTGCTGGCCGCCCTGCCCGCCGACGCCGCCCGTGATGCGGCCGTGGCGCCACTGCTGCATCCCGCACACGGCGAACTGGCGCGCACGGCCGAGGTGTTCCTCGACCACGCGGGCCAGGCGGGGCGAACGGCCGCCGCATTGGGCATACACCGTCAGACGCTCTACTACCGCCTCTCCCGTATCGAAGCCCTCACGGGCCTCGACCTCGACGAGGGCGGCTCCCGGCTGCTTCTGCACATGGCGCTCAAGGCCGCGCGGCTCTGACTGCTCCATGGTCCGCGATCCAGTGAGCAACGTCGGCGGAGCATGAGCACTCGACGAACAATATCGGCGCTCGCTGAGCAATGATTGCGGACAGTCCCCCGGCGCTTGTTCACGCCAGGCTACCGAGTAAAGATGTGCAGCTTGGGGGAGAATACGGTCTGATTACCCACGTCCGCAGTCAGTCGCATCTGAGCATGATTGGGAATATTCTGTTGGTAATCCTTCAGGTGTAGAACATATCGATACGGTGCCTGCGCCGGCAAATAGACCGGGTCGTCGAGGGTGTGCTCTACGCGTATATCCACTGCGTCGGGTGACATGTGGTCCATGAGGTCCACGTCGTAGTTTTCGTGCAGGTCGGGCATTGGGAGGACGTATTTATCCGTGGGTGGCTTCAGCTTGGCAGCTTGCGGGATGCCGTAAAGATATATTACCTGCTGGAGCGAGTCGAGATTCACGCCCACTTTGGACAGTACGGCAGGAGAATCCCCTCGGTTCAGCAGGACCAGGTCGAAGAAGAGATCGGCACCGTAGACGAGGCTCTTCAGGCTGAAAAGGCGATCACAGGGTTCAGTGAATTCGCATTTGAGAACCTGAGGCCTGTGCGGAAACTCGGCCCACTGCGGTTCCGTGCGGTCCGGAATTCCGATGTGCTCGAATTCGATGAGGCGAGCGGTGTTAAAATTGTTGAAATCGCCGATGTGTATACCTGTGTTGGCGTACACATTCGCTGATGCGTCCCCAGTTCGGCTGGCTCTGTACTCGGCGCTTCCCTCTGCGTGATCGCTCATGTGTTCCCCGTTGAGTTGAGTTGTCGGGTGTTTCCCGCATCGGTCACCCTTGCTGGGTCCCCGTGTTGGCGTGGCCTTCGCAGGACTCGGTATTGCCTGTGCGCTCGACCTCCGTGGAGCTCAGCGTCTCGAAACCTGGCTGACACTCCTATGCTTGCGTTGCCGATCTTGGTCGTTCCTTGCCGCAGCTATCGTCGTTGCACTCGGCGCCGCTTGCTGCGCTGCCTGGACGGCGACGGCCACGGCAGCCACAGGGCGCTGGTTCTGAAGTGGCAATCGACTTGTTTCTTCTCTCGGTGCTCGGGCGATTCTCAAGATCAGCTGTAGTCAACTCCGGTGCTGGCACTGCTGCCGGTGCCCTGGGCGGAGGCATCCCCTGTCCTCACCGCCTTCGCCGACCCGGTCCCCGCGCCTCCCGGGCGTCGCACACCAGTGTTGGCCGTGCCGCCGTTCCTTCCCTCGGCCTTTCCAGTGTCGACGGCAACGTCCACCGGTCCCACAGCTGGGGCAGGGGGACGTTGCATGAGCGCCCAGACCAGGGCGGCGATGCCGGTGGCGCCCTGGACCGAAGCGCCAACCAGCTGGCCGGCATTCGGACTCTCCAGTAGCCAGACCAACGGTGTCGACACAATGCCAGCCACGGCGGCCACGATGACCGTGATCTTCCAACCTCGCGACACATCCACCCCCTACCAACGCAATCCCCACAACTCCCCAGCCCGGGTCTCACGCCTTCCGCTGGGCTCCGGTGACCCAAGTACCGTCGTCTCACCCGCTATTGGGCACGCAGGGAACCAGAATAGTGCCACTGCCTTTCACCGCCGAACGGATGGCTACGTTCTACCGAACGCCGTGAACGCGCCCCGCGTCCGCAGTGAAAAGGCACCTGAGCAATGTCGGGGGGATCATGAGCACGAACTCGGCGACGCAGCGCGGCGATTCTCGGCAAGCCCCCGTCGCGGCGGCGTGATGGCGTGCAGATCGAGGATCTCCGGCCGCGGAGCGATGCCGGGGCCGCCCGCCCGCACCCAGGCGGTGACGTCCTCGGTCGCGTCCGGGCTGTTGACCAGTCCCAGCCAGACGGGTCGGGCGCCGGCGGCACGGCCGGCGGCAGAGGGCTGTACGACGATGACGTTGGCCTGGTCGCATACGTCCAGACAGGCGGACACGCGAACTGGTGCCTCCTCCCGCAGGCGAGCCGTCTGCGCCGCGTGATCCAGTCCGGTCACCTTGGAACTGCCGCAGCAGCAGTCCCGGCACACGACGATCCGGCACGGCACAATGCCGGCCGTCTCCGCTGTCTGCGCTTCGTCTGATGCCTCATCGACCGATGCCTCGGGCACGCCGAACCTTCCCTCTCTCCGGGGAGATCCGCCCCGGTACGTCGAGGTGGCGACCGCGTGAGTCTCCTGGCTCTCGGGTCACAGCTCGTCCCGGCCTTCCCACCCGCCTGGGGCAGTGGCCTGTCGGGGATCCGCTCGCCGATCACAGTGGCGGGACCGCGCCGGATTCACACCGGCTTCCTCGGACCGCCGTCGCCATGTCATCGGCCATCATTCCATCCGGTTGCCGTCCACGCCCGAGGGCCTCTGCGGGCGCCGATGCGGCGCCCCACGCGGAACGGCGCGAGCACGGGAGTTCAGTGCATGCCGAACGAGCAGGGAGCGATGTCCGGCCACTCCCGGGGGATCCGTGACGTGATGGCTTCCGTTGCCGGCCGTCGCTCGTCGATGTCAGCCGGCGACGCCCCCTGCGAACGGCATCGTCTGCCACTGGGTGATGGCGGGGTTCAAGTACTCGAGCAGCGGGGGCAGTTGAGGCGCGAGCGCGAGGGCGGCGATGACGCGCAGCATGCCTACGGCGTTCACGAAGCGCATGACGTCCTCGTTCAACGGCCTCAGGCCGTTGCGCTCCGCGCCGCGGTTGTAGGCGGATTCGAGGACGGGACCGAGGGTGGCCAGGTCCCACTCGACGGGGCCCAACGTGACGAGTTCGAAGTCGGCGTAGAGCTTCCCGTCCACCCCGGAGAAGATGTTGGCGGGCGGGCAGTCGCCGTGGATGGGTTGCAGGTCGATCCCCGGGAACGCCTTCTCGAACGCCGCGCGTGAGCTCACGAGCGCTTCCAGGACCTGCCACTCGCGTCGTGCGCGGTCCAGATCGCTCGGAACGATGAGGTCGGGGCGGTCGTCGAGCAGAGCAAGGCTTTCCGCGATGACCTGCGGTTCGGCCGCGGACAGGAACGACAGCCGGCCGGGGTACGCGCGCAGTGCGGCGTGCAGGTCGGCAACGATCTCGGCGTTCGCCACGTAGTCGGGCTCCTTGTCGCGGTCCTCCTCGACGAACTGCCAGAACGTCATCGAAAGTCCGTCGCGCTGTACGGGCTCCCGTGGCACGAGAGGACTGGGCGGGATCACCGGGGCTCCCTGGCCTGCGAGCCACCGCGCCACGTCCAGCTCCGCCTGCTGGCGGCCGGCCTGGGAATCGAGATCCGCGGAGTGCGGCAGGACGGTGGGAATCCGGGCCACGACGGGTGAGGGCGCGAGGTGGACGACCACGGAGAACAGCTCGTGGAGCACCTTGGCATCGGTCACGGTGAGTCCGAGAGCGCGCCCCGCTCCGACGGCCGCGTCGACTGCTGCGGAGGTGCGTCGGGCAATCTGCTCCGGCGTCACGAAATCGGGCATGGCCCGATCGTTCCATGTCGCAGCATGGCGTGGAACGGCCGGCCGACGGGCCGAGGCCGAACCGCGCGGCGATCGGCGGCCGGCACCAGGTGGTCCGGGCGTCCTCGCTGGCGCTCCTCGACTGCGGGGCCTCATGAGGTGACCCAGGCCACACGAGCCGTCTGGAACTACCCGCTCCTCGCGCCCGACACGTTGAGGGAACACATAGGGCTCGCGGCAAAGCCGCCGGGGGAGGAACCGGCAACTGCGTCCCGACGTCGTTCACCGACCAAGGGAGCGCCCATGACCGACCTCGCCTCCGACGAAGACCGGCGGCCGGCCGCACGTTTCCGGCGGTGGCTGCCGGCACCGTCCGTGGCCGGGTTCGTCCTGCTGCTTGCGGCTGTGTTCACGCTCTCGTACGCGGTCGGCACCTTCGCCGGGCCGGTGGCCCCGGGCATGCGGCCGATTCACGGTGACAGCGACGGTTCGAAGACCGGTGAGCACGGAGAGATGCGCGGCACCCATGGTCTGAGGATCCCCGCCCAGCAGGAGGCGGGACGGTGACTGACGACAGGCCCGGCGCGGCTTCGCCCCAGGAGCCCACGCCCAAGGCCGACGACGCCACTTCCCACCAGTCCCCTCCCGTCGACAGCGTGCTCGTCGTCGGAGGGATGACGTGCGCGGCGTGCGTGGGACGGGTCGAGAAGAAGCTCAATCGGCTGGAGGGGGTCTCGGCGACGGTCAACCTCGCCACCGGCCGGGCCCGGGTGGCCCACCCCGCCGCGCTCCCCCTGGAGAGGCTGATCGCCACGGTGGAGGGGGCCGGATTCACCGCGAGCCTGCCGCAGCCGGCTCCGCCGCCGACCGCCGGCAACTCGTCCGGGGCCGCTGCCCCGGCCCTTTCCGCTCCGGGTGACGAGACGAGAGAGCAGGCGTGGAACCGGCTGATGGTCACGCTCGTGCTGTCCGTGCCTGTCCTGGCGCTGTCGATGGTTCCCTCCTGGCAGTTCCGCAACTGGCAGTGGCTGTGCCTGACCCTGGCGGCGCCTGTCGCCACGTGGAGCGCCTGGCCCTTCCATCGGCGTGCCCTGCGCGGTCTGGGGCACGGCGAGGCCACCATGGACACGCTCGTCTCCCTCGGAGTCGTCGCCTCCTTCTCGTGGTCCTGCTACGCCCTCTTCGGCGGCGGGGCAGGCGTGCCGGGCATGACGATGCCCTTCTCGCTGCTCCCCTCTCCCGGCGGCACCGCCCACATCTATCTCGAAGCGGCCGTCGCCGTACCGCTGTTCGTCCTCACCGGCCGCATGCTGGAGAGCAGGGCCAGGCGCCGCACCGGATCGGCCCTGAGCTCGCTCGCGGAACTCGCCGCCAAGGACGTACTCGTGGACGTGGACGGTGACGAGCGGCGCATCCCGATCGGCGAACTGCAGGTCGGCGACCACTTCCTGGTCAAGCCCGGGGAGCGGGTGGCCACCGACGGCACTGTCGTCGAAGGCAACTCGGCCCTGGATCTCTCCCTGATCACCGGGGAGAGCCGCCCCGTCGAGGCGGGACCCGGCGCCCCGGTCGTCGGCGGGGCCCTCAACTCCGGTGGTCTGCTTCAGGTACGTGCGAGCGTCGTCGGGGCCGACACCCAACTCGCCCGCATCACAAGCCTGGTGGAGGAGGCGCAGACCGGTAAGACGACGGTGCAGCGTCTGGCCGACTCCGTCGCGTCCGTCTTCGTCCCCGCGGTGCTGACGGTTTCCGTCACCGTCCTCGGCTTCTGGCTCGGGGCCGGCGCCGCAGCTCAGTCCGCCATCACGGCAGCAGTTGCCGTGCTCGTCGTGGCCTGTCCGTGCGCGCTGGGTCTGGCGACGCCGACGGCCCTGCTGGCCGCCACCGGCCGCGGTGCACAACTGGGCATCCTGGTCAGGGGTCCACGGGCTCTTGAGGCACTGCGCCGCATCGACACCGTGGTGCTCGACAAGACAGGCACGCTCACCACCGGACGCATGAGTGTCCTCGGCGTCACCACGACCGACGACGGCGACACCGTGAAGTCCCTCCGCCTGGCAGCCTCCGTCGAACGAGCCTCGGCACATCCACTGGCAACTGCGATCACCGCGTACGCAGTGAGCCTGGAGCAGGCACAACCCCTGGCCCGTGCAAAGGACTTCAGGGACGTACCGGGCCAAGGTGTCCAGGCCGACGTCGAGGGCCACCTGGTGAAGGTGGGCCAACCCGCCGACGAGGACGGCCTGCCCGGTCCGCTCCGTGACGCCGTGCGAGCAGCGGACGAGGAGGGCCGGACCGCTGTGCTCGTCACGGTCGACGGCGTTCCCGACAGCGTCATCCGACTCGCGGACGCACTGCGCAGCGACGCCTACCGCGCCGTGGACCGTCTGCGCCGTCTCGGACTCGACCCGGTCATGGCGACGGGGGATGCCGAAGCCACAGCGCGTGCCGCCGCCGGGCAGTTGGGCATCACCGACGTCCACGCGGGAGTCCGGCCGGAGGACAAGGCGGCGCTCGTGAGAAAGCTGAAGGAGGACGGAAGCCGGGTCGCCGTGGTCGGGGACGGCGTCAACGACGCCGCGGCACTCGCAGAGGCGGATCTGGGCATCGCCATGAGCGGCGGTGCGGACGCCGCGATCGGCGCCGCCGACATCACCTTGACCCGCGAGGACATCCAATCGCTCCCGGACGCGGTGCACTTGGCGCGGCAGACCCTCGGCACCATCCGCATGAACCTGCTGTGGGCCTTCGGCTACAACCTCGTCACCGTGCCGCTGGCTGCCGTCGGCCTGCTCAACCCGATGTTCGCCGCGGCCGCCATGTCCGCGAGTTCGCTCCTCGTCGTCGGCAACAGCCTTCGGCTGCGGACCTGGAGCCCCGCGCCCACGAGGGGCCACGCTCACACGGCGTCCCCGCTCAAGACCGGCTTCCAGGAGACGGCATGAACGCACCTGCCCGTACCGGAGCCGCACGCGCCCTCATCGGACCGCTGCGGGCAGCCGTCGTTCCGATCGCGACCTGCCTCGCTGCTCTGACGGCTCTCACGGCGTGGACAACCGCAGGAAACGCCGGACAGCCACGCGGACTTGAGGTCTCGCAGGGCCGCATCTTCACACCGCTGCAGGAAGGCGCCACATCGGCCTTCTTCACCATCCGCAACACCGGTGACGTGAGCGAACGACTGACCAGTGTCACCGCGGCGCAGGGGAACCGGACCATGCTGAGCCGGAACGTCACCACGAGCGGGGGCGCCCGGAGCATGAGGATGGTGCCCTACATCTCGGTGAGCCCGCACAGCACCCTGCGCATGTCGCCGTACGCCCTGAACGTCATGGTCACGCCTGCACCGAAGATCAAGGCAGGCGAACGCGTCCGCTTCACGCTCCACTTCGAAGACCTGCGGCCTGTCACTGTGCGGGCCGTCGCCGTCCGGCCCGGAGAGGTGCGCTGACCGGCCGGATCCACGGCCTGGAGAGCAGAGGCGGCGGCCCCTGAGCGCATCACGCGTTCAAGGGCCGCCGCCTTCCCGTCAAGCGGCCGATCCCGCCAGGGCAACCTGACGGTCACTCGGTTCCGCGTACTCGCGGGCGCGGGTCGTGGCGGTGTCATCGCCCGCCGGGAGGTCCTGCTCCGCCTCGTCCAGCAAGGCGATCAGGCTTTCGCGCGCCCGGGCGACCCGGGAGCGCACCGTTCCCAACGGGCAGCCGATCACCGCTGCCGCCTGGGCGTAGGACAGTCCGAGGAGCTGGGTGAGGACGAACGCCTCGCGTCGCTGACCATCGATCACGGCCAGCAGTTCGCTCAGCGCCACTCCCTCCTCGAACCCCGGCAGACCGCGCGGCTGCGCCTTCTCCAGCGCCGCCTCCCAGTCGTCCGATCCCGTGAGCCGGGGCCGGCACGAGCTGGCGCGGATACGGTCGGCCACCGCTCGCCGGGCGATGGTGAGCAACCACGTGCGGGCCGAGGACCTGCCCTCGAACCCCGGCAGACTCCGCAGCGCGCGGAGATAGGTCTCCTGGACCAGATCGTCCGCCGCCTGTGCGTCGCCGCTGAGGTGCGTCACGAACCGGCGCACATCGAGCTGCGTGGCCCGGACGAACTGGTGCGCGGCCTCTTCGTCTCCGGCGCGGGCGGCCAACGCCCATGCCGTCGCTTCCGTGTCGTCAGCCATCGTGAGGCTCCCCACTCCACCGCCGGTGCGGATCGGGGAGGATGAAGGCATGCTCTGCTCCCGTGCCCGCACCGCGCTCTCCGCCCGGCTCGACGAGGAGGATCTGCCTCCAGGCGTCACCGAGCGGCGGTTGCAGGAGCACCTCGCGGGATGCGCCGACTGCCGTGCGTGGGAGGCCAAGGCGCTCCGTCTGCACGGTGCCGTCGCCGACGAGGTCGCGGGCGGCGCAGATTCCGTAGGGCAGGCTCCCGATCCGGGCTCGCCCGGAGAGAGCTCCGACGATCCCGCTCCTGCTTCGGGGAGTTCGGGCCGACAGGCCTGCTGAGCCGATGGGTTTCGGCGTTGTGTCCGGCGGGGCGCCGGGTTGTCCGGGCGCCCGCGTACGCGCAGGGGTCATCATCTGAGGTCCTTCGAGTGATCCGGCTGCCGGCGTGCGGCGAGCCGGTGAACGGTCCCGGTGCGCCGGTACCCACTTGGGGGGCGCCGGCAGGGGCTTTCGGCCGTGCTGTCGTCAGACAGCCAGGCCAGCCGGCGGACCTCTCAGCCAGATGACGTGGCTCAGGAACAGTTGCAGCGGCGCACGCTCGTGTCCCCACCGCTCGGGACGCAGTATGGGAAGGAGGGCCGGCAGGGACGGAGCGGGAGCGAGGACGAGCGGCGCGAACAGCCTCGCGGACGCCGCCCGCAGAAGCCGGAAGACGGCCCGTTCGCCGCCCCACATCCACCAGGCGCTGAGCAGCGCCACAAGGAGGTGGGCGGCGAGCATTCCCGCGGAGTCGGCATGTCCGCCGTGGAGCGCGCCCGAGGCGTCCGCCCCGGACCCTTCGGCTCCCGCCGGCGCATGTCCCGTCATCCCCTGATGCATCTGCGTGCCGTGAGCGTGACCGGACATCGACCCGCCCGTTCCGTGGGATGCGGCATGTCCGGCCGGATGATCGGCACCGTGGCCGGCGCCGGACGGAGCGGCTGCCGGAGGCGTCATGGCCTGGCCCAGCGAGAACGCCTGGTGCAGGAAGATCTGCGTGACAACCGTCAGAGCGCCGACCAGCAGCGGACCGCGCTCCCGACCGGTCAGGAACCAGGCGACGCCTGCGGTACCGGCCCAGCCGACGGCGAGCATCCAGCCGGGCACCGCCTGGCCGGACGTCATCGCATGCCCCAAAGCCGCAAACATCACGCAGACAGCCGCGAACACTCCGGCGCGCAGCACTCTGAGGACGCTTCCCGCTTGCATGGTCCGCTCATCGTCGCACCTGGTCAGCGGGCCGAGAACGGGAGGCCGAAAACCGCTCACTTCCGGACAGGAACTGTGAGCCCGATGCGTGACGACGTGGCGGGGCCGGGACCCCTCACATCCCGCCCCGCCACGTCAGCCGAGGAGTACGAACATGACGGCCATCAGCAGCGCCATCGTGCCGTGGCACAGAAGATCCCCGGGTACTTGCTGCGCCCCGCCGACCTGTGCCGGACCTTCCGGGCCGGGCGCTGTCGTGCGTGCCGCGTCGAACCCCCGGGCCAGCCACCACAGGGCAAGGGCCAGGAAGGCTGCGGCCAGGATCCAGGCCACGGTCTGCTGGGTCGGGCCGCGCAACGACATCGCTGCCAATTCGGTCGGCGCCGCGGCGTGATGGCCACCCGCCGCTCCGTGCCCCATGGCACCGGATGCCTGGTGGGCACCGCCCATCGAGTTGTTCATCGCGTGGAGCATCCAGGCCATCCCTGCCATGACCGCGGTGTGCGGCAACGCGGCAAGAACCTTCTGAGAACGGGAGGGGCCGGTGCTCTTCTGCCCCGCTGCGGCGGCCGCCACCGGGTACCAGAGCGCCGCGGCGCCGAAGAAGACCACCTGTGGGATGGCTGGTACGTCCATGCCCGACGGCCAGCACATCACGGCCATGGCCACCGCCATGGTGGCGTGCAGCAGGTGCGAGAGACCGGCGGCGGGCCGAGGAGACCGGACAGCCCGCCACAGTGCGTAGAGCGCCAGCAGCGCCAGTGCGGCGGTGAGTATCCAGCGCAGGCCGGGCGCGGCGATCACACGCCCACCTCCTTCGGCTGACGGTTCCGGCGCACCCTGCCCGCCAGCAGATCCAGGACCATGAACAGCAGAAGGGGGATGCCGAACCACGGGAGCCAGTAGGCAGCCAGCGCCGTCACGACGGCGGCCGGAGCCAGTACCCGACCGGGGATGCGGCGCCAGGCCCCTCGCGCGGGAGCCCGTCCGGGCCGTTGCAGCCGTCCGCTGCCGGATCCTCGCGTCGGCCTTCGCAGCCACCACATCCGGTATCCCCAGAGGATCATCGCGATCAGCGCGAGGGCCAGCAGCGCCAGCACGATCTGGTTGATCAGGCCGAACAGCAGGCCCATGTGTGCGTCGACGCCCCAGCGGGACAGCTTCGCCAGCAGGGGGTAGCCGTCGAAGCGGAGGGTCGCGGTGATCTCGCCGGAGTCCGGCGCGACCGCGACGGAGTCCTGCCGTTCGGGCCAGGAGCGCGTGTTCTCCTTCACGACATATCCGCTGCCGCTGTCAGCAGGGGGCGTGATGTCCAGAACGCCGCCGAGTCCTGCCTCCCGCGCCGCACTGACAGCACCGTCGAAGCCGATGTCCCGGCCGTCCGCCTTCCCGGGGTCCTCAGCGTGCGGAGCGGTGGCCGCGACCTCCGGCGTGGGGCTGTTCAACTGCTCCCGCAGCTGCGTGATGTTGGCCCCCGCGTACGCGGACCAGGTCAGACCCGTCGCAGCCAGACCCAGCAGGCCGGCGGCCGCCCACAGCCCGACCGCGCCGTGCCAGGACCTCACCCGCCGCCGCCCGGCAGGTGCCGACTGCTCCGGCAGCAGGGTGCGGCGCAGCCTCCGGCGTGAACGGCGCATCCCGATCCACAGCACCAGCCCGCCACCGACCTCGACCCACAGCCAACTCGCCGCGATCTCGCTGTAGTTCCGGCCGAACTCGCCCAGGTGGAGATTGCGGTGCAGATCGTCGAACCAGGCGCGGACCGGGAGCCACTGCCCGAAGGTCTCCAGCGTGCCGAGCACCGAGTGGTCGTAGGGATCGACGAAGGCAGTCCGCGTGTACCCCTCCTTCAGCCCGGGCTCCTCGAAGACGACCCGGGTGCTGTCCTCGGGATCCGGCCCTGTCGTGACCGAAACGAGGGTGCCGTCCGGCACGGCCTTCTTCGCGGCTGCCACCTGAGCCGCCAGCCGATCCGGTTCACCTCGCGGGGTCACCTTCAACTCGTGCTGGTAGAGCGTCCTCTCCAGCTGCGGAGTCGCCGTGTAGAGGAGACCGGTGACAGCCGCGACGAGCAGGAACGGAGCGATGAAGACACCGGCGTAGAAGTGCAGGCGCAGCAGCAGCGCTCGCAACCCCGCCCGCGTACCGGTGGGTCCGGTTGCCGGGGCATCGGAAGGCAGCTCCTCCACCTGCGGCGATGTGGCCGTGCTGGTCACCATGGTGTCCTCTCCCTGCTGCCATCGGTCCCCGAAGGGCGGGGTGCAGGGAGGTAGTCGGACCGAGGGACGAGGGGGTTCCCGTCCGCTCCACACATGGCTGTGTGAAGCACCTCACGTGGCCACTTTCGAGCGAGTCCTGGCGGTCCGGCCACGTCGACGAGCGGCGCCCCGGACAGCACGCGCGTCTCTCCCCGTTCGGCGAGCCTGAGCCCGCCGAACAAGGAGCCTCGTTGCCGGATCGACGACCCGGGCTTCACTGCGGATGCGGGGCCGGTGACGAGGTAGGCCACGCGAGCACGCGCTAACTCATGCCGAGCCCGTCCAGGCGGCCGGCCTTCGCCTCCTCGACAAGCGAGGAGAACTGGTCGGCGCTCATCTGCACCTGCTGCCCGAAGTCGTCGGTGAGCAGCACCCGGCGCTCGACGGGAGCAGAAGAATCCACGAACAACTGCGGACAACCGCAGTTGCATTGACCGCAGAGTGCGACCACCGGCTCCAGACCGTTCACACCCGTCATGTTGATCATCCCTCCAAGACGCCGGGAAACTCTCGTTCCTTCATGGAGTCGGACGGCGGATGCGTGGAGTTCCGCGCCAAGGTGTCCTGATCCGCGAGTAGTTGACTTCCCGACGCCTCGGGCCTGGTCGGATCGCGTTGGAGCGGCCAGCGCTCAGAGAAACCGGTTCCGCCGGGGGAGGAAATCGGAGCCGGAGGCCGACGCGTGGGCAGGTGATGAAGCAACGACAGCTGCGGGCCCCGGGGAGCCGGTCGCCAAGGGGTCGCGCGGCGGAGGAACGGAGGGGGGAAGTCATGTCAGCAGCGGCATATGACCAGATCGCCGAATGGTACGAGCAGGATTTCCTGGGCGGGCAGGATGCCGAGACCTCGGACGGAAACCCCCGCAGCCTGAGCCGCCTGCTCGGGGACCTTCTCGGGACGGGCAGCGGTACGTGCCTGGAGATCGGCTGCGGCACGGGTGTCCACGCTGCCGCACTCCGCGACCTGGGCTGGGCGCCGATCGGCGTGGACCTGTCGCGAGGGATGCTCGACCACGCCCGCAACCGGCTGCCGGTCGCGCAGGCGGACGCCGCGAGGCTGCCGGTCCGCGACAACTCCGTCCCGGCCGCCGTCGCCGTCATGGTGCACACGGACATGCCGCACTATCCGGCGGTGCTGCGCGAAGCAACTCGCGTCCTCCGGCCCGGTGGACTGTTCGTGCACATCGGCGTCCACCCCTGCTTCTGCGGGGCGTTCGCCGACCGCGCGGACCCCGAGGCGATCGTGGTCCGCCCTGGCTATCTCGACGGCGCCTGGACGAAGGCTTCCTGGACCGACCAGGGCGTACGCGACAAGGTCGGGGCCACACACCTTCCGCTGCCGGGTCTCCTCCACGCCTTCCTCGACGCGGGACTGGCACTCGAACGGTTCGCCGAGCACGGCGCCCCCACCCCGATCGTCATGGCCCTGACGGCACGCAAGCACGGTTGATCTCCCACACGCCGGCGGCGAGCCACCCCGGTCCGCCCGGGCGGGGCGTCTACCGGGCGCTTGTCACCGAGCGCGCCCGGATCGCGGCCGCGCGCCGCGTGCCGTATCTGCAGGTCGACGCCTCGGACGACACTCTGCCGATCCTGCGCCGGCTGGGCTTCCGCGCCGTGACGACCGTGACGCCGTATGTGTGGACGCTCACCCCCGGCTGACGACCGGATCAGGCTCCCGTGGTACCGGTCAGGCTCCCGTGGTGCCGTCGATGGCCTCGCGGAGGAAGTCGGCATGCCCGTTGTGGCGTGCGTATTCGTGGATGAGGTGCAGCATCACCAGCCGCAGCGAGACCTCCTTGCCCCAACGGGCCTGGTAGCCGGTGACGTCCAGGGACTCCGCCTCCTTCTCGATGCGGCGCGCGTGCCCGACCTCCGCCTGCCAGGCGTCGAACGCATCGGCCCATGTGGACCGGCTGGCGTCGTAGGCCACCTGGAAGTCGCCGTCGTCGGACCACACCAGCGGGATGTCCTCGCCGTTCATGGCCCGCCGGAACCAGGCGCGTTCGACCTCCGCCATGTGCCGCACCAGGCCGAGCAGCGAGAGAGTTGACGGCGGTGACGAGGCGAGCCGCAGCTGTTCGTCGCTCAGCCCCGCGCATTTCATGGCAAGGGTCTCGCGGTGGAATTCGAGGAAGGCCCGCAGGGTCTCGCGCTCTCCCCCGGTCAGTGGGGGCTCGGTCCGTTCGGCCCCCTCGGCCCTGGCGGGCCTGGGGGGACCCCCACCCTCGGCCCTGGGTGTAGCCCCAGTCATGTCCTGTGCCCTGCCTTTCGGTTGTGTACGGTCCGTCCCGCAGCCCCCTGAACAGGCGTGCGCCCGGGCCGTGTCCTCACGGCCCGGGCGCGCCCCGGTGTGCTGTCCCGCTCCCGGGTCAGTCGGAGAGATCGACGCTTCGCGCGGACGTCGCCCCGATCTCGCCCTTGATCTCGGCGAGTACGGGAGCCGGGATGTTGTCGTCGACGGTCAGCGCCACCAGCGCCTCGCCGCCCGCGGTGGCGCGGCCGACCTGCATGCCGGCGATGTTGATGCCGGCCTCACCGAGGATCCGGCCGACGGTGCCGACCATGCCGGGACGGTCGGTGTACCGGAAGAAGGCCAGGTGCTCGGCCAGCGGCAGGTCCACGTCGTGCTCGCCGACGGCGACGATCTTCTGCAGGTGCTTGGGCCCGGTCAGCGTGCCGGAGACCGAGACCTCCTCGCCGCTGCTGAGGGTGCCCCGCACCGTCACCATGTTGCGGTGATCCGCGGACTCGCTGGAGGTCGTCAGCCGCACCTCGACGCCGCGCTCCTGCGCGAAGAGCGGCGCGTTGACGTAGCTGACCGTGTCGTCGACGACGTCCTCGAAGACGCCCTTGAGCGCGGAGAGTTCGAGCACCTTCACATCGTGCTGCGTGATCTCGCCGTACACCTCCACATCCAGCCGCACGGCGACCTCTCCCGCGAGCGCGGTGAAGATCCGGCCGAGGCCCTCGGCCAGCGGCAGCGCGGGCCGGACGTCCTCGGCGATGACTCCGCCCTGGACGTTGACGGCGTCGGGAACGAGCTCGCCCGCCAGCGCCAGACGCACCGACTTGGCGACCGCGATGCCCGCCTTCTCCTGCGCCTCGCCAGTGGAGGCACCCAGGTGCGGCGTGCACACGACCTGGTCGAACTCGAAGAGCGGCGAGTCGGTGCAGGGCTCGCTGGCGTAGACGTCCAGACCCGCACCGGCGACGCGGCCCTCCTTGAGCGCGGAGGCCAGCGCCGCCTCGTCGACGATTCCGCCGCGGGCGGCGTTGACGACGCGGACGCTCGGCTTGACCTTGTGCAGTGCGTCGTCGCCGATCAGACCCAGCGTCTCGGGCGTCTTGGGCAGGTGGACGGTGATGAAGTCCGAGACCTCCAGCAGCTCGTCCAGGGAGAGCAGCTTGACGCCCATCTGCGCGGCCCGCGCGGGCTGCACGAACGGGTCGTAGGCGACGACCTTCATCCCGAACGCCGACATCCGTTGCGCCACGAGCACGCCGATGCGGCCGAGACCGACGACGCCGAGGGTCTTCTCGCTCAGCTCCACGCCGGTGTACTTGCTGCGCTTCCACTCGCCGTTCTTCAGCGCCGTGTTGGCCTGCGGGATGTTGCGGGCACTGGCGATCAGCAGACCGCAGGCGAGTTCGGCGGCGGTGACGATGTTGGAGGTGGGTGCGTTCACCACCATCACGCCGGCCTTGGTTGCGGCCGGGACGTCGACATTGTCCAGCCCGACGCCCGCGCGGGCGACGACCTTGAGTTTCCGTGCGGCCGCCACCGCCTCGGCGTCGACCTTCGTCGCGGAGCGGACGAGGATCGCGTCCACGTCGGCGATGGCGGTGAGGAGTTCGTCCCGGTCGGCGCCGTTGCAGTTCCGGATCTCGAAGTCCGGGCCCAGGGCGTCGACGGTGGCGGGCGAGAGCTCTTCGGCGATCAGTACTACGGGCTTGCTCACGTGGTCTCCAGTTCGGGGGTACCTCCCAGGCCGGAGGCCCAGGGGGAGGGTCATCCTCGCTGCGAGCAGCGGCGGGGAACTACGGCCGCGTCCCGGCGACCGTAGTCGGTGGAGGGGGTCGTCCCCGCGGGCGGCGGCGCAGGGCAGACGCACGACGCTGTGAGCCTGTGGCGCGCTCGGCTTGCCCGTGCAGTGTAGCTACGTGGATGCGGTGCGGGCTGCCCCTCCCCGTAAACGACCGACCACGGACCGGCATCCCTGCCGGTCCGGGTCCTCAGTGCCCGGCGCCGGTCCGGGTCCTCAGTGCCCGGGGTGGGCGTCCGTGCCGGCGGACACGGCGGCCTCGCCTCGCACGTCACGGCTGGAGTGCGCCGCCAGGAGGCGGTACTCCCCTGCCGGGGTGTGCCAGGAGTGCGTGTCCTCGTCCCACACTTCGAAGGCGCGCGGCTCGACGGCGACGGTGGCCCGTACGGTCTCACCGGGACCCGCCGCGACGACGGTGAAGCCGGCGAGCCAGCGCAGCGGCCGGTGCGGATGCCCCTCCCCGCTCGGGGGCTCCACATAGACCTGCACGACCTCACGGGAGGGGCGCCGGCCGGTGTTGCGCACGGGCACCGTCACCTCCACCGGCTGCCCTTCGCGCCAGTGCCCGGCGGACGGCTCGCCGTAGGACCAGTCCGAGTAGCCCAGCCCGTAGCCGAAGTCACGCGCGGGCCGGCGCCCGAGGCGGTCCCAGCCACGGTGGCCCACGTCGAGGTCCTCGGTGTAGTCGATCACGCCGTCGATGGGGATGCCGTCCGGAACGGGCACGTCGCCCGCGTCGGCGGGAAGCGTCCAGGGCAGACGCCCGGACGGTTCGCACACGCCGGTCAGTACATCGGCGAGGGAGCCCCCCGCCTCTTGTCCGGGCAGCCACCACCACAGCACCGCCGGGACGTCGTCGAGCCAGGGCAGCAGAACCGGCGCGCCCGCGTTGACGACGACGACCGTACGGGGATTTGCCTCGGCGACGCGGCGCACCAACTCGTGCTGGCGGCCCGGGAGTCCGAGGTCGGCACGGTCCCAGCCCTCGGACTCCGACTCGGGGTTGGTGCCCACGACCACGACCGCTGCGTCCGCCTCGCGGGCCGCTCGTACGGCCTCCGCGATCTCCTCGCCCGTGCCGGGCTCCGGCGGCAGATGGCGCAGCTCCAGGCGCGCGAAGCGGCCGAACCCGGTGACCTCGACGACCTGCACCGTCGCTGAGACCGTCACCTCCAGGGCCTGGTCTCCCACGGTGACGCGGCGCACGCGGCCCTCCGGATGTCCGGCGGAGGCGTCGAGCAGGACCTCCTCGGCGACCCTGTGGGTGCTCTCGCTGAGCAGCTCCCCGTCGATCTCGATGCGGTGCGCGCCGACGGGGGCGATCTCCAGCAGATGCTCGCCGGGCTCGTCGAGCCGCAGCCTCGCTTCGGCCCGTACGGACACCGCTCCCTCGGGCAGCGCGCGCAGCGCACCGTCCCAGGGCGCGGGACGGGTCAGGGCCGACAGCTCCCGTCCGTCGGCGTCGTGCACGCTCAGCTCGACGCCGTCGCCCTGCAGGACGGCCGCGTCGGCGAGCGGCGCGTGGCGCATCGTGCGGCCGCCGCGGTGGGCGGTGACCACGGCCGACGGGAACGCCGCTCGCAAGGCGTCCAGCGGGGCGCTCACGTAGGGCGGGGTGACGCTCGCGCTGCCGCCGCCCTGGACGAACGGGGCGAGGGCGTTGGCCCCGATCAGCGCTATCCGGGAGGTGTCCCGCGGCAGGGGAAGCAGATCGTCCTCGTTGCGCAGGACGACGGTGGCGCGGGCGGCGGTCCGCCGCAGCAAGGACGCGGTGGCGAGCTGGTGACCGGAGGCCTCCTCCTGCGGGGCCGGGCCGCCGCCGTCCGGGTCCTGGCCGTCCGCCTCCGAGGGATCCGACAGGGCACCCACGCGGGCCGCGAGACGGAGGATGCGGCGCACCTTGTCGTCGATGTCCTCCTCGGGCACCTCACCGGCGCGCACGGCGTCGAGCAGGCCGTCGGCCCAGGGGCCGCCGGGGCCGGGCATCACCAGGTCGAGACCGTTGCGGGCGGAGTCGGCGGTGCTCTTCGTCGCGAGCCAGTCGCTGACCACGACGCCGTCGAACTCCCATTCTTCCTTGAGCAGTTCGCGCAGCAGCCTCCGGTGCTCGGTGGCCGGCGCCTCCTCACCCCAGGCGAGCCCGTTGTAGGCGGCCATGACCATCCATACCCCGGCGTCCTTGACGACCCGCTCGAACGGCGCCAGATACACCTCGCGCAGCGCGCGGACACTCAACCGCGAGGTGTAAAGCGTGCGTTGGGTCTCCGAGTCGTTGGCGACGAAGTGCTTGATGCACGCACCCACGCCCTCCTGCTGGAGCGCGGCGACGTACGGGACGGCCATGCGCCCGCTGAGCAGCGGATCCTCCGAGAAGCACTCGAAATGGCGTCCCGCCAGCGGCGTCCGCTGAAGGTTGACCACCGGCGCCAGGACCACGTCCGCGCTCTTCGCGCGCGCCTCCCCGGCCATCAGTGCGCCCAACTCCCCTGCCAGCGACTCGTCCCAGGTGGCGGCGAGAGCAGAGGGCGCGGGCATCTGCGCCGACGTCGTGGGCGCGAGCCCCCTGCCGCGCACACCGATCGGTCCGTCCGAGACGGTGAGTGCCCGAAGCCCGGCCGAAGGAAGCGGATACAGCATCCAGTTGGTCTCACCGGTGAGCACCCGCACGCGTTCCTCGAGGCTCAACCCGGCGACCAGCGCGTCGAGTCGGTCATCGGTCGGCTGCCAGGACGGAGCGGGCCGGCCAGCGACGGTCATGAGCTTCTCCCGGAGGACGTCGTAGGGGTATCCCCGGACCCGCCAGGGTCCAGGGGAAGGCGCCGAGGCCGCCTCACCCCAGGCATGCTCCCCAGGCACGGCCGTCCGAACCGCGACTAAGGCCGTGCCGCTCGTACGCGCGTACGGCAGCTCGATGGCAGCTGCCATGGCAGAAAAGGTGGGATCTTTGTCATTGCTGACATCGCGAGCGCCCTGAAGAATCGAGTCCATGACCAGGCACCCCCGAAGACGCGGCGGAGACGTGCTGATCGTCGTCTTCGACGGCGTGCAGAGCCTCGACGTGACGGGCCCTTTCGAGGTCTTCGCGGGCGCCTGCCTGTCCGCCGGCGACCCTGACGCGTACCGCCTGCGCACGGCCTCGCTCGACGGCGGACCTGTCCGCACCTTCAGCGGCCTCACCCTCGTCCCTGACCTCGCGCTCACCGACGCACCCGCACCGGACACGCTCCTGGTGCCGGGCGGTCAGGGCACCCGTGCGCCCGACCCTCGTCTGATCGACTGGCTCCGCGCACACGGGCCGTCCGCCCGGCGGCTCGTCTCCGTCTGCACCGGCGCGATGCTGCTCGCCGAGGCGGGGCTGCTGCGCGGCCGCCGGGCGACGACCCACTGGGCGTACAGCCACACGCTCGCCCGCCTCCACCCCGACACCGAGGTCGACCCGGGCCCCATCTACATACGCGACGGGAACGTCTCGACGTCCGCCGGCGTGACGGCGGGCATCGACCTCGCGCTCTCCCTCGTCGAGGAGGATCTGGGCCGCGACGTCGCACTCGACGTCGCGCGCCACCTGGTGGTCTTCCTCCACCGTCCGGGAAACCAGGCGCAGTTCAGCACCCAGCTCTCCGCACAGACCGCACAGCGCGAGCCACTGCGCGAAGTCCAGCAGTGGATCAGTGAGCACACGGACGGCGATCTCTCCGTCGCGTCACTCGCCGAACGCGCCCGCCTCTCGCCGCGGCACTTCGCCCGAGCCTTTCTCGCCGAGACCGGCGTGACGCCCGGCCGCTACGTGGACCGCGTACGCCTGGAACAGGCCCGCAGGCTGCTGGAGGAGAGCAACGACAGCGTCGCGGAGATAGCGCGCGCCTGCGGATACGGCACTCCGGAGGCGCTGCGCCGGGCCTTCGTGAGGGTGCTGGGGTCGGCACCCGCCGAATACCGGCGCCGCTTCCGGCCTCCATCAGGCGGTGCACGCCGCGAACAACTCGCCGTCGACGAAACCTGACCGACGCCCGAACGGGCCCTGTCTCACGGCTCGTTCCGGGTCTCGCGCACGTTCCGGCCGCCCCGGGACTCCGACCGATGAACCCGTCTCCGGAAGGGAAGTCATGCAGATCGCGATTCTCCTCTACGACAACTGCACCGTCCTCGACGCCGTGGGCCCCTATCAGACGCTCGGCCCGCTGCCGGACGCCGAGACCGTCTTCGTCGCCGAACAGGCAGGTCCCGTACTGGACGACAACCGGAGCCTCTCGCTGGTGGCCGCGAAGTCCCTGTCCGAAGTCACCCGGCCGGACATCGTGATCGTCCCCGGCGGCCCCGAACCGGATCTGGGCAACGAGACGGTGCTCGACTGGCTGCGGGCGGTCGACGCGACCTCCACATGGACGGTCTCCGTGTGCACCGGCTCGCTGCTGCTCGCGGCCGCGGGACTGCTGGACGGTCGGCGGGCCACGTCCCACTGGACGACACTGGAGCGGCTGAGGGAATTCGGAGCCGAGCCGTCGCGTGAACGCGTGGTGTTCGACGGCAAGTACGTCACAGCCGCCGGAGTGTCCGCCGGCATCGACATGGGGCTCACACTCGCGGGCAAGATCGCGGGCGACGAACACGCGCAGGCCGTACAGCTGATGATCGAGTACGACCCGCAGCCGCCGTACGACGCCGGCTCCCCGGACAAGGCGCCGGCGGCGCTGGTGGAGCTCATCAGCGGGGTACCGGCCCCCGGGCGCTGAGGCCCGCGTTCCGGCCCCCGAACCTCAGACGTCGATCTCACGCGGCTGGCCCGTGCCACGGAGCTGCGGTGGGAGGTGGCCCGTGTCGTTGAAGTGGAGCAGCGAGGCGGGACGTCCGGGCGCGTACCGGATGACGGTCAGGGCCGCGTTGGCGTGGTTGAGGCCCATCCAGCGCCACTTCGGTGCGTCGAGGGCGTCCCGTACGAGCCAGCCGATGAGGAAGGTGTGGGTGACGACCAGCTCGTGGCGGGGTTCGTCGCCCTCGGCCGGGCCGGTGAACGCCGCGAGCGCCTGCCGTGCCTGCTCGGGGCCGGCCTCGCGCTCGTCCGCCGGGATCTGCTCCAGCCGTCCGAGCAGGAAGCCGGCCGATTCCGGAGGGAGTTCGTCCCGCTCGGGCACGTGTGGAACGTAGTCCCCGGCCGCTTCCGAAGCTTCCATGGGCACGCCGTCGAGCTGGTCGCGGATCAGCCCCGCTGTCTGCGCGGCTCGCGCGAGCGGTCCATGACGGATGACGGCGAGGGGACTTCGCCGAAGCCGCTCACCGAGCAGTACGGCCTGACGACGCCCCCTTTCCGTCAGCGCGCGCTCATCCGACGAAGCTTCGCCATGACGCGCGAGGTAGAGGTGACGGACAGCGGATCGGGCCATCGATATGCAGTCCTCCCGTGAGCGACCAGGCACATGCGTCCGGTCCGTACCCCCACCGGACTGCGGGGGTACGGACCGGACAGGCGCACGGCCGCGCAGGCCTGCCTGGCCGGGCGCGGCGAGGCGTGCTTACGCCTCCTCGTCGACCCAGCTCATCAGCCCGCGCAGCTTGCGGCCCGTGCTCTCCAGAAGGTGGTCGTTGGCGGCCTTCTTGTACTCGTTGTACTTGGGCAGGCCCGCGTTGTACTCCTGCATCCACTTGTTGGCGAAGGTGCCGTCCTGGATGTCGTCGAGAAGCTTGCGCATCTCGGCCTTGACCTGGTCGTTGATGATGCGCGGACCGCTGACGTAGTCGCCCCACTCGGCGGTCTCGGAGACCGACCAGCGCATCTTCTCCAGGCCGCCCTCGTACATGAGGTCCACGATCAGCTTCAGCTCGTGGAGGCACTCGAAGTAGGCGATCTCCGGCTGGTAACCGGCCTCGACCAGCGTCTCGAAGCCCGCCTTGACCAGTGCCGACGTACCGCCGCACAGCACGGCCTGCTCGCCGAAGAGGTCCGTCTCGGTCTCCTCGGTGAAGGTCGTCTTGATGACGCCGGCGCGGGTGCCGCCGATCCCCTTGGAGTAGGAGAGTGCGAGCTGGAACGCCCGCCCCGTCGCGTCCTGTTCGACGGCGACGATGCAGGGAACGCCCCGGCCCTCCTCGAACTGGCGGCGTACCAGGTGGCCCGGGCCCTTCGGCGCGACCATGCACACGTCGATGTTGGACGGGGGCTTGATGAAGTCGTAGCGGATGTTGAGTCCGTGGCCGAAGAAGATGGCGTCGCCGTCCTTGAGGTTCGGGGCGACGGACTCCTGGTAGACCTTGGCCTGGATCGGGTCCGGGACCAGGATCATGATCACGTCGGCCTCGGCGGAGGCCTCCGCGGGCGTGGTGACCTTCAGGCCCTGCTCCTCGGCCTTCGCGCGGGACTTGGAGCCCTCGTGCAGGCCCACCCGCACGTCGACCCCGGAGTCGCGCAGGGACAGCGCGTGGGCGTGGCCCTGGCTGCCGAAGCCGAGAACCGCCACCTTGCGGCCCTGGATGATGGACAGGTCGGCGTCGTCGTCGTAGAACAGCTCGGCCACTTGGGAATTCTCCTCTTTCGGGGTCCGGGGACTCCCCCGGGGTGGTTCTGAAGGGGTTTTCGAAGGGGACGCGCCGCCCAACCTACGACGGCCGGGCGACTCGCACGGTGAGGGGTCACCGACCGGTGCCGGGTGCGCCCTGAGCGGGCGCACACCCTACGCGGACCGGTCAAGCGCGCGCAGGCTCCGGTCTGTGATGGAGCGGGCGCCGCGCCCGACGGCGATGGTCCCTGACTGCACCAGCTCCTTGATGCCGTACGGCTCCAGCATCTTGAGCATGGCGTCGAGCTTGTCGCTGCTGCCGGTGGCTTCGATGGTGACGGCCTCCGGCGAAACATCCACGGTCTTGGCGCGGAAGAGCGACACGATCTCGATGATCTGGGAGCGGGCCTCGTTGTCCGCACGGACCTTCACCAGAACGAGTTCACGCTGGACGGCCGAGGCCGGGTCCAGCTCAACGATCTTGAGAACGTTGACGAGTTTGTTGAGCTGCTTGGTGACCTGCTCCAGCGGAAGGTCCTCCACGTTCACGACGATCGTGATGCGGGAGATCTCGGGATGCTCGGTCACGCCGACGGCGAGCGAGTCGATGTTGAAGCCGCGGCGGGAGAACAGCGAGGCGATCCTGGCGAGGATGCCTGGGGTGTTCTCCACCAGGACGGAGAGCGTGTGCTTGGACATCTGTCTTTCCTTCTTCTCAAGCTTCCTTGAGTCCTTGGGCTTCCGTGCTCACTCTTCGCTGTCGCCGAAGTCGGGACGGACGCCACGCGCCGCCATGACCTCGTCGTTGGACGTGCCGGCGGCCACCATCGGCCAGACCATCGCGTCCTCGTGGACGATGAAGTCGACGACGACGGGGCGGTCGTTGACGGCGTTGGCCTTCTCGATCACCGAGTCCAGCTCGTCGGGGTCCTCGCAGCGGATGCCGACGCAGCCCATTGCCTCGGCCAGCTTCACGAAGTCGGGGCAGCGCGTGCCCTTGTTGGGCTGCTGCACGTCCTCCGCGCCGGAGCCGGTGTGCAGCTTCGTGTTGGAGTAGCGCTGGTTGTAGAAGAGCGTCTGCCACTGGCGCACCATGCCCAGCGCGCCGTTGTTGATGATCGCGACCTTGATGGGCACGCCGTTGAGCGCGGCCGTGGCCAGCTCCTGGTTCGTCATCTGGAAGCAGCCGTCGCCGTCGATCGCCCACACGGTGCTCTGCGGCCTGCCGACCTTCGCACCCAGGGCGGCCGGGACGGCGTAGCCCATGGTGCCCAGACCGCCGGAATTGAGCCAGGTCGCGGGCCGCTCGTAGCCGATGTAGTGGGCGGCCCACATCTGGTGCTGGCCGACCCCTGCCGCGTAGACGGTGTCGTCCGGGGCCAGTTCGCCGATGCGCTCGATGACCTGCTGCGGGGAGAGGCTGCCGTCGTCGGGCAGGTCGTACCCGAGCGGGTACGTCTCCCGCCAGCGGTCGAGCTGCTTCCACCAGTCCGCGTATCCGGCCGCGGCGGCGCTGCCGGCGGGCGCCTCGCCAAGCTCGGCCTGCACCGCCACCACCAGGTCGGCGATCACCTCGCGGGCGTCACCCACGATCGGCACGTCGGCGGCGCGGTTCTTGCCGATCTCGGCGGGGTCGATGTCGGCGTGCACGATCTTCGCCAGCGGCGCGAAGGAGTCGAGCTTGCCGGTGACCCGGTCGTCGAAGCGTGCGCCGAGCGCGACGATCAGGTCCGCCTTCTGCAGCGATGTGACGGCCGCCACACTGCCGTGCATGCCGGGCATGCCCAGGTGCTGCGGGTGGCTGTCGGGGAAGGAGCCCAGAGCCATCAGCGTGGTGGTCACCGGGGCCTTGGTCAGCTCGGCGAGGACCTTCAGCTCTCCGGTCGCCTGGGCCTTCATGACGCCGCCGCCCACGTACAGCACGGGCCGACGGGCCTCCGCGATCAGCTTCGCCGCCTCGCGGATCTGCTTCGCGTGCGGCTTGGTCACCGGGCGGTAGCCGGGCAGGTCGCAGGTGGGCGGCCAGTTGAAGAACGTGCGGCCCTGAAGGGCGTCCTTGGCGATGTCGACCACGACCGGGCCGGGGCGGCCGGTCGAGGCGATGTGGAAGGCCTCGGCGATGGTGCGCGGGATGTCGTCCGGATCGGTGACCAGGAAGTTGTGCTTGGTGACGGGCATCGAAATGCCGCAGATGTCCGCTTCCTGGAAGGCGTCCGTCCCGATCGCACCCGAAGCGACCTGACCGGTGATGGCGACCAGCGGCACCGAGTCCATGTGCGCGTCGGCGAGGGGGGTTACCAGGTTGGTCGCGCCGGGGCCCGAGGTGGCCATGCAGACACCGACCTTGCCGGTGGCCTGGGCGTAACCGGTGGCCGCGTGCCCAGCGCCCTGCTCGTGCCGCACCAGGACGTGGCGCACGCGGGCGGAGTCCATCATCGGGTCGTACGCCGGAAGAATCGCCCCACCCGGAATGCCGAATACGGTGTCGGCGCCGACCTCCTCGAGAGCACGAATGAGGGACTGGGCGCCCGTCATCGCGGCCGGCGCGGCCTTCTGCTGTCCGACGGTGCGGGCCCGCGGCTGGGGTTTCGGGGCCGCGGTTGACTGCTCGGTCATCGGTGATCTCTTCTCGAGAGTGAGGTTGACGCTCGTTTTGTGCGGTTGATGCTCGGAGGCGGAGCTTGCGCTCCGGGTCTGATGCAACAAAAAACCCCTCGTGCCGTGAGGCAAGCGAGGGGAGCGCGCCGCTGTGGTCGCAGGTCAGGAAATGAGGACCCGGTCAGTCGACGCGCTTTCCAAGTACGAGAATTCGGGTGCGCATGGCACAGACCCTCCCCCGGCTCACTTTCCGTGTCAAGTGGGTGGGACGCGCGTCTCAGCATGCGGGCACGGTGCGGGGGGACGTGTGACCGGTTCCACTTCCTCCCGCATGTCCCCCGAGACGAGCCACGGAGGCATGTTCTCCCGCCGCTCCTGCAACCGTACGGGCAGGGCTCCGGCGACCACGACGGAGCGGCCGCCGCCACGACTGGAGGAGGTGCGCCCGCTCCTGCTGCCCGTCGGCGCGCCCGCCGCGCCCGGCGGGCTCCCGCACGCGGGAACCCCGCGCGCGGGCGTGCGGTCCTCGGGCAGGGGCAGTACGCCCCGGGACAGAGCGTGACGTAACCGGTGCTCGTCCAGCGGCCCGGCGAAGACCGCGCCCTGGCCGTGGGTGCAGCCCATCTCCCGCAGCTTGGCTGCCTGTTCGGGAAGGTCGACGCCCTCGGCGACCGACATCAGACCGAGGTCGCCCGCGATGCGCAGCAGCCCCTTGGTGATCTTGCGTTGCCGCGTGGAGTCGACGACGCCCTCGACGAGGTCGCGTTCGAGTCTCACGATGTCCACGGGCAGCCGCCGCAGTGCCGATACCGCCAGCGGGCCGCTGCCGAACCCGTCCAGGGCGACGAGCGCGCCGAGCCGGCGCAGCGCGCTCAGCCTCGACTCCAGCTCGTCCAGGGGGACGCGGGCGTCGGCGCCCGTCAGCTCCAGGATGAGCGACCCCGGCGGCAGCTCCTGGCGGCCCAGCACGTCCTCGACCGTGAGGCCGCGCCGGGCCGGCTCCGTGAGACATGCCACGGGCAGTCGTACGGATACGGGCACCGGGAAGCCCGCGCCGTGCCGCGCCACCGTCTGCTTCACGGCCTCTTCCAGCAGGGTGTGGCCCGTCTCGGCCGCTGCACCCGCCAGGACCGGGTCACACGGCACATGGGCACCGTTCGCGTCGCCGACGGACTCGGCTCCGTCACCGCCTCCCGCGCGGAGGAACTCGGCCGGCGTGAACAGAACCCCTTGGGCGGAACGCCTGCGCGGATGTGCCGTGACCGCCGTGATCCTGCCCCCGGCCAGTTCGACGACGGGCTGGTGCAGCAGCGTGAACTCACTGCCTCGCTGCGGCACCGCAACCGGAGCCGACGTCCTCGGTGCCTCGTCGGCTCCCTGGCCCTCGCGCACGGCAACGGTTGTACGGTCCGTGCCGTCGGGCGAGACGGTCGCCTGCGTGCCCGCCGCCTCGTCCTGCGTCCGCGGCGTGTACAGCTCGACCCTCGCCTTGCCCGCCTGCTTGGCCCGGTACATCGCGAGGTCCGCATTGCGCATCAGCGTGGTGGGAGTGATGCCGGGCTGCGCGAAGGCGATACCGATCGACGCGGCGACGCAGACCTCACGGCCCTCCACGTCGTAGGGCTCGGAGAGGGTCATCCGCAGACGGTCGGCGATCTCGTGGATGCGCAGTTCCCGTTCGCCATCGGCATGCGTGCTGGGGTTGCCGTCGCCGAGGATGAGCACCGCGAACTCGTCGCCGCCGAGACGGGCCGCCGTGTCGCCCGCCCTGACCGACTCCTGGAGCCTGCGGGCGGCCGCCACGAGCAGCTCGTCCCCGCCCTGGTGGCCGATGCTGTCGTTGACCGCCTTGAAGCC
Organism: Streptomyces sp. TAA486; assembly: GCF_000426165.1. Lineage (NCBI taxonomy): Bacteria > Bacillati > Actinomycetota > Actinomycetes > Kitasatosporales > Streptomycetaceae > Streptomyces > Streptomyces sp. TAA486. The sequence goes on along the minus strand of NZ_AUEV01000006.1, from coordinate 200,409 downwards.
GTCGAGGTCGATGAAGAGCACGGCGTGCTCACTGTCACCTCCGCGGCGGCCGACCAGCGCCTTGCGCACGCGCTCCGTGAACAGCGCCCGGTTGGGCAGGTCGGTGAGCGGGTCGTGGGACGCGTTGTGCTGCAACTGCGCCTGAAGACGCACTCGTTCGGTCACGTCGCGGCTGTTGAAGATGAGGCCGCTGCGGTAGCGGTTGACCGTCGACTCGACGTTGAGCCAGTGCCCGCGGCCGTGCCGGAAGCGGCACTCGATCCGCGTCGAGGGCTCCTGATCGGGCGGCGTCGCCAGGAAGCGGCGCAGCTCGTGCAGCACCCGCGCGAGGTCCTCGGGGTGGATCAGCGCGGCGAGTTCGGAACCGATGAGGGCGTCGCCGTCGCGCCCGTAGACGCCTGCCGCCGCGGGGGAGACGTAGCGCAGCATCCCCGTGGGCGAAGCGATCATGATGACGTCGCTTGACCCCTGGACCAGCGAGCGGAAGTGGTTCTCCTTCTGGGCCAGTTCCTGGGTGAGGCTGATGTTGTCGAGCAGCATGATGCCCTGCCGCACGACGAGGGAGAGCACGACCGTGCAGGCGGTGAAGAGCACAACGCGGTCGATCTCGCGCCCCGCGACGGCGTTGTAGAGAATCCCCAGCGTGCAGACGGCGGCGGCCAGGTACGGGGTGAGCGCCGTCAGCGAGCCCGCGATCGGGCGGCTCGGGCTGTCCCCGTGCAGGGCGGTCTCCCGATCGGCGACCGGTGCGGCTGCCCCGGCAGCGGCAGCCTTCGGGGCCGGGCCGCGCCGAGCGGACTCCCGCTCGCCCTTGACCCACGGCGCGTACGCGAGCAGCAGCGAGCCCGCGAACCAGCCGGCGTCGAGCAACTGCCCCGACGTGTAGTGCTCGCGGAGCAGCGGCGACGTGAACAGCGCATCGCACAGCACGGTCAGCGCGAGGGCGCCGATGGCCGTGTTGATCGCCGAACGGTGCGCAGCGGACCGCCTGAAGTGCAGCGCCAGCACCATGCTCACCAGCACGATGTCGAGCAGCGGGTAGGCGAGACTGAGCGCGGCACGCGCCACCGAGTCGCCCTCCCAGTACGCCGTGTGGACGAGCGCGAGGGACCAGGAGATCGTGAGCAGCGAACCGCCGATGAGCCACGAGTCGAGCCCCAGGCAGACCCAACCGGCCCGCGTGACGGGCCTCTTGGCCAGCACGAGCAGGCCGATGATGGCGAACGGGGCGAAGAGAAGGAAGCAGAAGTCGGCGGCCGAGGGACGGGGCACCGGCTGGTGCAGCACGACCTCGTACCATCCCCACACCGCGTTGCCCGCCGCCGCCATGATCGACGAGAGGCCGAACAGCAGCCATGCGGGGCCCAGTTGAGTGTCCCGGTGAGCACGGGCATACCGCACGCACGAGGCGGCGGCGAGCAGTCCGGCGGCGCTCAGCCCGAAGTCGCCCATGATGAGTGAGACCTGCCCGGATCCCCAGCCGATGGCCGCACCGATCGCATAGCCGCCGCAGAGGACGACGAGCAGGAACTGGGGCAGCACACCCAGCGCCCGCGCACGCATCGGCGGGCCGGGCTCGCGGGGCGTCGCCGCGTCACGCGGTGTTCCTGCTGGCCTTCCGCCGCCGGAGAGCTCACCGGTGTGCGGTGTGAGCGCCGGTCCGGCGCTCGGCGCGAATGCCGGCGCACCGGCCGGGGCCCGCACGATGCCCTGGCGCGTGGCGGCGCCCCCGGCGGTCATCGGGTCCCCGTGTGGAACGGAGGCTTCTCGTACCTCCGGGCCGCGCGGACGCGGCACAGGCACGCGGGCACGCCCGCCCTCCGCCCTTGTTGCGGGACCGGCCGACGGCGGCGTGTTCGTGGTGTATGACGCTTCGTCCACCGGCAGTTCGTCCATTGACCGCGCATTCGCCCGTCGCCCCCCTCGTGTCCGGGTTCGCCCCCTCTTGGACGATACACCAGAACAGTCACGGAGGGACATAGTGCCGATACAGAACGTGACGACCAGGCACGTTGTGGATACTGCGAGCGTTCGTACGCCTCCGGAGCGTATTTTCCGGGCCTATTGGGGCGCCCTCGGGACAACTCCGGGCGCCCCGGGATCACTCGGCGACGGCCACCGTGTGCTCCAGCGGCTCGCCCCGCGCCCACCGTCCCAGCTGATCGCGCAACAGCCGCTTGGCGCGCGGCAGGAAGGCCGTCGTGGGACCGCCGACGTGTGGCGTGATGAGCACCCCCGGGGCATGCCAGAGCGGGTGCCCGGCGGGCAGCGGCTCGGGGTCGGTGACGTCGAGCGCCGCGCGCAGCCGGCCCGACTCCACCTCGGCCAGGAGTGACTTGGTGTCCACCACTCCCCCGCGTGCGACGTTGACCAGCAGCGCGCCGTCCTTCATCCGGGAGAGGAACTCGGCGCCCGCCAGGCCCCGGGTCTCCTCCGTCAACGGCGTGCAGAGGATCACCACGTCGGCGTGCGGCAGGAGGGCGGGAAGGCTGTCGAGTGCGTGCACGGGGCCGCGCGGCGCCTCGCGCGCCGTGCGTGCCACGCGAGTCACCTCTCCGACCTCGAAGGGCACGAGCCGCTCCTCGACGGCCGAACCGATCGCTCCGTGGCCCACGATGAGCACGGACTTGTCGGCGAGCGCGTCGTAGACCCCGGGGCTCCACTCCTCGGCGTCCTGCGCCCGTACGAACGTGGGAACCCGGCGGAGCGCCGCCAGCGTCAGCGTGAGCGCCAGCTCGGCGGTCGATGCGTCGTGCACACCGCGGGCGTTGCACAGCAGCGTCCCGGTGGGGAGGTCCGGCACGGCGGCGGCGACATGGTCTATCCCCGCCGTGAGCGTCTGCACCACGCGCAGCCCCGGCATCTCCCGCAGCGGGCGCACGGCAACGGCCTGCCCCTTCATGTACGGGACGACGTAGAAGCAGCAGAGGGCCGGGTCTGCGGGGAAGTCCTCGTCGCCGTCCCAGAAGCGGTACGTGAAGCCGTCGGGGAGTCCTTCGATCTGCGCGGGCGGAATGGGCAGCCAGACGTCTGTGGCGGCTCGCGCCGCCGACGGTGTCCCCGATTCCTGCGGTGCCGGTGAGGGTGCCATGGTCAGAGGCTAGTTGCTGACGGGCACCCGGCCGGAAGAGGTCCGGTACGGGTGACGCACGCGCCCTCGTCGGACGCCGTTGTGAGCAGGCGTTAGTTTTGGGGGCGGTCAGAGGGGAGTCGGTTCCAGGTGGAGCGCAGGACGATCGGTGCGGCAGCACTCGAAGTGGGTGCGATCGGCCTCGGCTGCATGCCGATGAGCTGGGCGTACTCGACCTCCGAGCAGAACGGTGAGGAGTCCGTCCGTACGGTCCACGCCGCGCTCGACCGCGGGATGACGCTGCTGGACACGGCCGACATGTACGGGCCGTTCACGAACGAGTTGCTGATCGGCCGCGTCCTCAAGGAGCGCCGCCACGACGCGTTCGTCTCCACCAAGTGCGGGCTGCTGGTGGGAGAGCAGCACATCGTCGCCAACGGCCGCCCCTCCTACGTGAAACGGGCCTGTGACGCGTCGCTGCGGAGGCTGCAGACGGACTTCATCGATCTCTACCAACTGCACCGCGTCGACCCGGAGGTACCCGTCGAGGAGACCTGGGGCGCCATGTCCGAGCTGGTCGCCGCGGGCAAGGTCCGCGCGCTCGGCTTCTGCGCCGTCGGCGCACGGGCGGACCACAGGAAAAGCAAGACCCCTGGTGCCGCCGGGATACACGCCACGACGATCCGGCAGCTGGAACGGGTGCAGGGCGTCTTCCCCGTCAGCGGCGTACAGGCGGAGCTGGCCGTCTGGTCGCGTGAGGCACTGGAGTCGCTGCTGCCCTGGTGCGTCTCGCACGGGGTGGGCTTCATGGCCGCGATGCCGCTCGGCAACGGCTACTTGAGCGGCACCCTCACCACGGGCGGCGGCTTCGAGGGGGACGACGTACGTGCCCGGCACCCGCGCTTCACCGCCGAGATGATGGCCGCCAACCAGCCCGTCGTGGCGGGTCTGCGCCGGATCGCGGAGCGGCACGACGACGCGACGCCCGCACAGGTGGCGCTCGCGTGGCTGCTGGGGCAGGGCCGGCAGGTGATTCCGCTGCCGGGCACGAAGAAGGAGCGCCTCCTGGCGGAGAACTGCCGGGCGGCGGAACTGGTGCTCACGCCCGCCGACATGGCCGAACTGGGCGCGCTGCCCGCCGCACGCGGCTCCTGGGAGTAGCCCCGGGCTCCTCCCTGTGCGCGTATCCGTACGGGAAGTTCCGCTGTGCCCGCCGTCGTGGTGACGGATGTGGTGTGCTGAGTCCTCCGCTCACACTGTGACCGGAGTACAACCGACACCGGGAGGCGCTGACCGTGCGAAGCCGCTATCTGCCGTCCGTACGAGCCGCCGCGGCGGGGCTCGTCGCCCTGGCGCTGGTGACCACGGGTTGCTCCGACGACTCCGGCGGACCCGCGCCCGAGAAGTCCGAGTCGGGCACGCCCAGCGCGGAGACGGGGCCGAACGCGACGGCTTCGGCGGCGCCCGCGAAGGGCTCGGTGAAGGTGGAGCGCACCATCACCACGCGGCTGAAGTCGCCCTGGGGCCTGGCGCCGCTGCCCGGCGGCGGACTGCTGGTCTCGCAGCGGGACGACGGCAAGATCCTCCGCGTCGACGAACGCAGCGGCAAGAAGACCGCGGTCGGCACGGTGCCGGGGGTGCAGGCGAGCGGCGAGGGCGGCCTGCTCGGCATCGCCGTGCCGCCGGACAGCGCCAAGCTGGTCTACGCGTATCTGACGACGGCGTCCGACAACCGCATCGTCCGCATGGTCTACGACCCGAAGAAGCCCAGCGGCAACCAGCTCGGAGCGCCCGACACGATCCTCAAGGGCATCCCCAAGGGCGAGATCCACAACGGCGGACGCATCGCGTTCGGCCCCGACAAGATGCTCTACGCGGGCACGGGAGAGTCGGGCCAGGGCGGGCTCGCGCAGAACAAGAAGTCCCTGGGCGGCAAGATCCTCCGCATGACGCCCGACGGCGACCCGCCCGGTCAGGGCAACCCCGAGCGCGACTCGTTCTTCTACACCTACGGCCACCGCAACGTGCAGGGCATCGCCTGGGACGCCGACAAGCGGCTGTGGGCGAGCGAGTTCGGCCAGAACACGTGGGACGAGCTGAACCTGATCCGCCCCGGCAGGAACTACGGCTGGCCCGAGGCCGAGGGACGGGCCGGCAAGTCCGGCTTCGTCGACCCGGTCGAGCAGTGGCGCACGGCCGACGCATCCCCCAGCGGCATCGCCATCGTCAAGGGATCCGTGTGGATGGCGGGCCTGCGCGGCGAACGGCTGTGGCGCATCCCGCTGAAGGGCACTGCCCCGGCGGCGGATCCGCAGGCGTTCCTGGAGGGCAAGTACGGGCGGCTGCGTACCGTCGTCGCCGACGGCAGCGGAGGTCTGTGGCTCATGACGAGCGAGACGGACGGACGCGGGAGCCCGGAAAGGCCCGATGACCGTATCCTGAAGCTGAAGGTGAGCTAGGCGGCGCCCAGCGACGGGCGCCGGGCCGGAGGGCCGATGTTCAACCTGATCGAGGAGCTCTTCTCCCCGGGCCGCAGGCACACGGAGGACGAACGCCGGCGGCGGGAGCACACACGGGTCGAAGAGGGCAGCAACGATCCGGGGCAGGGCCCGATCGACCTCAGCTCCGGGCACGTGCTGATCCGCCCGAGGGAACAGCAGGCCACGAAGACGGACACGACGGCGGACGCAGGCACCGAACCGAACGGCGACGGGAGCCGGTGATGGACATCGCGGGCGACATCTTCCTTCCGAGCCAGCAGCACGCTCAGCACGAGCAGCAGCGGCTGGAGCACACGTACGTCGTCGAGGGCACCCACGAGCCGGGCTGCGGCCCCGTGGACCTCGGCTCGGGCAAGATCGTGATCGCGCTGCAGGAACAGCACGCGATCCTGCCCGCGCGGCCGAAGCTCGAAGAGGAGGCCGACGGCGACGACTCCGGCGGTGACGGTCCGCCGGACCTTCTCTGACCCTGCGGCGCACGGCCCTCCCGCCGCGCGGTTACCGGCCCGGAGCGGCTCTCAGCCCGCGGCGGAGCGTGTGTCCGCGTCGGTGAGCAGCCGCAGCCGGTGAGCCATGGCCGCAGCCTCACCGCGCCCGCCCACGCCCAGCTTCGCCAGGATGTTGGAGACGTGCACGCTCGCCGTCTTGGGCGAGATGAACAGCTGCTCGGCTATCTGCCTGTTGCTGCGCCCCGCGGCCACGAGACGGAGCACGTCGCGCTCACGCTGTGTCAGTCCGAAGGTGTCCGCGGGCTCCTCCGCCTGTGCGGGGGAACGCCTGGATCCCGCTGACGCCGCCGGGGAGGCAGGCAGCCGGGCACGTATGGAGAGCTGCTCGATCTCGGTGCGGAGCGGCTCCGCGCCGAGCCGCCGGGCGACCGTGTACGCCGCTGCCAGCAGTTCGTTGGCGCGCTCGCGTGCCTCGCGGCTCTGCGCCCCGTCCTCGAGCAGCGCCTCCGCCCAGCGGTGACGCGCCATCGCCAGGTGGTACGGGCGCTCCATCGCCTCGTAAGCCTCCGTGACCGCCTGCCAGGCCCCGGGCGCCGAACGCCCTTCGGCCCGGCCGATCTCCGCCGAGACGAGCGCCGAGTGCGCCTCCCAGACGGGCGCCGGGTGCGCAAGGCGCCGTGCGGCGGTGCGCAGTTCCTCCAGCACGGCCTCGCGTCCCTCCTCGGCGGCGGGCAGGCCACGCAGACCGGCCTCGTGGACCGCCGCGGCATGCAGCAGCGGCCAGGCGTAGCGGTGCGTGCCGGGCGGGAAGCCCGCTTCCAGCGCGGCCCTCAACTCGGCGCGTACGGCCGTGAAATCGCCGCGGCCCGCGGCCACCTCCAGCTCGAAGAGCCGCAGCTGCACGGCGGCGTTCGCGGCGGCCGCGTGGCTGCCCATCACCTCGCGGGCCGCCTCCACGGCGGCCTTCAGCCCTTCCAGATCGCCGCGGCCGAGCTGGAGATGGGCCTTCATCAACGCGGCGAAGCCCCTGGTCTCCGCCGAGCGTGCCGCGGCCGCGGCCTCCTCCGTGATCCGGGCGGCGTCCGCCCACTCCCCCATGGCGTACAGCGACTCGGCCTGGTTGCCCAGCGCGAAGCCGCACATGTCGGGACGTCCGTGCATCGCCGCTCCCTCAGCCGCCCGTACGGCGGCGGCGACCGATTCCCGGGAGCGGCCCGCGGCCTCCAGCTCGGTGGCGATGTTGATGTCCGCTCTTCCGACGACGCCGAACGCGCCCGCAGCCAGGGCCTGTTCACGCGCGAGGCTCATCTCGTCGATGCCCGCGCCGAGATCCCCCGAGTCGGCCATGAGGATGCCGAGGGTGATGCGGCCCTGCCATTCGATAGTGGTGGCGCCGACGACGCGGGCGAGCTCGACGGCCCGCACGGCGGTGCTCATGGCCTCCGGACCGGGCCGGTGCATCATGCCCCAGCTCGCGGCGCTGGTCAGTACGTCCGCGTGCACGGCGGACGGCGGGAGGCCGCGCACGAGCTCCTGGGCGCGGGCGATCTCGGCCCATCCGTCACCGCGGCCCAGCGCCTCGACGGTCTTGGAGCGGCTGACCCAGAACCACGCTGCGCGCAGCGGGTCCACATCGTGGTCCAGCAGGTCGATGGCGCGCTTGGTCAGGGCGAGTGCGCGCTCGACGTCGCCGCCGGTGCGGGCGGCCACGACGGCCTCGGCCAGCAGCTCCATGAACGAGAGCGATTCCGCTGCCGGTTCCTCGGGGCAGTCGGCCGGGCGGGGATAGACCTCGGCCTCGTCCATGGGGCGCAGCCGCTCCCGTACCTCCTGCGGGACCTCGTGCCACAGCTCGATGGCGCGCTCCAGCAGCTGGTGCTGCTCGGCGAAGGCGTGTCTGCGCCGCGCCTCGACGGCCGCCGCGAGCACGGCGGGCAGCGCCTTGGCGGCGTCACGGCCGTGGTACCAGTAGTGCGCCAGGCGCGTCGTGCACTCCTCGGACCGTACGAGCGAGGGGTCGGCCTCGAGGGATCTGGCATAACGGCGGTTGAGGCCGGCGGCCTCCCCCGGCAGCAGGTCCTCGCTGACGGCCTCGCGCAGCAGGGCGTGCCGGAAGCGGTAGCCGTCGCCGTCCTCGGTCGGCAGCAGCACGTTGGCGCCGACCGCCACGCGCAGCGCGTCCAGCAGTTCGGTGGTGGGCAGCTCGCAAACGGCGGCGAGCAGGGCGTGCCCGACGGCGGAGCCGCCCTGTGCGGCGATCCTCAGCACCTGCTGGGCGTGCTCAGGAAGCGCTTCGACACGTACGAGCAGCAGGTCTCGCAGGGAGTCGCTTATGCAGCACGTGGAGCAGTTGGCCGTGAGTTCCTCGACGAAGAAGGGATTGCCGTCGGAGCGTTCGAAGATGACGCGGGCCTGCTCGGGCTCGGGCTCCGGGACCCCCTGGATCCCCGCTATCTGTGCGTGCACCTCCGCGCGGGTCAGCCGGGGCAGTTCGATCCGGCGGACGCTGCGGAGCCTGTCCAGCTCCGCCAGGAAGGGACGCAGCGGGTGCCGGCGGTGGATGTCGTCCGAGCGGTAGGTCGCGAGCAGGATCAGCCGGGAGGTGTGCACGGAGCGGTACAGATAGCCGAGGAGTTCGCGGGTGGAGCGGTCCGCCCAGTGCAGATCCTCCAGGGCGATCACGACGGTGCGGCGGGTGGCCAGCCGCTCCAGGAGCTGTGCCGTCAGCTCGAACAGGCGGGCGCGGCCGTCCTCCTCGTCGTACGCCCCGGCGGCCGCTGCTCCGGGACTGCCGGGCGCGGGCGCCAGGTCGGGCAGCAGACGGGCCAGCTCCGCCTCCCTGCCCGCGACGGCGTCGGCCAGCTCGGCCTCGCCCAGGCTGCGGTGCAGGCCGCGCAGGGCGGTGGCGAAAGGCGCGAACGGCAGCCCGTCCGCGCCCAGTTCGAGACAGCCGCCTACGGCCGTGGTGGCGCCGGCGGCGCGGGCGACCGAGAGGAACTCCTCCAGCAGGCGGCTCTTGCCGACGCCTGCCTCGCCGCCCAGCAGCAATGCCTGCGGCTCGCCCGCGTCGGCGCGGGCGAGCGCATCCTCGAGCAGCGTCAGCTCGTCCCTGCGGCCGACGAATACGGGACTGATGGTGGATTGGCTGGACACATCGCCCAGCATGGCACCTGCCACCGACATTGCGGCAGCCGGTTTCTCGCCCGGCGCCCGCTCCTTCACGACGAAGGGCAGTGGCGCCGGTACCTGGTTCACGCGGACCTGAGCCAGAAGCGGCGCGCACGCTTCGAGTGACGCGCAAGCTCCTCCCGGTGCTGGTGCCCGCCTGCGGCGTTCTCGAGGGCGCGGCGCTCGACCGCGGCCTTCTGACGCATTTCGGCGATGCGCAGGAGCCCTGCCTCGTGGCCGTAGTAGTGCATCACTGACTCTCCTGGTGTCGTGTGGACGGACTGCTTTTCGCTGTCTCCACAGTCGTCTCCCAGGTGGGCCGGCCACATCGGGCACCTGACCGGTCTTGTCGGCCTCCGGGGCCTTAGTCCCACCACCCCGGGGTCTTAGGCACCTCACGGCACGGCTGAGCCGCCCCTCAGGGGTCCTCAGACCTGTGGACGGACCGGCGCGGTGGGGACTCGTCGTGCTCGGCGTCGTCGCGGGGCTGATCTCCCTGGCCTGCGGCTACTGGGACCCCTACGGCGGTAGAGCCCGCCGCCACCACCCTTACCGGCCCCGACAGATCACTCATCGATCTGGCGTTCAGCCCGGACCGCAAGACGCTCGCCACCGCCACCCGCGAGGGCAAGATGTGGCTGTGGGACATGGGCAGTCGCGATCAACGCGCCTACCTGACGGACCTCCCACCGGGCGACGTGCAGCACGTGGCGTTCAGCCCGGACGGCCGGCGCATCGCGGTCGGCGGCAGCCGCGGCCGGATACGACTCCGGAAGAACCCCGCCTGGAGCGCGCCCTGCCGCATGGCCGGCGATTCCCGTGCGCGGAACGCGGCGAACGGCCGCCGCCCGACTCCCTTCTCCGACCGTGGACTTGGGCCTGACGCGCGTCCCGGAATGATCCGGTTCCGGACACGTCCGAGCCGCCCGTGGGGGTCTTGGACCCCGCTCGCGGGCGGCTCGGCCGGTGGTTCCTTCAGTTGTGAACTGCGGTCACTGCGCGGGCGGCGTGGGCGGCGCGGCCGGCATCTCGGGGGCCGGTGCGAACAGGTCCAGGTACATGCCGCCGGCCACGACGAGGCCGATCACGCCGAGGATGACCCCGCCCAAGGCGACCGCCTTGACCCAGGAGGCCGTCTCGGCGCGCTTGGCGACGAGCCCGAGCAGCACACCGCCCACGAGCACGGCGATCAGCGCGAAGATCCCGTTGAGGAGAGCGGTGGCGTGCCAGGGTGCCCCGTAGAGCGCGGTGATCTGGTCGGCTCCGCCGCCGCCCTGCTGGCCCTGGGCACTGCTCTCGATCTGCCCGATGAGCTGTTTGCGATCGCGCAGCATCTCGCTGAGAGAGGTGCCCGTGATGGAGGCGAGGCCGAACGCGGCGCTCACGACGGCGCCCGCTCCGGCGCCCAGGCCGCCGCGGGGGGCCTCGGCCACCAGGACGGTCTCTTCCACGTGGACGTCGGCGGCGGAGTCGTCGTCCTGGAGCACCTCGGCGCGGGTGTCTTCGGTGACGCCGGTCTCTCCGGCCTTGCCTGCGGTCTTCTTGTCGTTATCGGTCTCCGCCTGCTCGGCGGCGGTCTTCTCGGTCTTGGTCGTCTCGGTAGCCATGGGGCGTCACCGTAGGGGCCCTTTCTGAGAGTCAGATGAGAGTTCGTTCCGGGGCTCTGGGACCACCCCTCCGGCCGCCGCGGCGACCGGTTCCGGCAGCGCTTCGGGCACGGGTTCCGGCACGGGCTCCGGCTCGATGCTGACGCGCGGGAGCAACCGGTCCATCCAGCGGGGCAGCCACCAGTTGGCGCCGCCCAGCATGTGCATCAGGGCCGGGACCAGCAACGTACGCAGCACGAACGCGTCCAGCGCGACGGCGGCCGCGAGACCGATGCCGAACATCGCGATGATCCTGTCGCCGCTGAGTACGAAGGCACCGAAGACCGCGATCATGATGACGGCAGCGGAGTTGATCACCCGTCCCGTCTCGGCGAGCCCCACGCGTACGGATCTGCGGTTGTCGCCGGTCAGGCGCCACTCCTCGTACATGCGGCTGACGAGGAAGACCTGGTAGTCCATCGACAGCCCGAAGAGCACCGACACCATGATCACCGGCAGGAACGGTTCGATCGGGCCGGATCCGCCCAGACCCATCAGGCCGCTGCCCCAGCCCCACTGGAACACGGCGACGACGACCCCGGAGGACGCGGCCACCGCCATCACGTTCATCAGTGCGGCCTTCAGCGGGATCCCGATGCTGCGGAAGGCGAGCAGGAGGAGCGCACAGCCGAGCGAGACCACGACGCCGACGAACAGCGGCAGCTTGCCGAGGATCACCGAGGCGAAGTCGTCGTGCGCCGCCGTGACTCCGCCGACCTTCACGTCCAGGGAGCTGGAGTCCGTCGCCTCGGGCAGCACGTCCTCGCGCAGATCCTCCACGAGCTGTGAGGTGCTCTCGGCCTGCGGGGCGCTGTCGGGAACGACCGTGATCACGCCTGTCTTTCCGCTGCCGTTCAGTTCGCCGCCCGAGACGTGGGCGACGCCTTGGACGTCGCGCAGCTTGCCCGACAGCTCCTCGAAGTCGAGCTTCGCGGCGGCGTCGTCGATCTCGCCGACCAGCGTGAGCGGGCCGTTCGTGCCCGGCCCGAACCCGTCCGCCATCAGGTCGTAGGCCTGCCGGGTCGTCGTCGTACTCGGATTGCTGCCCTGGTCGGACGTGCCGAGCTGGAGCCCGCTCACCGGAATCGCCAGCGCCACCATCAGCAGCGCGGCGACCCCTCCGAGCAGCCGTGGATGGCGCGCGACGAAGGCCGACCAGCGCGCTGCCGCGCAGGCGCGGGCGCGGCCGGCGGTCTTCTTCCCGCTCCCGTCCTCGTCCTCCGCATGCAGGTCGGCGGGCTCGTCCGGTCCGTGTTCGGCGAGCCTGCGCCGTTCGCGTCTGCTCAGTGCCCGCTTGCCGATCACCCCCAGGAGGGCGGGCACCAGCGTCACCGAGGAGAGCACCGCCAGTACCACCGTCAGCGAGGCGGCGACGGCGACACCGTTCAGGAAGCTCAGCTGCAGTACGAGCATGCCGAGGAGGGCTATGCACACCGTCACACCAGCGAACACCACGGCCCGTCCCGCCGACGCCACCGCACGCTCCGCCGCCTCCGCGACGGGCATGCCCTCCTTGAGGCCGCGGCGGTGTCTGGTGACGATGAAGAGGGCGTAGTCGATGCCGACGCCGAGCCCGATGAGGGTGCCGAGCATCGGCGCGAAGTCGGCCACCGTCATCACATGACTGAGCAGCCCGATGCCGAGGATCGCCGTGCCGACGCTGACGAGCGCCGTCACCAGGGGCAGCAGCATCGCCGCCAGCGAGCCGAACGCGACCAGCAGCACGACGGCCGCCACGGCGATGCCGACGGCCTCGCTCATGTGGCCTTCCTGCTTCTCGGTCAGCGCGATGCCGGGACCGCCGGCCTCGACGTCCATGCCGGGGACGTCCTCGCCCGCGCGCTGCGCCGTGTCGACGACGCGCTGCACGTCCTTCTTGTCGAGCTCCTCGACGGGAGCGTCGAACGTCACCGTGGCGTAGGCCGTGCGCCCGTCCCGGCTGATGCGGTCCTGCTGCTCTCCGCGGTCGCCCGAGCCGGCGCCGCCGTAGGGGCTCTGGACCGAGCCCACCCCCGGCAGGGCCGCGACATCGTCGAGGGTCCGGTCCATGGTCTTCTCGACCTGGGTGTCCCGGACCCTGTCGGTGGAGGCGTCCGTGCCCTTGCCCGTGTGCCACACGATGGTGTCGCTGTCGCCCTCACGGCCGGGGAAGCTCTGGCTGATCAGAGTGTTGGCCCGCCCGGACTCGGTGCCCGGCACGTCGTACTTGTTGGAGAAGGCCGAACCGGTGAGGAGGGCGGAGGTGCCCACGCCCAGCAGAACGGCGCACCAGAGAAGGATCACGGCCAGACGGCGGCGCAGGCACCAGCGAGCGATAGCCGTCATATACGCGTCGACCTCTTCCGGGGGACATGGGGCGTGTGCGGGTCCCACGGGCCGGGCGTTCCGTCGTTCCGTACGGCGCCCCCGGCGGGGAGCGGGTTTGTGGGGTCCCCCCAGGCCGTTAGGCCGAGGGGGAACATCGTAATGCGGTCGTGATGTTCCGTCCTGGCAGCGTGACACCCCAGGAAGATCCTTTGCCACCTTTGTGTTCATGGCCACACATGACGGACTGGCCTGGCGTTTCGGCAGGTCATCCCGTACGGCGATCCAGGACGGATTCTGTGCCGGCGCAAAGCGGCGGTGGCGGGCGGGGCCGGACGCACGGCGAAGGGGCGGCCCCTGAGGACCGCCCCTTCCTGTGCAATCGGCTCCTGGACGCGGAGCCCGGCCTCAGCCCTCGACGCCGAGCTTCTCCAGGATCAGCTCCCGCACGCGTGCCGCGTCCGCCTGCCCGCGCGTGGCCTTCATGACCGCGCCGACGAGCGCACCGGCTGCCTGCACCTTGCCGCCGCGGATCTTCTCCGCGATGTCGGCGTTGCCCGCGATCGCCTCGTCCACGGCGGCGCCGAGCGCGCCCTCGTCGGAGACGACCTTCAGCCCGCGCTTCTCCACGACCTCGTCCGGCGTGCCCTCGCCATCCAGCACGCCCTCGATGGTCTGGCGGGCCAGCTTGTCGTTGAGCGAGCCCTCCTCGACGAGTGCGCAGACCCGGGCAACGTCCTCCGGACCGATGGGCAGGTCCGCGAGTTCGGTGCCCGACTCGTTGGCGCGGCGGGCGAGTTCGCCCATCCACCACTTGCGGGCCTGATCGGCGGGCGCGCCCGCGTCGACCGTGGCCACGATCAGGCCGACGGCACCCGCATTGAGTGCGGACTGCATCTCGTGCTGCGAGATGCCCCACTCCTCCCGAAGCCTGTTGCGGCGCAAGCGCGGCAGTTCGGGCAGGCCCGCCCGCAGCTCCTCGACCCATTCGCGCGGCGGAGCCACGGGGACCAGGTCCGGCTCGGGGAAGTAGCGGTAGTCCTCCGCCTCCTCCTTGACGCGGCCGGAGGTGGTGGAGCCGTCCTCCTCGTGGAAGTGCCGGGTCTCCTGGACGATCTTCTCGCCCGCGGACAGCACCGCCGCGTGCCGCTGGATCTCGAACCGGGCCGCACGCTCGACGCTGCGCAGCGAGTTGACGTTCTTCGTCTCGCTGCGCGTGCCGAACGTCGTCTCGTCCTTGGGACGCAGCGACAGGTTGACGTCGCAGCGCATCTGGCCCATCTCCATGCGGGCGTCGGAGACGCCCAACGCCTTGATGAGCTCCCGCAGTTCGGCGACGTACGCCTTCGCGACCTCGGGCGCGCGCTCCCCGGCGCCCTCGATCGGCTTGGTGACGATCTCGATGAGGGGAATGCCGGCGCGGTTGTAGTCGAGCAGCGAGTGCGAGGCGCCGTGGATTCGGCCCGTGGCACCGCCGATGTGCGTCGACTTGCCGGTGTCTTCCTCCATGTGTGCGCGCTCGATGTCGACCCGGAAGACCTCGCCGTCCTCCAGCTGCACGTCGAGGTGGCCGTTGAAGGCGATCGGCTCGTCGTACTGGGAGGTCTGGAAGTTCTTCGGCATGTCCGGGTAGAAGTAGTTCTTCCGCGCGAAGCGGCACCACTCCGCGATCTCGCAGTTCAACGCGAGACCGATGCGCACGGCGGACTCGACGCCCTTCGCGTTGACGACCGGAAGCGCGCCGGGAAGCCCGAGACAGGTCGGGCACGTCTGGCTGTTGGCGTCGGCGCCGAGGCTCGTCGAGCAGCCGCAGAACATCTTCGTCGCGGTGCCGAGCTCGACGTGGACCTCCAGCCCCATGACGGGGTCGTAGGTGGCCAACGCGTCCTCGTACGACACCAGTTCAGTGACGGTCACGGATTTTCGCCTCTCAGTCGTCCCAGAGGACATCGTCGATGTCGAGCCGTCGCAGCTCCCGCACGAGCAGAGCCACCCCGGTGACGATGCCCGCCGCCGAGACGGCGACGTCGATCATCTGGAGCGTGTCACCCTCGCGCCGGGCCTCCCTGCCGCGCTTGACCGTGCCGACCACCCCGAAGAGTGATGCCGCGATGGACACGTACATCCCGGTGCGGGACTTCTTGAACCCCTTGGCCTTCTGCAGCTTTCCACTCACAGCGACGGTGCCTCCTCAAGCAGCGGGTGACCCCAACGTGCCTGGTGAGCGGCTTCCAGCGCCGCACCGACACGATAGAGACGGTCATCGGCCATGGCCGGGGCGATGATCTGCAGCCCCACCGGCAGGCAGTCCTCCGGGGCCAGCCCGCACGGTACGGACATGGCGGCGTTCCCCGCCAGGTTGGACGGGATGGTGCACAGGTCGGCCAGGTACATGGCCATCGGGTCGTCGGCGCGCTCGCCGATCGGGAAGGCCGTGGTCGGCGTCGTGGGCGAGACCAGCACGTCCACCTCGCCGAAGGCACGCTCGAAGTCGCGGGTGATGAGCGTGCGAACCTTCTGCGCCGAGCCGTAGTAGGCGTCGTAGTAGCCGGAGCTGAGCGCGTACGTGCCCAGCATGACGCGGCGCTTGACCTCGTCACCGAAGCCGGCCTCGCGGGTGAGCGCGGTGACCTCCTCCGCGGAGCGCGTGCCGTCGTCGCCCACGCGCAGGCCGTAGCGCATCGCGTCGAAGCGGGCCAGGTTGGAGGAGCACTCCGACGGCGCGATCAGGTAGTACGCGGCCAGCGCCTTGGTGAACGACGGGCAGGAGACCTCGACGACCTCGGCGCCCAGTTCGCGAAGCAACTCCACGGTCTCGTCGACGCGCTGGAGCACACCCGCCTGGTAGCCCTCGCCGCGGAACTCCTTGACGACGCCGACGCGCAGACCCTTCACGTCGCCGTTGCGGGCGGCCGCGACGACGTCCGGGACGGGCTCGTCGATCGAGGTCGAGTCCAGCTCGTCGTGGCCCGCGATCACGGAGTGCAGCAGCGCCGCGTCCAGCACGGTACGGGCGCAGGGCCCGCCCTGGTCGAGGGAGGACGAGAAGGCGACCATGCCGTAGCGGGAGACCCCGCCGTAGGTGGGCTTCACGCCCACGGTGCCGGTGACGGCGGCGGGCTGGCGGATGGAGCCGCCGGTGTCGGTGCCGATCGCCAGCGGCGCCTCGTACGCGGTGATCGCGGCGGAGGAGCCGCCGCCGGAACCGCCGGGGACACGCGTGAGGTCCCACGGGTTGCCGGTCGGTCCATACGCGCTGTTCTCGGTCGAGGACCCCATGGCGAACTCGTCCATGTTGGTCTTGCCGAGGATGACGACGTCCGCCTCCTTCAGCTTCCGCACCACGGTCGCGTCGTACTGCGGGACCCAGCCCTCGAGGATCTTCGAACCGACGGTCGTGGTCACGCCCTCGGTGGTGAAGAGGTCCTTCACGGCGATCGGGACGCCGGCCAGCGGGCCGAGCCGCTCACCACGGGCGCGCTTCTCGTCGACCTCGCGGGCCTTGGCGAGCGCCCCCTGGCGGTCGACGTACAGGAACGCGTGCACCTTCTCGTCCACAGCGTCGATGCGCGCCAGGTGCGCCTCGGTGACCTCGACGGCGGTGACCCCGCCGCTCGCGATCAGTTCCGCGGTCTCCGCCGCGGTCAGTCTCGTCAGATCGGCCATCGGTCAGTCCTCCCCCAGGATCTGCGGCACCTTGAATCGCTGCTGCTCCTGTGCGGGTGCCCCCGAGAGTGCCTGCTCGGGGGTCAGGCTCGGACGCACGTCGTCCGGGCGCATCACATTGGTGAGCGGCAGCGGGTGGGAGGTCGGCGGTACGTCCTCGTCGGCGACATCGGAGACGGTGGCGACAGCACCGATGATGTCGTCGAGCTGACCGGCGAAGTGATCCAGCTCTTCGTCCTTCAGCTCCAGGCGCGCCAGCCGGGCGAGGTGGGCGACCTCCTCGCGCGAGATGCCAGGCATGCAGCGGTCCTCTGGGTGAGTGTTGGATTTTCCGTCCCCAATCCTATGGCTCCCGCGAGGGCGGCTGCGCCGCCGGGCGGTTTCCGCGTTCCGGCTCAAGCCGTTCAAGCCCTGCTCGGGTCACTCACCCAGGTGACCGGCCCCAGGGGCGTCCGGGACCGTGGGTGCGTTCGCCGCCCTGCTCTGAGCCGTACGTCTGCGGGCGGTGCCGTCCCTCAGCGCCGCACAGCCCGTGTGAAGCGCACCGGCAAGGACTCCAGGCCGCGCGTGAAGATCCCTCGCTCCACGAGTTCGCAATGCTCCGCCAACTTCAACTCGGGCATGGCATCCAGGAGTTGGCCGACGCCCACCTCGACCTCCGTCTTGGCGAGCAGCGCGCCCACGCAGAAATGCCGGCCGAGCGCGAACGCAAGGTGCCGGGCCGCCGCCGAGAACGCGGACCGCGTGGGCAGGTCGGTGCGGAAGATGTCGAAGGAGTCCGGGTCGGCGAAGCGCGTGGCGTCCCGATTGGCTGCCCCGATCAGGCAATTGACGGTGGAGCCCGCCGGGACGGTCCCGCCGGAGAGTTCGACGTCGTTGTCCGTCTCCCTAATGATCATGTGCACCGGAGGGGTGCAGCGCAACGTCTCCGCGAGGGCCTGTTCGATCAGCGCGCGGTCCTCCTGCACGGCCGCCATCTGCTCCGGGCGGCGCAGCAGATTCCCGAAAAGGCTGGAGATCGCCTTGTCGGTGGTCTCGCCGCCCGCGGCGAACAGAATGCTGATGAACGCCTTGATGTCCTCGTCGCTCATCGCCGTTCCATCCACCTCCGCCTCGCACAGCACGGAGAGCAGATCGTCCCCGGGATTCTCCCGGCGCTCGCGTATGACGGGGATCATGTACGCGGCCAGCTCGTCGCGCGTGCGGTGCCCGGCCCGAGTGATCTCCGGGTCCTGGGAGAGATTGCTGAAGTAGGCCACGATGGCGGTGTACCAGCCGTGGAATCGCGGGTGGTCGGACTTGTCCAGACCCAGCATGTCGACGATCACGTTGATCGGGAAGTGGGTGGCGAAGTCCTCCACCAGGTCGGCCGACCCGGCGTCCCGTAACGGATCGATGAGGTCGCGTGCGTTCTGCTCGATCACCGGCAGGAACTTCTCCTCCAGCATCCTGCCGCGGAACGCAGGGGCGACCAGCGCGCGGTGCGCCGCGTGCTCCCGGCCGCTCATCTGCACCAGGGTCCGCCCGTGCACCGGCTCCAGTTGCCAGTCGTAGTTGCGGGTGGTGAAAACCTCGTCGCGGAAGGCGCGTTCGACGTCCTCGTAGCGGGAGATGATGTAGCTGCCGGTGCCCTCGTGCCACAGCAACGGGAAGTACTCGCGCAGGACGCGGTACGCGGAATAGGGGTCGGCCGCGAACTGCGGGGAGAGGATGTCGGGCGCTTCCGGGGCGGTGGGCACGGGCGTACCTCGCTTCGTTCGGCAGGGCCAGAAGCTGATCATGGATCACGCTATGAGCCCCGCACCGGGCCGTCCAGGGCAGTTCACGCCGATCGGGTGCACGCCTTGGCACAGGGCGTACGGACGCGCCGGCAGCCCGGGAGCGCGGACGAGCGTCACCGCCGGCCGCACGCTGCGGCAGGCCGCCGCCGGCTGCCGCCCACGTCCGCGGGCTGGGGCGCCGCCGTACGGTGCGTGGGTCAGCGCGCCACGAACTCCGTGAGCACGGCCTGCACTTCGTAGATGTCGACGCCCTTGGTGAAGGTCTTCTGGAGCGGAGTCGGATTGCCGGAGATCCAGATCTTCAGCTCCGCATCGAGATCGAAGGTCCCCGCCGTCTCCACCGAGAAGTGCGTGATGCTCCTGTACGGAACGGAGTGGTACTCCACTTTCCGTCCTGTCATGCCCTGCTTGTCGACGAGAATCAGCCGCCGGTCGGTGAAGAGGATGGTGTCGCGTATCAGCAGGAACGCGGCGTGCACCTGCTCGGTCCGCCCCAGCAGACGCTCGTACTCCTGCTGAGCCGTCGCCGGATCGATGGTGTGTGCGTTCCCGAACAGCGCCATGCGGGCCCCCAGTTGTCGTCCTCGCCCGCAGGGTATCCACGTCCCGATCCTCGCCGCGTCGTCCGGTGGGAGGAGTGTCCGGACATGGCCCCCTGCGCGTCCCCCGCCCTTCCGTCCGTCCGCGGCTTCCCCAGGTGGCCCTGGTGAGCACCCTTTCTCTCCCGACGGGACCAACTGCGGCTCGACCGCGGGGCGTTGGCCCGGTCCTGCCCATTCGCCGAGCCAGAGCGTGGGCCGTACCAGCAGGAGTCAACAGGCGTGCGGTACAGGGAGGTAAGAATCATGGCTCCGGACGTGTGCGCCGGAGCGGCACGCGCCCCGCACCACGAACCCACCGGAGGCGCGCCTCCGGTACGCAAGACGCACCGGAGGCGAACCCCCTGGAGAAACGGCGCCCCAGGGCAAGGCGCTCTACTGCACCGGCTGCCACCCCGTGGGGCGGTTCGCGTCGTGGGACTGGGTCGGTTTGGACGGCGGGCCCGGGGGACGCGGGCCGCCCCCCGTGGAACCGGTGTGCGGGCGCGTGGAGCCCGTGGCCGACGCAGACGGGCCGCACTCCAACTGCGGCCGCGGAGGGGCGCTCTCCAGGGAGTGCGGGACCCCTTCCCGCGCCCGCAGCCACGCCGTCGTCTCGTCCGGCGGCATAGCCGCTGCCACCAGCCAGCCCTGCACCGCGTCGCACCCCAGGTCCCGCAGCCGCTCCCAGGTCTCGTCGTCCTCGACGCCCTCGGCGACGACCAACAGGCCCAGCGAGTGCGCCAGATCGACCGTGCAGCGCACGATCTCGGCGTCCTCCGCGTCGACCGCGAGCCGTGCGACGAAGGACCGGTCGATCTTCAGCTCGCTCACCGGCAGCCTGCGCAGATGTACGAGCGAGGAGTAGCCGGTGCCGAAGTCGTCGAGCGACATCTTCACGCCGTGCCCGGCCAGCGCCGCCAGGGTGTCGGCGGCGCGCTGCGGGTCCTCCAGCAGGACGTGTTCGGTGATCTCCAACTGGAGGGCGCCGGCGGGTACTCCGTGCCGGGCGAGACGTCCGGCGACGGCGCCGGCGAAGCCGGGTGCGTGGACGTCTCGGGGCGAGACATTCACGGCGACGGGCACCGTGAGCCCGTCGGAGCGCCATCGGGAGACCTGCGCGAGCGCCGTCTCCAGCACGTACTCGGTGAGACGGGGCATCAGCCCTGACGTCTCGGCGATCGCGATGAACTCGTCCGGGGGGACGCGTCCCCGCTCGGGGTGGACCCATCGCACCAGCGCCTCCAGACCGGAGACGACACCGTCGAAGCCGACCTTCGGCTGGTAGTGCAGCTCGACCTCACCCGCGTCGAGAGCCCGTCGCAGGTCGGCCAGCAGGCCCAGCCTGTCGGGGGTGTTGCCGTCGCGCGTGGCTTCGTAGACCTCGACGCCCGTACGGTCGCGCTTGGCCTCGTACATCGCCACGTCCGCGCGCCGCAGCAGCCCTTCGGCCTCCCGCGCGTGCTCCGGGAAGACCGCGACTCCCGCGCTGGCTTCGAGGACGAGCGTCAGCCCGTCCAGGTCCAGCGGCGAGCCCAGCGCGGAGACGAGAGTGCGGGCTGCGCGCATCGCGCTGGTGGTGGAGTCGGCCAGCGGCAGGAGGACGGCGAACTCGTCGCCGCCGAGGCGGGCCGCCTCCGCGCCGCGCGGAAGCTCCGCGCGGAGCCGCTCGGCGATTTTCAACAGCAGCCTGTCGCCCGCGAGATGCCCCAGGGTGTCGTTGACGGAGCGGAAGCGGTCGAGGTCGATGAGGACGAGCGCGGAGCGGGCCTCCGTGCGGTCCGCCTCGTCCAGGGCCGACCAGGTGCGCTCCAGCAGCCACTGGCGGTTGGGCAGACCGGTGAGCGGATCGCGCAGCGCCTCCTCCGCGCGGACGCGGGCGATCCACAGCGTCGAGTCCAGCGCGATGAGCGGCACCGCGAACAGCGGCAGCAGCACGGGCCGGTACGCGGCGACCACCGCTATCAGCGGCGATATGCCCAGCAGGGCGACGGCGACGAGGCCCTGGCGCATCAGCGCCCTGCGCAGCGCGGTCGGCAGCCCCGTCTTGCGCGGGGCCGAGGAGAACCACAGCAACACGCGCGTGACCACGAGATAGGCGAAGGCGGCCACGACGACCTCGGGCAGGGCGATGTAGCCCCAGTCGTCGGGACTCCAGGGATGCCCCACCGAGGGGTGCACGCCCACAGCGGACAGCCACAGCGCCGCGGCTCCGATGCCGAGGATGTCGACGGCGCCCTGCACCACCGCCTGCCGCCAGTGGCGGCGCACCGCGCCCACCAGCACCACGACGGCAAGGCTGACCAGCACGGCCGGCGTCCACCCGTACAGCAGCAGGATCGCCAGCGTCAGCGCGGCGCCGGATCCGGTGCCGCTCCACCAGCGGTCACGTCCGAGCGCGACGAGATGGCCGACGATCAGGGCCGTGAGGACCGCCAGCGACCATCCCGTGACCGCGTCCGGGAAAAGCGCTCTGCCGTCCGTCACGACCCGGAAGATGCCTGTGCCGAGAAGTGCGCCCGCCCCGACGACGACGAGTACGGGCAGTCCGGGTACCCGCAGCGCTGCGATGCGTTGCACCCACGGCACGTCCTCCGCTCCGCCCGTGGACCCCGTACTGCCACTCGTGCCGTCGGGCAGGCTGGAGTACGGGGGGCCGTGGCCCCCAGGAATTTCCTGCATGCCCGTCCCTCCGCCGGCCGTCCGTGCCTGCTTCCCCACATCAGGCACACACATCAACAGTAGGCCGCACACCGCTTCCAGGGCAGCGATCGGCCCGGGTTGGCTGTGCGCGACCCGGCTGATCCAGCCCCTTTCGCACACAGCAGCCGATAACAGTGCGGCTTCTCAGTGCATACCCGGGCGCAAACGCATGGGACACCTGTGACTGGCACACAACAGTGGGAAAACTGGGACGACTTGACGAGCCCTCAGTGCCCTATTCGGGATGCTTTTCGGCCACTTCGCGCGCAGCGTCCGGGCCTTGCTCCAGAAGAACGGCGAGACCGTCATCGTCCAAAATAGGCACCTTCAACTGGACGGCCTTGTCGTACTTGGACCCAGGGCTTTCTCCAACAACCACGAACCCGGTCTTCTTCGAAACGGATCCGGTCACTTTCGCGCCCCGTTCCTGGAGGGCCTCCTTCGCGCTGTCCCGCGTGAGGGTCGCGAGCGTCCCGGTGACCACGACGGTGATCCCTTCCAGGGGCCGCGGACCCGACTCCCCCGAGCCCTCCTCCTCCATCCGCACGCCGGCCGCACGCCACCGTTCGACGATGTCGTGGTGCCAGTCCTCCGCGAACCAGGCCTTGAGCGAGGCCGCGATGGTGGGCCCGACGCCCTCCGTCGCCGCCAGTTCCTCCTCGTCGGCCTCGGCGATCCGCTCCAGGGAGCGGAACTCGCGGGCCAGCGCCTCGGCGGCCACCGGCCCCACGTGACGGATCGAGAGCCCGGTGATGATCCGGGTCAGCGGGCGCTCCTTGGCGGCCTGGATGTTCTCCAGCATCGCCAGCGTGTTCTTGCGCGGCTCGCCCTTCTGGTTGGCGAAGAGGGTGACGACCTTCTCCTCACCCGTCTCCGGATCGCGCTTGGGCAGACCGCTGTCCGTGTCCAGCACATAGGACTTGATGGGCAGCAGATCCTCGACCTTCAGGTCGAACAGGCCGCCCTCGTCCTTCAGCGGCGGATCGGACGGCTCCAGCGGCTGGGTGAGCGCCGTGGCCACGACATAGCCGAAGTGCTCGATGTCGAGGGACTTGCGGCCCGCCAGATAGAACAGTCGCTCCCTCAACTGGGCAGGACACGAGCGGGCATTGGGGCACCGCAGGTCGATGTCGCCCTCCTTCATCGGGCGCAGCGCCGTCCCGCAGTCGGGGCAGTGCGCGGGCATCTCGAACTCCCGCTCGCTGCCGTCCCGCAGGTCGACGACCGGCCCCAGGATCTCCGGGATCACGTCGCCGGCCTTGCGCAGCACCACCGTGTCCCCGATGAGGACGCCCTTGGACCGGACGACCTCCTGGTTGTGGAGGGTGGCGAACTCGACCTCCGAGCCGGCGACCGTCACCGGCTCCACCACCGCGAACGGCGTGACACGGCCCGTGCGGCCGACGCCGACGCGGATGTCGACCAGCTTCGTGTTCACCTCCTCCGGGGCGTACTTCCACGCGATCGCCCAGCGCGGCGCGCGCGAGGTGGAGCCCAGGCGGCCCTGGAGCCGCACCTCGTCGAGCTTCACCACGACGCCGTCGATCTCGTGCGCCACCGAGTGGCGGTGCTCCCCGTAGTAGGCGATGAACTCGCGGACGCCGTCGAGCCCTTCCACCACCTTCGTGTGGTCGGAGGTGGGCAGGCCCCACTCCCGCAGCAGGTCGTAGGCGCCGCTGAGCTTGTTCACGTCGAAGCCGTCGCGGGCGCCGATGCCGTGCACGACCATGCGCAGCGGACGCGTCGCAGTGATCTTCGGGTCCTTCTGGCGGAGCGAACCGGCCGCCGCGTTGCGCGGATTGGCGAACGGCTTGTCGCCGGCTTCCACCAGGCGGGCGTTGAGCTCCTCGAAGCGCTCCATCGGGAAGAAGACCTCCCCGCGGACCTCCACCAGCGCCGGGATGCGCTCGCCGCTGAGCCGCTCGGGGATGTCGGCGATCGTGCGGACATTGGGCGTGATGTCCTCGCCCGTACGCCCGTCGCCGCGGGTGGCCGCGCGGGTGAGCCTGCCGTGCTCGTACGTCAGATTGACCGCCAGGCCATCGATCTTCAGCTCGCAGAGGAAGTGGTGCTCCACGCCCTCCAGTTCGCGCCCGACACGCACGGCCCATTCGTCGAGCTCCGCGTCGTCGAAGGCGTTGTCCAGCGACAGCATCCGCTCGCGGTGTGCGACCTCGGTGAACTCCGTCTCGTACTGGCCCGCGACCTTCTGCGTCGGCGAATCCGGCGTCACCAGCTCCGGGTGGTCCGCCTCCACCGCCTCCAGCTCGCGCAGCAGACGGTCGAACTCGGCGTCGCTGACGACGGGTGCGTCCTTCACGTAGTAGCGGAAGCGGTGCTCCTCGATCTGCTCAGCCAGACGCTGATGCCGCTCCCGCACATCCGCGGGCGCTGGGGCTTGCTCTCTGCCGGCCACCGTCTCGTCCTCCCGTCACTCAGGGTCGTCAGCGAGGGATCTCGCGGCCCGGACGCAGTGCGCGAGCACCGCCCGCGCGTACGCGGGCGAGGCACCCGCCATACCGCACGCCGGGGTGACCACGACCGACTCCGTGAGGAGGGCCGGGGACAGCCCGAGCCTGCGCCACAGCGACCTGACACCACTGACGCTACCGGCAGGGTCCGACAGTCCACCCTGAGGCGGCCCGTCCCCCGGCACGACACCGGCGAAGAGCACCGTGCCGCCCTCGACGGCCTCGCCGATCGCCTCGTCCTCACGCTCGGTGATCAGGCTCGCGTCGAAGGAGACGCCGGTGACGCCCGCGCGACGCAGCAGCCCGAAGGGAGGCCGCGGCGCGCACGAGTGCACGACGACGGGCACCCCGTCCGCCTCGCACGCTCCGACGATCTCCCGCAGCGCGCCCTCGGCCACGGCACGGTCGACGGCGCCGTGGCTGCGGTACCCGCTCGCGGTCGGGACGCGGCCCAGCAGCACGGCCGTCAGCATCGGCTCGTCCAGCTGCAGCACGGGACGCGCACCGGGCACGCGGCGCCGCACGTCCGCGAGATGTGCGCGCAGCCCCTCGGTGAGGGACGCCGTCACGTCGCGGCACGCGCCCGGGTCACCGAGCACGGCCTCGCCGTTGCGCCGTTCCAGGGTGGCGGCGAGCGTCCACGGGCCGACCGCGGAGACCTTCAGCGCGCGCCGTCCCGCGGCATCCCCCTGTGTGAACTCCTCCAGCGCGTCGAGGTCTTCGCTCAACCAGGAGCGCGCACGCCGGGTGTCACGGCCCGGCCTGTCGCTGATCCGCCAACCGCTGGGCTCGACATGCGCGTACAGCTCCGTGAGCAGTCCGACGGTGCGGCCGGTCATGTCGGCGCCGGGCCCGCGTGCGGGCAGCTCCGGGAGGAAGGGGAACCCCTCCAGCGTTCCCGTGACCGTGCGGGCCGTCTCCCGCGGGTCCTCGCCGGGCATCGAACCGACGCCGGTGGCGGCCGCGGCGCCCCACACCTCTTTGCCGAGGCTCATGCGCCCGGCCGCACGGTCAGATCGGTGACCTCCGAGCCCCGCGGCATGTCCAGCGCGGTGATCAGCGCGGTCGCGATGGAATCGGGGCTGATCCACCGGTCCGGGTCGTACTCCTTGCCCTCCTGCCGGTGCACCTTCTCCTGCATGGGCGTCGCCGTGCGTCCGGGGTAGACGGTCGTCACACGCAGTCCGTTGCCGCCCTCTTCGGCGCGCAAGGCGTCCGCCAGTGCCTTCAGGCCGTGCTTGCTCGCCGCGTACGCGGACCACTGCGCGCCTGCGTGCAGACCGGCACCGGAGTTGACGAAGAGGACGTGCCCGCGAGCCAGGCGCAGTTGCGGCAAAAGCAGGCGCGTCAGCTCGGCCGGTGAGACGAGGTTCGCCGCGAGGGTGTGGTTCCAGACCTTGGTGCTCAGTTCGCCCACGCCGCCCAGCTCGACGACGCCCGCGATGTGCTGCAGCGAGTCCAGCTCCCCCGGCAGCCCCTGCTGGCCGAGGGCCCATGAGAGCCGGTCGGGCTCGCCGAGGTCGCCGACGACCGTACGGGCGCCCTCGAACTGCTCCCTCAGCTCCCTGGCGCGGCCGGCGTCCCGCGCGAGCAGCCACAGTTCGTCACCACGCTCGAGAAGCCGCCGGGTGACGGCGGCGCCGATGCCCGAACCGGCACCGGTGATCAGATGCGTTGCCATGCCCCCATCGTCCCCCAGTGGCGTCGCGGTCCATGAACCGGCCGCACGCCGATGAGTTTCCGTCGCGGTACGGGTCTGATCGCTGTGAGCCGGGCGGCGCCCGCGTGCGGGCGTCCCGGATGGCGCGGACAAGGAGGGCAGCGATGCCGACCGACACGAAAGACGCGGACGTCCCCGCGGTCGAGACGTCGGGCCTGGTGAAGGTCTTCGGTGACAACCGGGCCGTGGACGGCATCGACCTGCGCGTCCCTGCCGGTTCGGTCTACGGGGTGCTGGGCCCCAACGGCGCGGGCAAGACGACCGCCGTGAAGGTGCTGGCCACGCTGCTGCGCCCGGACGGCGGGCAGGCGCGGGTGTTCGGTCACGACGTGGTGCGGGAGCCTGCCGCGGTGCGGGCGAGGGTCAGCCTCACCGGCCAGTACGCCTCCGTCGACGAGGATCTGACGGGCACGGAGAACCTGGTGCTGCTGGCCCGCCTCCTCGGCCACTCCAAGCCCGCCGCGCGCACGCGCGCCGCCCGGCTGCTGGACGCCTTCGGCCTCGCGGACGCGGCACGGCGCCAGGTCAAGCAGTACTCGGGCGGCATGCGACGGCGCATCGACATCGCGGCGAGCATCCTGAGCACACCCGATCTGCTCTTCCTCGACGAGCCGACCACCGGCCTGGATCCGAGGAGCCGCAACCAGGTGTGGGACATCGTGCGAGCCGTCGTCGCGCTGGGCACGACGGTGCTGCTGACCACGCAGTACCTGGACGAGGCCGATCAACTCGCGGACCGTATCGCGGTGATCGACCACGGCAGGGTCATCGCCGAGGGCACACCGGGCCAGTTGAAGTCGTCCGTCGGCGCCGGTTCCGTGCATCTGCGGCTGCGCGACGCCGGACAGCGCACGGAGGCGCACCAAGTGCTCTCGCGTGCCCTGGTCGCCCAGGTGCAGCTGGAGAGCGACCCCGTGGCGCTGACGGCACGCGTACCCGGGGACGGCACCGAGGCAGGAGCCGCAGAACAGGCCGCGCAGGCGCTGGCCGAACTCACCCGCTCCGGGATCACCGTCGACCACTTCTCGCTGGGCCAGCCCAGCCTGGACGAGGTCTTCCTCGCCCTGACCGACCACCCCGCACACGACGCCGAGCACGCCACGGCGGCAGCAGCCGAGGAGACGAGACGATGAGCACCGCGCCCACCCAGCCCCGTACACCCGCTCCCCGCTCAGGCGGCGCACCTGCCGCCTCGCTGCCCGCGGCTCTCGTCGCCGGGCCGCGGCCACCCCGTCCGGGCGCCCTGTCCGTGTGCATGACCTTCGGCTGGCGGGCGATGCTGAAGATCAAGCACGTGCCGGAGCAGCTCTTCGACGTCACAGCGTTCCCGATCATGATGACGCTGATGTTCACCTACCTCTTCGGCGGTGCGCTGGCGGGCTCGACGGGCGAGTACCTGCAGTTCCTGCTGCCGGGGATCATGGTGATGAGCGTCGTGATGACCACGATGTACACGGGTGTCTCGGTCAACACCGACATCGAGAAAGGGGTGTTCGACCGCTTCCGCACGCTGCCGATCTGGCGGCCCGCACCGATGGTCGGCTATCTGCTCGGCGACGCCTTCCGCTACACGGCGGCCTCGGTCGTGATCCTGGCCGTCGGGCTGGTGATGGGCTTCCGCCCGGCGGGCGGCCTGCCGGGGGTCGTGGCGGGGATCGCGCTGCTGGTGGCCTTCTCCTTCGCGTTCTCGTGGCTGTGGACGATGTTCGGACTGCTGCTGCGCACGGAGAAGTCCGTGATGGGCGTCAGCATGATGGTGCTCTTCCCGCTCACCTTCCTCAGCAACATCCTCGTCGAGCCGAGGACCATGCCGGGGTGGCTGCAGGCGTTCGTGGAGGTCAATCCGGTCACCCATCTCGTCGCCGCCGTACGGGGGTTGATGGAGGGCGAGTGGATCGGCGCGGAGATCGTATGGACGCTCATCGCCGCGGCCGTGCTGATGGCGGTGTTCGGGACGCTCACCATGCGGCTCTACAACCGCAAGTAAGGGGTCAGGGACTCAACCGCCAGAAGCGGGGCGCGGAAGACGGACACGGCCGGTCCCGGTCCGCCTCCCGCGTTGCTGCCGCGGCTCGTTCAGGCCTCCAGCAGCCGCAGCGCGCTCGCACCGTCGTCGGCGAAGACGACCAGTTCGGACAGCGGCAGAGGGAGGAAGCCCTCGGCCTCCATGCGTTCGAGCTGCTGCCGCAACCCGTCGTAGAAGCCGGCCGTGTTCAGCAGCACGACGGGCTTGGCGTGCAGGCCGTGCTTCTTCAGCTCCAGGATCTCCGTTGCCTCGTCCAGGGTCCCGGTGCCGCCGACCATGATGACGAACGCGTCGGCGCGCTCCAGCAGTTGAGTCTTCCGTTCGGCCAGCGTCGCGGTGATGATCATCTCGTCCGCCTCCGCACGCGCCGAGCTCTGCAGGAATTCCACGGAGATGCCGACGAGGCGTCCTCCGTGACTGTGGACTCCGTCGGCCACGACCTTCATCAGCCCGACATCCGATCCGCCCCACACCAGGGAATGTCCGCGGCTGCCGATAAGCTCGGCGAACTCGCGGGCCGACTCCGTGTAGACGTCGGCGAGTTCGGCCGCGGAGCAGAAGACGCAGATGTTCAGGGGGGAACTGTCCTTGGAGACCATGGACAGCAGCCTAGGTCGCGGCCTGCGCGGACACATGGTGGTCTGCGGTGACAACGCTCTCGCACAGCGGGTCACCAAGGAGCTGGCCACGGTCTACAGGCAGCACGTGACGGTTGTCCTGCCCTCGCTGCGCGGGGGGAGCCACGGCCCGCAGATCGCGGGGCTCACCGAGAGGCCGGGGCTGTCGGTCGAGACGGTCGAGGCACGCGTCCCCGACGACGACGCGCTCATACGGGCGGGCATCCAGCGGGCCAGCGCGCTCGCGCTCACCTCCGGCGACGACCAGCTCAACATCTACATCGCCCTGCGGGCCCGCCGGATCAACCCACGCGTGCGGCTGGTCATCCGGATGTTCAACCGCAACCTGGGCCAGTATCTGACCGACCTGCTCGACCGGGCCGCACGGCTCAGCGGCAACCGGCGAACGGGCAGCGGTGCGGCGCAGGGCACACCGTCGGACGCCACGACGACGGTCCTCTCCGACTCCGACACCGCCGCGCCCTCGATCGTGGCGGCGGCCGTCGTCGGCAGCGACAAGGTGCTGTACGCGGACGGGCTGCTGCTGCGCGCGAAGGAACGCACGCTGCGCAACGTCGACCGCCGCAATCCCCTGTGCACGCTCGCGCTGATGCCCGCCACGGAGGACGAGGAGAACGACGAGGGCTCCTCCGACGACGACGAGGGCTCCTCCGGCGACAGCGTGAGCGAGGGCGCCGACCATGCGGAGACGAGCGCCGCGAGCGGCGACGGGGCCCGCCGTGGCCCCGTACTGCTTCCGGGCGAGGAGGACCTGAGGGGCCTGCCACCGGAACGGGAGGCCGTCGTGCTGGAGGCGATCACGCGCAGGGCCAGCCGCCCCGCCGCCGTCCGCGCCCGGCGGCTGCCCCGGATGCTGGCCTTCAAGGAGCTGTTCTCGAGACGTCTGCGGTACTCGCTGCTGGCCATGACCGTGGTCGTGTTCATCCTCGCCGCGGCGAACTGGGGGATCAGCCGCGACTCCCCTCTGCACGCCGGGTATGTGACGCTCCTCGACCTCTTCGCCATCAACGAGCCCAATCTGCATGATCCGCCGGGCGAGCAGGTCCTCCAACTGCTGGCCGGACTGGCCGGGATGATGCTGCTGCCGCTGCTTCTGGCGGTGGTCCTGGAAAGCTACGGGTCCTTCCGCAAGGCGACGGCTCTGCCGATACCGCCTCGCGGGCTGTCCGGGCACGTGGTGCTGGTGGGCCTCGGCAAGGTCGGCAAGCACGTGCTGGAGCGGCTGCTGGAGCTGAACATCCCCGTCGTGTGCATCGAGCAGAACGACGAGGCGCGGGGCATCGCCCTCGCGCGCAGGCGCCGGGTGCCCACGCTGATCGCCGACGTCACGGAGGACGGCGTCCTGGAGGACGCCAAGATCAAGCGCAGCCGCGCCCTGCTCGCCCTCACCAGCTCCGACGGCATCAACCTGGAGGCATCGCTCAACGCCAGGCAGATCAAGCCCGAACTTCGAGTGGTGATGCGGCTGTTCGACGACGCCTTTGCCGCCACGGTCTACCGCACGCTCCGCGACACCTATCCCGGTGCGCAGACCCGGAGCCGAAGCGTCTCGGCGCTGGCGGCTCCCGCGTTCGCCGGAGCGATGATGGGCCGGCAGGTGCTGGGGGCGATCTCGGTGGGCCGCCGGGTTCTCGTGTTCGCGGCCGTGGAGGCGCGCGGCAACCCGCTGCTGGAGGGCCGCACGGTCGAGCAGGCGTTCCAGCCGGGGGCCTGGCGGGTGGTGGCTCTCGACACGGCCTCGGAGGAGGAGCGGCAGCAGGACCTGTCGACCGTCTCGTCCACCGGCGCCGGCGAGCTCGAGTGGGGCCTGCACCCGGGATACGTGCTCAAGGACGGCGACCGCGTCGTGGTCGGCGCGACCCGCCGTGGCCTGAGCCGGCTGCTGGCGGCCGGCCCCACGCGCGACAGGCCGCGCATCCCGGGTACCGGTGAGCACCAGTTCCCGGATCCGCGCACGCCGTGACGCGCCCCCCGAAGGGGGTCCCCCGCGCGCATGCGAGGGGGACCGTGCCCCCGCCCTCGGTGGGAGGGCGGGAACAGACAGCAAAATCGTTTCTCAAAGCCTGAAGTGGAAGATCCCCCAGGTGAGTTGACGCTCGCTGCCACCGTTGACCCAGTGCCCCAGTCCCTTCTTCATGTTGGTCAGATACTCCGAACTCACCTTGCCGGCAAGCCCGCCGATGCCCTCGGCCTCCTGCCGCTCGGTCTCCTTGAGTACGCGCCCGTAGTGGTTGACGAGCTGCTCGCGGTGCTCCTCGAAGCCTCCGCTGCTGGCAGGGCTGAACCCGAGCCGCGCCAGCTCACGCCGGTAGAAGGCGGGCGAGCCCATCGTGTCCAGATGGATGCGCTCCAGGATCGGCTTCAGTACGGCCGTCGAGGTGCCGTCCGCGGCCATCGGGTCGGTGAAGACCAGCTGACCGCCCGGCTTCAGCACCCGCGTGATCTCCTCCAGCACCCGCGTGCGGTTGCCGCTGTGCAGGAAGGCGTCCTGCGACCAGACGACGTCGACGCTGTCGTCGGGGTAGGGGATGTTCTCGAAGGAACCGTCCACCACCTCGATCTTGCCGGTGAGCCCGCGCTGGGCGTTCAGTTCACGGTTCCGCTCGTTCTCGACCTCGCTGAGGTTGAGTGCGATCACGCTGCTGCCGTACGTCTCGGCCACGTAGCGCGCCGAACCGCCGTAGCCGGCACCGAGGTCGAGCACGACCGACGACTCGTCCAGGTCGAGCTTCTCCGCCATGCGCTGGACCGTGCGGCGGCTCGCCTGGGCGATGGGCTCGTCGTCGTCCTCGTAGAGGCCGATGTGGATGTCCTCGCCGCCCCACACCGAGGCGTAGAACTCGTCGGCGTCGGACGAGTTGTAGTACGTACGAGCGGTGCTGACGGCAGCTGAGTATGCACCCTCGCCTTCCTCGTCCGTGCGGTACTCCTTCTCCGCTACATGCACAAAGAAGTCCGGCTGTTCCTCACGGTAAGTGTGCTGGAAGTCGCCGTAGGTTTCTATGTGCTGGAATCCCACCTCGGACATGAGCCGGCGGGTGTAGTCCTTCCGCAGCGGAAACATGTTGAGGTGGTAGACGGAGTTGTCGGAGAAGTTGTACCGCATGCGGCACAATCCCTCGTCCAGGTACTCCGGTTCGACCGCGACGTCCTCGCCGCAGTAGTAGTACGTGTGCTTGCTGGAGAATCCTCGGTCCAGCATCGCGTCGTAGTTGCGCTGATCCAGGACGAGCACTCCGTCGTGCTTCAGCATCGCGTAGAACTCGGCCAGCGCCTTGCGGCGGTCACGCTCCGAGAAGAGGTGCGTGAAGGAGTTGCCCAGGCAGACGATGGCGTCGTACTCCCCGTGCACGTCCCTGTTGAGCCAGCGCCAGTCCGCCTGGACGACGCGGAGGATGTGGCTTCCGTTCTCCATTCCGTTCTTGAACGCCTTCGACAGCATGTCTGCGCTGCCGTCCGCACTCACGGCATCGAACCCTGCTTCCAGGAGTTGCACGGAGTGGAACCCGGTCCCCGTGGCGACATCGAGCACACTCTTCACGCCTCGCTTGCGCAGCAGGTCGATGAAGAAATTGCCCTCACTCTGTGAGCGCTTTTCCCAGTCAATGAGAGAGTCCCACTTGTCGACGAAGCTTGGGACGTATTCCTCCGTGTAGTGACCGGTTTCCCGGACGTCGACGGGGTTCTCTCCGAATTCCTGCGTCGGTCGCGCGGTAATGGGGTACCTCCGATTGCTGAGAGGGTGGCCTACGGCGCGGCCAACCCGGGACGCCAAGGCTTCAGTCACGGGCACCGCGCGCTCGGACTCCAGCGCATACCTATCCACCCACGCCCGGGCCTATGCCACCGAACCGAACGATCGGCTCCTTGTTCGACCGGGAACCGCGCTCCCACCAGCGCCTTTGCGATCTCAGGTTTCCGGAGGCCGAGTTGTCCCGAAACCAGGACAGTTGGGTATGCTGCAAGCCCAGCTAGACAATTCGGCACACCCTGCACCGAACACGGCGAGAACACATGGCGAAGAGCACCTCGTTCAGCACGCGTGACATCGGCATAGACCTTGGCACGGCCAACACGCTTGTGTACGCGCGCGGACGCGGCATCATCCTCAACGAACCGTCCGTCGTGGCGGTCGAGTCGCGCACCGGAAAAGTGCTCGCCGTGGGCACCGAAGCGAAAGAGGCAGTGGGCCGTACCCCTGGCTCCATCACCGCGACGCGCCCCCTCAAGGGCGGCGTCATCACCGATTTCGAAGCCACCGAGGGAATGCTCAGGCATTTCATCCGCGCAGCGAGGGTGGGGCGCGGCAGAGGGCCGAGGGTCGTCGTTTGCGTGCCGAGCGGTGTGACGGGCGTGGAACGCCGCGCCGTATTGCAGACGGCCGCGCGTGCCGGAGCGCGTTCCGTGCATCTCATCGAGGAGCCGATGGCCGCCGCGATCGGCGCCGGACTGCCGGTGCACGAGGCGCGCGGTTCGATGGTCGTCGACATCGGCGGCGGCAGCACGGAGGTCGCGATCATCTCCCTGGGCGGCACGGTCGTCACGCACTCCGCACGGGTCGCCGGGGACGCACTGGACGCGGCGATCGCGTCGTACATCGAGCAGAACTTCGCCATAGGGGTGGGGGAACGCACCGCTGAGGACGTCAAGATGTCGATGGGCAGCGGCGTTCCGACCCCGGTACGCGGACGGGACAAGGAAACCGGCATGCCCAAGACGGTGGAGCTGAGCGAGGAGGAGATCCGGGACGCGACGGAGAAGCCCGTCGCGGCGATCGTCGACGCGGTGCGCGCCGCCTTCGACGCCTGCCCCCCGGAGCTCTACGGCGACATCATGGAGCGCGGCATCGTCCTCACCGGCGGCGGAGCGCTCCTGCACGGCTTGGACGAACGGCTGGCGAAGGAGACGGGCATGCCGGTGTTCGTCGCCGAAGAGCCGCTCAGCTGCGTCGCGGTGGGCACGGGCCGCTGTCTCGAGGAGTTCGACAAGCTGGAGAAGGTGTTCAGCGGGACGGTCCACGGGGCGTAGGACTGCCGGACTCGGACCGGGCAGCGGGGAGCTCCCTTTCGCGGGCGAGCTCCCCGTCTCTGTGTCCGGGACCGTCGGCCACGGACGTACGTCGCCCCGCTGTCAGGGCAGTTCGACGCGGACGGGTGTCAGGACTTGCTGACGCCCGCACCTGCGGGCCGTGCCCGCTCCGTCGACGCGATCGTCGCGGAGCCGATCACGCGGGTTCCGTCGTAGAGCACGATCGCCTGGCCCGGGGCCACCCCCCGCATCGGTTCGGTGAAGCGGACCTTCAACTCCGTTCCGTCCCCGGCCGGTTCGGCGCTGACCTCGCACTCTCCGCCGTGCGCGCGCAGTTGGGCGGTGTACGTGCCGGGCCCTGCCGGAGCGGTGCCGCACCAGCGGGGCTTCACGGCCGTCAGCCCGCTCACGTCGAGCGAGGCGGCCGGGCCGACGGTGACCGTGTTGTCGACCGGCGAGATGTCCAGCACGTACCGGGGCTTGCCGTCGGATGCCGGGTGCCCGATGCGCAGGCCCTTGCGCTGGCCGATGGTGAAGCCGTACGCGCCCTCGTGGGTGCCGAGCTTGTGACCGTCCTCGTCGACGATGTCGCCCTCGGACGTGCCGAGACGGCCCGCGAGGAAGCCCTGGGTGTCGCCGTCCGCGATGAAGCAGATGTCGTGGCTGTCGGGCTTCTTCGCGACGGCGAGGTCGCGCCGCTCCGCCTCTTCCCGGATCTCGTCCTTGCTCGTGAGGGTGTCGCCGAGGGGGAACATGGCGTGCGCGAGCTGACCGGCGTCCAGCACGCCCAGCACGTAGCTCTGGTCCTTGGCCGCGTCGCTGGCGCGGTGCAGCTCGCGGGTGCCGTCGTCACGGGTGACGATCGTGGCGTAGTGGCCGGTGCACACCGCGTCGAAGCCCAGTGCCAGCGCCTTGTCCAGCAGCGCCGCGAACTTGATCTTCTCATTGCAGCGCAGGCAGGGATTGGGGGTGCGGCCCGCCTCGTACTCGGCGACGAAGTCCTCCACCACGTCCTCGCGGAAGCGCTCGGCCAGGTCCCAGACGTAGAAGGGGATGCCGATGACATCGGCGGCGCGGCGCGCGTCTCGCGAGTCCTCGATCGTGCAGCAGCCACGGGCGCCCGTGCGGAACGACTTCGGGTTGGCCGAAAGGGCCAGATGCACCCCGGTGACGTCGTGGCCCGCGTCGACGGCGCGGGCCGCGGCGACGGCCGAGTCGACGCCGCCGGACATGGCGGCGAGCACACGCAGCCTGGGGCCACCCTCCGCCGCGGAGGACTGGGCAGGCGTGCCCGAGGTGCCGGGACGGGAAGGAGCACCCCCGGCCGGAGGCTGGGTGAGGGCACCCCCGGCCGAAGGCTGGGGGATGGAAGTGTCAGTCATAACCCGTCCAGCGTAGACGGAAGGGCACCCCGCGCCGTAAGCGAGTAAGGGCCGCGGCACGCGGCGGGCAGGTGCGGAACCGGGACCCTGGTCGCACGCGTTTGCAGAGGTATGGCTTCGATCTCTCGGCGCGCTGCGCTCATCGGCGGGGGCAGCGGTGTGGTGCTTGCCACCGCGGCTGCTCTGACCTGGGACAAGACCTCGCGCCTGTGGTGGCGGCTGCCGGGGGTCGACAAGCAGCGCAAGAAGGGCGAGGTCGATCAGCCGGGTGTGACCTGGATCGCGGCCTCGGAGGCGAATCTCCGCTTCGCGGACCGGCCCGACGACTACGTCATCGACCGCATCGTGATCCATGTGACCGAGAGCGACTTCCGTACCGCCGTGAAGGTCTTCCGCGATCCGCTGCACGCGTCGGCCGCGCACTACATCGTGCGGGCGAGCGACGGGCGGACGGTGCAGATGGTGCGGGAGCTGGACGTCGCGTACCACGCGGGGAACCGCGGCTTCAACGAGCGGAGCATAGGCATCGAGCACGAGGGCTTCGTGGACCGCCCGCAGAACTTCACGGAGGAGATGTACCGCTCCTCCGCGAAGCTGACCGCCCGCATCTGCAAGCGGTACCGCATACCCGTCGACCGGGAGCACATCGTCGGTCACAACGAGGTCCCCGGCGCCGACCACACCGACCCGGGCCGGCACTGGGACTGGAAGCGCTACATGAGCTACGTGCGGCAGGCGCGGGACGAGGCTTCCCGGAGTTCCGGTGGTTCCGGGAACTCCGGGAAGGCCTGAGGTGCGGGCGCCTGCCGGCTCAGCGGCGGGCGGGGAACTCCACGACCTGCTGATAGGTGGGCCGGTTCTGCCAGGCGATCCGCGGAACGGTGATGCCGCCCATGGCCCGGTGCACGATCGAGTCGGCGCACACCTGGTCGCCGGGCTCGCACTCGTCGTCCCCCGGGTAGGTCTTCTCGGCGGGAGTCGCGGCCGCCTCGGACAGCGTCGCCAGGAGCATCTCCCGGCACTTCTCCAGCGAACCTCCGCCGCAGTACGGCCTGTCGAGCGGTGAGCCGACGTCCTCGCCCTGCACGCTCCGCAGGTCCTTCTGGACGAAGGACCACCAGCCGGTCTGGAGCGCCGATCCCTTGTGCGGCTGGCTCGCTCCAACACCTCCGCCGGAGCCGCCGCCGTTCTGGCCGCCGGAGGGTGACTCGTTGATCGGCGCGAGCGATGTGAGCGACTTGTACAGCTCGTCACCGAGCGCGGGCTTGAACTGGCCCTCCACCAGCAGCGGCCACCAAGCGTCCAGCACCCTTGCGGCTTCGGCGTGTTCGTACTTGCCGTCGTCCTTCGCGGCCTCGCGGCGCTGCGATCCCGATTCCTTCCAGGCGCGCAACTCCTTGACCGTCCCGGCCAGTTCGGGGTCGGTGACCTCGGACGAGCCGATGACGTCGAGGAGTTCGGGCAGCACCTTCTCTGCACGCAGGTCGACGGCGGCCGCCTCCTCCATCGCCTGGACGAGCTTGGCGCGCGTCACGGAGCCGTCCTTCACGAGCCTGGCGACCCGGCTGTCGAGCAGATCGCCCCTGTGCACGGGGCCGTTGGCCCAGCCGGCGGAGTAGCCCTTGGCCTGCTTGTTGTTCCAGTTGACGAAGTAGCCCTGGTCGACGGACTGCGGATGCTCGGCGGGTGGCGTGACGGCGGAGGTGTTGGCCTCCGGGTCCCAGTCCTTCCACTCGTACGACTTGTCCGCCCGTATCGGCTGGTCCGGGTCGGTGTTCTTCGAACGGACCGGGTTGTCACCGGAGTTGTAGTACGCGGTGTGGTCGGCGTCCGCGTAGAACCAGTTGAAGGTGTAGCCGATGTCCTGCGCGGCCCGCTGGAAGCTGCGCGCCGAAGTGATCGCGGACGGGTCGTTGAACTTCTGGAAGCCGATCACGGAGTCGGCGTCGTGGTGGTAGGTCGAGCGCAGCGCGGTGAAGGCGACGGGCTTGCCGTCCACCTTGCCCGTGTGGCTGACCAGACCGTAGGCCGAGCGCAGACTCACCACGTCGTACGAGCCGGCCTTCGTGCCGTCCGCCAGCGTGGGCTTCCACTCGTTGTGCTTGGAGAGCTTCTCGAAGGGTGTGCACTTCCCGCGCAGCATGTAGCTCTGCGACTCGGTGGTGGGCTCGGCTCCCGACTCCTCGCACAGTTCGACGGCGAAGGTGTCGGTGATGTCCTGGCTCGCGGAGGTGGCGCTCCAGGAGTAGTCCAGACCCCGGCCGAGTTCCACGTAGAAGCTGAGGCCCGGGAAGGAGGCGCCGCGTGAACGCAGCCCCGGCCCGTCGAGTTCCTGCACCATCATGATCTGCGGCGAGTAGTAGCCGGTCTGCGGCCCGAACACGGCAACGGGATTTCCGGATGCCGTGTGCTTGCCGGAGACCAGCAGGGCGTTGGACATGCCCTTCTTCGAGGTGATGAGGTCTCCGGGCAGCACGCCCTTCGACTTCACTCCGTCGTCCTTGCCAGACTTCTTCTTCGCGGCGGCGCCGGTGCCCTCCTCGTTCTGCGAGTGGTCGAAGGGCGTGACCGAGCCGCTCTCCGGGGTGGCCACGCCGCGCGGGTTCCGCGGCGACTGCGCGTACGGAAACTCCTTGCCGTGCACGGTCGTTGTGGCCCCGGTGTCGTTCTGCGCCCGCCAGGCCGTGTACGCCTTCTCGCCGCCGACCTTTCCGTACTGCTTCTCGAAGGCCAGCTTTGCCAGCGCGTTGCCGACCTCACCGCCGCCTCCGTTGCCGAAGATGGCACCGATCACCGAAGCGATGGCGACGACGTCCGTGACCGTGAAGTCCTTGATCTTCGAGCCGTTGCCGGTGAGGACGTACTCGCCGGGGTAGTTCAGCGCACCGAGCGTGTCATCGATGAAGGTGTTGATCCCACTGACGTAGTCCTGGATGTCCTGGTAGGCCTGCGCGCCCCGCTCGCCGGAGCCGCGAATGCGCTCGACCTGCCGCTGAAGATCGTCCTCGGTGTAGGGGGCGGTGGCCCACAGGCTCTGCTCGAGCGCCCGGTTCCCCTCGGCACCGCCCGCGAAGGACGACAACTCGCCGCGTCCGACGTGCCGCAGGACGTCGATCAGCCACAACCGGTCCTGCCCGGCGGCGTACCCGGCGCCGAACTCCGTCCCGGAACGGGTCGTGCCCTTGATGTGCGGTGTCCCGGTGGCCTTGTCGCGCGTGATGGTGACGTCGGCACGGGGCTTCTTGACGCTCTCGACCTGGTCCTCGGGCACACCGAAGGAGGCGTCGTTGAAGTAGTCGGAGAGCTTCTCGTCGCTCAGGCCCGAGTACTCGTGCAACAGCTTGTCGTACGGGCCGAGTTGGTCCGCGGAGTGCTTCGGCCGGGTGCCGATGGCCTTGTGCAGAAGGATCTCCACGAGGCTGGCGTGGCCGTTCTGTCCGGCGGGGAGGATGTCGCGGCACTGGCTCCCGCACGGGTCCTCCGCCGCGCTGACCGCGGCTTCGTCTCCGGCTCGGGTACCGGCCGCGAACGCCGGCGAGCTGCCCATGAGCGGGGCGAGGAGTGCGGCGGCGGCGACCGCGGCGAGCACGCCGCGCAGCCTCGCGAGCCGGCTTCTTGTGGAACCTCCGGACGACGCACGGGAGTTGATCACCGGGATCTCCTGTGGGGGTGAGACGCGGCAGCGTGCGACGAACGTTAACGCTCGGTACTACTCCTGGGTAGAGGGTCGGTCGGCGGTATTTCGGCCAGGACCGGGATCGTCTCGTTCTGGTCGCCGGGCGGCCCACCCACCCCGCACGGTCCGGACCGCTCCCCGCGTCCGGTGCGGGGAGGCGCCGGGAGCGGTCGAGTGGACTGGCCGGCGTCGTAGCTCAGCACCGCGCCACGGCGGAAGTTCGCGTCGCCGTACGCGCCGAGCTCGATGACGCCCACGCTCCACACCTGCCGCGTACCGGGGACAAGGACCGTCTCCGAGGGCCAGAAGCGCTGCTTCTTGTCGACCTCCTCGACCTTTCCCGACCTGCCGAGCACCGGCTCGTGCTCGGCGATCTCATGGAGTTCGCCGTCCGCGGCCATGTGCCAGTAGCGGCCCAGCACCATCCCGCCGTCACCGTCGGAAGCCGCCTCCGTCGATGCGGTCCACTGACCGGACGACGCGTCAGGCGGTGCCGGTTGCAGGGGCGTCGGACCGCATGACGATTGCCATGCGGGGCGACCGGTGTCAGATCCGGAAGATCGACCCGACGTACTCCGCCAGCAAGCGTTCCTTGAGCGGCACGGGGAGTGCGTCCAGCAGAACGAGCACGGGTGCCATACGTCCGACGGTCCCGGCTTCGGTGCCGGCGCCGGTGCCGGCGGTGTCGCCCGCGTCGCCGTCGCCGCCCAGCCCTGCGAAGGCCAGCACGGCGGCGACCTCTTCCGGCCCGATGGCAACGGGGTCGAGGGTCTCGGCCAGACGCGCCAGCTCCGGGTCGGCGCGCACAGGGGTCAGTGCGTGTGCGGCCGCCAGCGCCTCGCCCAAGTCGGCGAGCAGCGCGTCCACTTGGCCGACGGTGGCCGGGGTCAGTGTGAGATGCAGGTTGGGCGGCATGCCGTCGAAACCCAGCTGCGGCTGGAGATACCAGCCGCGTATCCGCATCTCGTCGGCGAGGTGGAGCACGAGGCTCAAGTCGCCCCCGGCGGCGGCCCGTTCGGAGCCGGGGCCGGCTCCGCCGGCGCCTCCGTCCAGCGTGAACGCGACCAGCCCCGCAGCCGGCCGCCCGAGTATCCGCACGCCCTCGATGCCGCCGAGCCCGTCGAGCAGCCGGTCCGACGCGCCCGCGACCTGCCGTGCCAGCTCGGTGTAGCCGTCCTCCCCGACATGCCTGAGCACCGCCCACGCCTGAGCGAGCAGCCCCGCCGACTTCGTGCCCTGAACCGTCGGATTGACGACGGGATAGCCCGGCCACCCGGCATGCGCGAAGTACTGGTACCTGCGCAGCTCCGCGTCCCTGTGGAGCAGCACCGACGCGCCCTTGTCTGCGTATCCGTACTTGTGCAGGTCGACGGAGAGCGAGGTGACACCGGGCAACGTCAGCTCGAACGGCGGCACTTCGCGCCCCGCGCGGCGCAGATACGGCAGCAGCCAGCCCCCGATGCAGGCGTCGACGTGGCACAGCACGCCCTGTTCCTCGGCGGCCGCGGCGATCTCCTCGACCGGGTCGATGACACCGTGCGCGTAGGAGGGCGCGGACGCGACCACGAGCACGGTCCGCTCGTCGATCTCGGCGGCCATCGCCGCGGCGTCGGCCCGGTACGTCTCCCTGTCGACGGGCACGACCGCGGGCTCCACCCCGAGATACGCGGCCGCCTTGTGGAACGCGGCGTGCGCGGTGGACGGCAGGACCATGCGAGGCTCGCCCACGTCCCGCACTGCGCGTGCGTGGTCGCGTGCCGTCTTGACCGCGAGCAGGATGCTCTCCGTGCCTCCGCTGGTGAACGTCCCCTGGGTGCCGGGCACTCCGAGCAGGGCTGCGGCGCTGCGCACGAGGTCGTTCTCCAGGCGCGCGACGCTCGGGAAGACCGTCATGTCCAGGCCGTTGACGGTCGCGTACGCCGAGTACGCCGCGGCCGCCAGTTCGTCGAGCCCCTTCACGCCGGCGTCGTAGACGTACGCGAAGGTCCGGCCACCGCGGGTCGGTGCGTCGGCTTCGCGCAGCGCGCTCAGTTCGGCGAGCACGTCGTCGGCGGGACGGCCCTCGGGCAGGCGGGAGGCGGATTCAGCGGTCACGGTCGGTCTCGTCCTCCAGCGTCTCGGGGATGGCCACCTCGGGTGCGGACGTGCGCGGCTCCTCCGCATCCTCCTGATACCTGTTCAGCAGCCAGAGGCTGGCGAGCGCCAGCACGGCGGGCAGCAGGCTCATGCCGAGGACGATTCCGGTCACTGCCGAACCGGGCTGCTCCACGGCGTGTGCCGCGTCGGAGGAACGGAAGCCGCTGACGGCCAGCACGGCGGCGAAGGCACCCGCGCCGAGAGCGAATGCAAGCGTCTCCACCGCGGTCCACAGCCCGGTGAAGGTCGCGGCGCGCTGCCGTCCCGTGCGGACGGCGTCGGCGGCGAGGTTGTCGGCGAGCATGCGCAGCGGCAGCAACTGCATCCCGCCGTAGGCGACTCCGACCGCGGCGATGGTCGCGTACGCCGGCCACGCCCCGCCCCACGGCGTGAGGACGAGCACGACCGTCGCGCCGAGGAACACCCAAGAGGCGCAGAACTGTGCGTACTTGACGCCCCGCGCACGCGCGATCCGGTTCCACAGCGGCATGACGAGGGCCAACGGGCCGATCATGCAGACGAACAGCGGCGTGACGGCGCCCGCCGAGCCGAGAACGTAGGTGGCGAAGTACTGAACTCCCGCCAGCATCACGCCGATTGCCAGCGCCTGCGCCGTCCACATCCCGGCCAGATACAGGAACGGCTTGTTGCTTCGGGCGGCGGTGAGCTGTGCTCGCAGCGACGGTTCGGCCTTGGTGTACGCGACTGCCGGCGCCCTCCGCGTCCCGGCCCACGCCGCGAACATCCCGCAGGCCAGCACTGCTGCCACGGCCACGCCCATCAGCCGGTAGCTCGCCGGGGTGTCACCGCCGGTGTGAGCGATGGCCGGTGCCGCCGCACCGGACAGCAGGATCGCCACACCGAGGAAACCCACCCGCCAGGCGAGCAGTCGGCCGCGCTCGGCGCTCTCGTCCGTCATCTCCGCGGGCATCGCCACGTAGGGCACCTGGAAGACGGCGTAGGACGTCGCGGCCAGGAGGAAGAGCAGCGCCACGTAGACGGCCGCGGCCGTGCCGCGCAGCGGGGGCGCCGCGAAGAGCAGCGCGAACAGCGGCGGCAGCGTGCACGCCCCCGCCAGCAGGAACGGGCGGCGCGGCCCGCCGCGCAGCCGGCTGCGGTCGCAGAGGACGCCGACGACCGGATTGACCAGTACGTCCCAAGCCTTGGGGAGGAAGAGCGCGAGGCCGGCCACCGCCGCGGGGACGGCCATGACGTTGGTGAGGTAGTAGAGCAGCAGCAGCCCGGGCACCGTGGGGAACGTCCCTGTGCACAGCGACCCCAGTCCGTAGCCGAGACGCACGGAGGCGGGCAGCGGCGCACTGACTCCGCGTGCCGGTGCGTGCGCGTGATCCCGGGGTTC
Organism: Streptomyces sp. TAA486; assembly: GCF_000426165.1. Classification (NCBI taxonomy): domain Bacteria; kingdom Bacillati; phylum Actinomycetota; class Actinomycetes; order Kitasatosporales; family Streptomycetaceae; genus Streptomyces; species Streptomyces sp. TAA486. The sequence continues at coordinate 158,106 of NZ_AUEV01000006.1, read as the reverse complement.
ACCGCCCACTGCGCTCTCCTTCGCCGCACCCGTGACGCGAGCGTGCCGCTCATCGACCGGTGCGCGAGGCACACCGGTCGGATGCCTCAGTCAACGGCACAACGGTCCGGTCGTCCAGACGGTGATCGGGAAATCGTCTCGCCCGGCAGGTCCGGAGAGGGCCGGGCGGGGTTTCAGCTGAGCCCCGCGCCGCGGGCGCGCTCGACGGCCGGACCGATCGCGGTGGCCAGCGCCTCCACGTCCGCCTCGGTGGAGGTGTGCCCCAGCGAGAAGCGCAGTGTGCCCCGCGCGAGATCCGGATCGGCGCCCGCTGCAAGCAGCACATGGCTCGGCTGGGCGATCCCCGCCGTGCACGCGGAACCGGTCGAGCACTCGATGCCCTGCGCGTCCAGCAGGAGCAGCAGCGAATCGCCCTCGCAGCCGGGGAAGGAGAAGTGCGCGTTGCCGGGGAGGCGGCCCGCCGGGTCCGGGTCGCCGTTGAGCACCGCGTCGGGAACCTCCGTGTGTACGCGCTCGATCAGCTTGTCCCGCAGGGTGCCGATGTCCCGCTCGAAGTCCGTGCGCCGCTCGGCGGCCAGCTCGGTGGCCACGGCGAAGGCGGCGACCGCGGGCACATCCAGCGTCCCCGAGCGCACGTCGCGCTCCTGGCCGCCGCCGTGCAGCAGCGGCACGGGCGTCTGCTCGCGGCGCAGCAGCAGCGCGCCCACGCCGTAGGGGCCGCCGATCTTGTGGCCGGTCAGCGTCAGCGCGGCGAGCCCGGACGTGGCGAAGTCCACCTCGGTCTGGCCCACCGCCTGCACCGCGTCCGCGTGCAGCGGGACGCCGAACTCCTCGGCGGCAGCGGCGAGTTCCACCACCGGCATGATCGTGCCGATCTCGTTGTTCGCCCACATGACGGTGGCCAGGGCGACGCTGCCGGGGTCGCGCGCGATCGCGTCGTGCAGCGCCGGCGCATGCACCCGGCCGTGCTCGTCGACCGGCAGCCACTCCACATCGGCGCCTTCGTGATCGGCGAGCCAGTGGACCGTGTCCAGGACCGCGTGGTGCTCGACGGGGCTGGCCAGGATGCGCGTACGGGCGGGGTCGGCGTCCCTGCGGGACCAGTACAGGCCCTTGACCGCGAGGTTGTCGGCCTCCGTCCCGCCCGCCGTGAAGACGACCTCGCTGGGCCGGGCCCCTAGCGGGGCCGCGAGCGCCTCTCTGGCCTCCTCGACGGTGCGCCGGGCCCGGCGGCCGGACCCGTGCAGTGACGAGGCGTTGCCGGTGACGGCGAGTTGGGCGGTCATCGCCTCGACCGCCTCGGGGAACATGGGCGTCGTGGCGGCGTGATCGAGGTAGGCGGAGCGAGCCATGATTCCTCGATTCTACGTACGTGGGCGGGCATCTGCGTGCGACGGGAAGGCGGGTGACCGCCTCGGGCGGCATCGGCCCGCACCCGTCTGACTGTTACTGTTCCAGCACCGCTACCGGGGGCGACGAGCCGGGACACAGTCCGTCACAACACCCCTGTGTGCGGCCGTATTCCACGTGGGCGCTGGGTCACAGGAGAACAGGGGCAGGGGGGTGTGGCGCGATGCCACAGGTGCGGGTGCTGGGCAAGGGCGCGCGGATCACCGGGGGGATCTTTTGTCTCCTCTTCGCGCTGCACACATGGATCTGGGTGCTGAGGGACCTCCTCGAACTCGACTTCGCCGACACCTGGAAGGTGTGGACGGGAGCGCTCGGGCCGACCGCGGCCGGGCTGACGGACATCCCTGCCACCACCGCCGACGACATCGGTCTCGGCCTCCTCCAGATCGCCGCGGCCTTCGCCGCCCTCACGGGCGCCTGGGCGGCCGGCGGTCTCCTGGCCGTCACCACGGTGCTGACCCTCGCCTGGCGGCTGCCCGTGATCTGGCATGCGGGCCTGCACTCGGAGACATCGGCGTACTACGCGCTCCAGGGCTTCCACGACGACCCGTCATTGGACGCCGCCTGGTCGAGCTGCCTCTGGGTCGTGCTCTTCTGCCTGCCGCTCGCGATCGTCCTGATGGCAGGCATCCGGCGCTGGACAGGGCAGCCGGCCCTGACGGCACAGCCGTACGGGGCTCCCGCGCATGCCTACGGGCAGCCGTACGGCCAGCCGTTCGGGCAGGGGATGCCGCCGCAGCCTCCGCAACCCGCGCAGCCCCCGGAGCCGCTTCTCCCGAGCGAGTGCCCGCAGCGCCCGACCAGGGTGCACGCGGTCGTCGCGGCGGTCTTCTTCGCAGTGCTGATGATCTTCAGCTTCGGCTGGAGCATCCACGCGTTCGCCACGGCGGGCGCCGACTACTGGTTCCGCCTCTTCACCGGCCGGGGCACCGTCTTCACACTGCTCGACGTGTCCCCGGGCTGGGACTGGCTCACCCTGATCTTCGTGGGCGGCGCCGCCTGCGTCCTGGCCATGCTCCGCACTGCCTCCGCCCGGGGCTTCTCCCTGGGCCTCGCCATCGTGCTGCTGCCGCAGGCCATCACCGTGCTGTGGGGCTACATCGAGGGTGGCTTCTTCGAGCTGGGCGACGCGGCGCCGGTCGTGATCTTCTTCGGGCGCCTGGAGCTACTGATCACGCTGGCTGGAGCGGTGACGCTGATCGTGCTGGCGCTGCGCCCCGGCATTCCGGCACAGCCAGGGCCCGCGCCGGTCGCGGGAGGAGCACCGCCCTTCGGGGCGTTCCCCGTCCAGGCGCCGGGACAGCCGCCGATGCAGGCACACGCCCAGCCGTACGTCCCGCAGCAGCCGGGGCCCGTCTCCGCGGGCCCAGGTCCCGCAGGCCCCGCGTACGCCTATCCCCCGGCCCAGCCCGCCGGGCCACCGCCGAGCGGGCCCTTGCCCGCGGCGCCACCGGTCACACCTCCGGGGACGCCGCCGCCTCCGGCAGGGCCGCCGCCTTCGGCGCCGCCGTCCCAGGGCGGTGGCGACGGTGCCGCAGGCGGCACGTTCGGGCCGCCGCCCACGTACTGATCCGGGGTCGGGCGGAACTCGTCAGCCTCCGGCGGCGGCCTCCAGCGCGGCGGTGATCTCGGCCTCGGCGCCCGCCTTGTCGACGCCCAGGCCCGTCAGCGTGCCGTCCCCGTCCTCGAGTTCCAGGAGCGCGAGGAGGATGTGTTCCGTACCGACGAAGTTGTGGCCCAGGCGCAGCGCCTCCCGGAAGGTGAGTTCCAGCGCCTTCTTGGCCCGCGCGTCGAAGGGGATCAGCTCCGGCACCTCGTCGGCACCCTCCGGCAGCGTCCCGGTCACCGCCTCGCGGACGGCTTCGAGGGACACCCCCCGCGCGACGATCGCCTTCGCGCCGATTCCGTCCGGCTCGCGGAGGAGGCCGAGAATCAGGTGGCCGGGGGCGATCTCGGTGTTGCCTGCCCGCCGCGCCTCGTTCTGGGAGCACACCACGACGCTCCGTGCGCGCGGGGTGAAGCGGCCGAAGCCCTGCGAGGGGTCGAGATCGGCACTCTCGCCCGGCACGGGGGCCTTGGGCACGAAACGCTTCTGGGCCGCCTGCCGCGTGACGCCCATGCTCTTGCCGATGTCCGTCCAGGACGCACCCGAGCGGCGGGCCTGGTCCACGAAGTGGCCGATGAGGTGGTCCGCGATGTCACCGAGGTGATCGGCGGCGAGCACGGCGTCCGAGAGCTGGTCGAGTGCGTCGGAGTGGACGTTCTTGATGGCCTCGATCAGGTCGTCGAGCCGTACCCGACCGGCCATGGGAATGGGATCCGTCATGTGGCAACCTTAGGTTGACATCCCGGAGAGCGTCAACTCGTAGTTGACACTGACCGCGCTCCGGGTGACCGCACTGTCTGTTCCAGGGGGTGGACACCGATGCCCGTACTCGTCCCGCTACTGACGATGTGCGCGGCGGCGTACGGCGCGGCCGCGGGCTCTCTTCTGCCGCGCGCCGTCTACCGGTTGGCCGTGCCGCCGGAGGCGCCCTGGCGCGGAGCATGCCCGGCGGGGCATGAACTCACCGGCGCCGCACGCGGATGGCTCGGCCGCCCGCGCTGCCCGTCGTGTCCGCCCGCGGCGGTGGCAGCGGTCGCGGAGAGCGGTGGTCCAGGAGTGGCCGAGGCACCGCACGAGTCCTCGCGGCCCTTCGGCGTCTCCACCGGGTCGTTCACCGTCGTCTGCGCGTCGGTCTGCGCGGCGCTTGCTCTCTTCGTGGGCCCGCGGCCGGAGTTGGGCGTCTGGCTGCTGGCCGCGCCCTTCGGGCTGCTGCTCGCCGCCGTCGACGTCCGTGCCCAACGGCTCCCGGACATACTGACGTTGCCGCTGGCCGGGGCGACCGCCGCCCTGCTAGGTCTCGCGGCTCTGGCACCGCGCGCAGGCGGCGAGTGGACGGACGCGCTGCTGGGCGGAGGCGTCCTCGCCGCCGCCTATTTCGTTCTGTTCCTGCTGAATCCCCGCGGGATGGGCTTCGGCGACGTGAAGCTCGCCGTCGCTCTCGGCCTCGCCCTGGGCTGGTACGGCTGGGAAGTCCTCTTCACCGGGACGTTCCTCAGCTTCCTGCTCGCCGCCGGCTACGGACTGGTGCTGGTGCTGGCCAGGCGGGCGAGGTGGAAGACAGCCGTGCCCTTCGGTCCGTTCATGCTGCTGGGCACACTGGCGGGGCTGCTGCTCGGGGGCGCCACGGTCTGACGCGGCCGCCTCCCGCAGACCGGATCCCGAAGGCCGGCTGCGGACCGGCTCCGGCCGCCGTTCCTGGCGACCGGAGCCGTCTCATGCCCGGGGAACCCTCATCACGTCCGGGCCGACGGGGCCCGGAGCCACCCCGGACTTCCTCCTCAACTGCCGTTCTCTGCCTGGAACATCCAGTGATGCTTCTCGAGATCGGCAGTGAGCTGTATGAAGATGTCCTCGGTCACGGGGTCCGGTTCGCTCACCGAACGCATGCGCTCGCGGGCGCCGCCTATGGTCGCCTCCAGGGCCTTGACCATCGTCCGTACCGCGTCGGTGTCCTTCTGCCAGCCCTCCGTCACCCGCTCTATCGCGCTCGCCGCCGCGACGGTCGAGGAACGGCCGTCCGGGGGCAGGCCGAGCGCGGACGCCCGCTCGGCCACGGTGTCCGAGTACGAACGCGCGGTGGAGACCACGTCGTCGAGCTGGAGATGGATGGACCGGAAGCGGGGGCCGATCACATTCCAGTGGATCTGCTTCGCGACGAGGGAGAGATCGACCAGGTCCACGAGCTCACCCTGAAGGGCTTCGCCGACGGTCTTCAGGTCGGCGTCCGGGAGCGTGCTCTTCACTGCGTAGGTCACAACCTTCTCGCTTTCTCTCGGCCGGCCCTGCATTTCTCACATGCCGGGTATCCGATTGAGTGGCAGCGATTCATCACGCAGCAGATCCGCCCCGGGGCGGGCAATCACCTGGCGGACCCAAGCAGTCACCGTCCGCCATAACGGCAGTCCGTAAATGCCGTGCATGTCCGTCCCGCCTTGCGGAGACTGTGCGGATGACGGAACGCATCGCCGGTGAGTCCGGCAACTGGGCCGCGGCCCTGGACCGCGCCTACGAGAGCTCGTCCGGCACCGTGCGGTGGGGCCGGCTCGGCCCCGCGGACGGGCCCCCTGTCGTGCTGCTGCACGGAACGCCGTGGTCGTCGTACACGTGGCGCGCCGTCGCCCGCGCACTCGCGCAGACGTTCCGCGTCCATGTGTGGGACATGCCGGGCTACGGCACTTCCGCGATGTACGAGGGCCAGGACGTGTCCCTCGCCGCGCAAGGCCTGATCTTCGCCGAACTGCTCGACCACTGGGGCCTGTCGACCGCGGGCGCACACCGGCCCGCGGTGCTGGCCCATGACTTCGGCGGCTGTGTCGCCCTGCGCGCACATCTGCTGCACGGCGCCGAGTACGGACGTCTCGCGCTCGTCGACCCGGTTGCCCTGGCCCCCTGGGGGTCACCGGCCTACCGGCTGCTGGGCGAACAGGCAGAGGTGTTCGGGCAGTTGCCGCGCGCGCTGCACGAGGCGCTGGTGCGCGAGTACATCCGCTCGGCGAGCGCGCACGGGCTGGGCTCCCGTGTGCTGGACGGGCTGGTGGCGCCGTGGCTGGGAGAGGCGGGCCAGAGCGCCTTCTACCGTCAGATCCGGCAGAACGACCAGCGCTTCACGGACGAGATCGAGGGACGCTACGGCGAGATCCGGCCGCCCGTGCTCGTCTGCTGGGGTACGGCCGACACCTGGATCCCCGTCGACCGCGCGCACCGGCTGGCGGATCTGATCCCCGGTGCACGGCTCCAGTTCGTCGAGGGCGCCGGACACTTGGTGCAGGAGGACGCTCCGGCCCAACTGACGGCCGCACTGGTGGAGTTTCTGCACGTCACGGAGGTGTAGCGACCCGGCGGCACCAGCGGCTCCCGGTCACGGTGCGGGCGGGGTCACCGGTCGCTGAACGCAGAAGGTACCCGCAACTCTCCTCGCTCTTCGCGAAATCGCTGCATCGTACAGAAAAACTCCGGACGCCGGCCTCCGCTTCTAGCGTGCGGCAGATGCTGCAGGCCGGTACCGAACGCGCGCCGCTCCCCCCGCTGCGTACTGAACCCGCCGCTGCTGCCCGTGAGTTACCGGCGAGAGTGCCGGGCCACGCGGACGGTGTGGACCGTACGGACGAGGTGGATCGCCCCGTCCAGGTGGACGAGAAGCAGGCGGGACAGAGGGACGGGCCGCCCCGCGACCCGTATCTCGACAACGCCAAGTACCTGACCATCGTGCTCGTCGCAGTCGGGCACGCGTGTGCGCCGCTGACGATCGGCAGCCGCCCGACGACGGCGCTGTACTACCTGCTCTACACGTTCCACATGCCGGCGTTCGTCATCATCTCCGGTTATCTCTCCCGCCGTTTCGAGTGCCGGCCGCGGCAGATCCGGCGGCTGCTGACGGGCATCGTCGTCCCGTACCTCGTTTTCCAGACGCTCTTCACGTTCTTCATGCGATGGGCCGCTGACGACCCGGACCGTGAATTCAGCTACCAGGAACCGGGGTTCGCCCTGTGGTTCCTGGTCGCGCTGTGCCTGTGGCGGATGACGACGCCTCTGTGGAGGATCCTGCGGTGGCCGCTGCCCGTGGCCGTGGCCATCGCGGTCGCGGCGAGCGTGACGCCCAGCATCAGCGACGATCTGGGACTGATGCGGACCGCGCAGTTCCTGCCGTTCTTCGTGCTGGGGCTCCGACTGCGGCCCGAACACTTCGAGTTGGTGCGGCACCGCATCGTACGGATCCTCGCAGTGCCGGTCGCCGCGGGTGCGCTGGCGGTGTCGTACGCGGCCGTGCCGTACATCTCCGGGGCCCCGTTCCTGCACGACAAGGACGCGCAGAGCCTGGGCCTGCCGTCGTGGCTGGGCGCGGTGATGACGCTGACGGCGTTCGCCTGCGCGCTGGTGATGACGGCGTGCTTCCTGTCCTGGGTCCCGCGCAGGCGCATGTGGTTCACGTCCTTGGGTGCCGGGACGCTCTGCGCGTACGTGCTGCACGTCTATCCGGTCCAGTACGCCAAGGAACTCGGCTGGTTCGAGCACGAGGGGGCGCAGCATCCGCTCGACCGATTCGCCATCACGGTGATCGCGGCGGGGCTCATGACCCTTCTCTGTACGGCGCCGGTGCGGCAGGGGCTGCGCTTCGTGCTGGAGCCGAGGATGAGGTGGTTCTTCACCACACAGGCGAACGCACCCTCCACCGACTCGCAGGCTCCGAATCCACCAGCGCCCGACGCACCGACCGCGAGCCCGCGCCAACTTCCGCCCGCTCCGTCCGCCCGGCCCCTGGAACTGCCCCCGGCGCCGCCGAATCCGGACGGGGACACCGAGGCCGGCATGAAGGGCACGGCACGTGGGAGCCCTTAGACCGTGTCCCGTGCGGTGAGGCGGCATCAGGCCAGGGAGCCCGGCGAAACCCGTTGGCGAGCCACGGCTACCACTGTTGCTTTCCCGGGGGATGCCGCCCAGCCGTTCGTCGTCCGGGCTGCCGCCCTCCCCCGCGGGGCGGCAGCACCGTCCGCACCGGCAGAAGCCGGCCGGCGCCGGTCGGACGGCGGTCCGACCGGCGCCCCCGCGTGGAACGGGCTCAGCAGTTACGGATGCTCCACACGGGCGTCCAGTCGTAGTCCGAGGCGCCTTCGCCGGGACCGACGGCCAGCAGGTGGTTGCCGGTCTTGCCGTAGAAGTGCGCGACGGCGCCGCCGGTCTGGGAGTTGCGGTAGGACCCCGAGCCGACGAAGTTCGACAGCGCGTAGGTCTCGCAGTAGTAGAGGAAGAAGACCGCCACGTCCCCCCTCGTGGGGTCGTAGGCGGCGACGCACAGGTTCCCGCTGTCGCACGTGAGGCTGCCGCCCAACGGCACATGCACGATCTTGTTGGCCTTCGGCCAGGTCGTCGGAGGCTCCGCGAGCACGGATCCGGCCGGGAGTGCCGACTCTCCCCCTGGGCCTTGTGCCCCGGGATGTTCCCCAAGGGGCGGCGCCGTCGGCATGGTCAGAACCTGACCGGCGTTCTTCTTGTGGTCGTTCTCCGAAGAGGCGGCCTGTGCCGGTGCGGTCGTGGCGAACACTGCCGACAGCAGGCACGCCAGGCCGATGACGGCATGGATGGAACGTCTCTTGCGCATTTCTGTGAATCCCCCCTGTGATGGCGGAAATCGGGCCCCGCGTGACGAATGCGGACCGTTTCCGTGCTGACAGGCTGGCGTCGGACGTCGCGGTGCCGCCACACGTTGAAGCTGTGGCTTAGACGTCCTGCGCGCTCAGTGGTCGTCGAGCAGGGCGAGCCCCGCGGGGGTGATGGTGTGCAGCATGTGCCGGCTCCGGCGCACGCTCAGCAGCAGGCCCGCCCCGCGAAGAACTGCGGTGTGCTGACTCACGGCCGCGTCGGAGATGCCGAACCGCCGGGCGAGTTCACCGGTCGTACGGCCCGTCACGACGTCCTCCAGGATCGCTGCCCGGGTACGCCCGAGCAGAAGACTCAGGCCGGCGTCCAGTTCCGTGGCGCTCCTCCCCCGGGCCCAGCCGAGGGTGTGCTGGATGGGATAGACGAGGACCGGGGTCAGTTCGGGGGACGGGCGGGCGAGCATGACGGGACTCCGGGAGCAGAAGAACGACGGCTGAAGCACCAACCCCCGTCCTTCGAGCCGCAGTTCGCGTTCGACGGGATAGTCGGCCTCCAGCACCGGCGGCTTCCAGCGCAGCAACGGCCGGAAACTGGCCAGGAGTCCCTGCGCGCCTCCCGCCAGGGCCGCCCGGGCACGGACCGCCCGGTCGGCGTCGACCTGCGCCTGGACCTGGGGGAAGAACGGCATGAGCGCACGCCGGTGGTAGGCGTGCAGGGCGGAGCCGAGCCGGCGCAGGGCCTCGGGTTCGCCCTCGGCAAGAGCACGGGCGCCCGCCGGTAACGGCCGCCGCCCCCGCACCGGGGAGGCGGCGAGCACCGCGAGGTCGTCGCGCAGTGCGGTCTTGGGCGTGCGGAGCACGGTGTCGACGGCGCTCTCCAGGTTCGAACCGCCGGAGCCGGGCGTGAGGAAGTCCGGCGAATAACCGCGCGACGGCAGGAGCGACGGCAGCAGGCCGTCCGCCGGGCTCAGCCGCGGCCGGACCAGCCGCCGCCAGTCGCCGAACGCCAGCACGTCGTCCTCCCGGATCAGCGTCTGGAAGCTGTTGGCGATCTCCCAGAGGTGGTCGGGCGTCGCGGCGACACGGACACGCGCGATGTCGTCGGCCGTGAAGTGCATCCGCAGCATGGGGTCTCCGATGCGGCTCGGTCACCGGGCGTATCGCGGTGCTCCATGACAGTGTCCGAGCCCGTCCGGCGAGGCAAGGCTGCATTCGGACACCGACGCGTGGAAGGGACGGGCATCGGCCCCGCCACGGCAAGAGCAGCGGTGCCGGAACCGGCGCTGCCCTCGGCGGCATCGACGGCTCGAGCCGTAGCCGCGGCAGCCGCCGCACAGAGCTGTGTGACCTGCTGTCCGCGGTGAGTTGGGTCTCATTCCGGCCGGTCCGGCGCTCGCGCAGTGTCATGTCCGCAAGGCTGACCACCAGGTTCGGTTCGATGACCGGGTCCGGTCCGACGACGAAGTACGCGGCCGGTTACAGGTGTTCGGCCACCGCCCCGGCAAGGCAAGGAGGACAGGGTGCCCTGGGAGACCCCGTACGAGGAGATGGAGCGTCTGGAAGGCGAACGGCGCCGCTTGGAGCTGCAGTTGGCCGCCACCCCGGAGTCCGAGAGGGACCGGCGCGCCCACCTGCGGGAGTGGGCGGACCGCCGCACGGCCGAGATCGACAAGCTGTACGACCGACGACCCCTCGACCGCTGGGACAGGCTCGCCCTCGGCACCAGCGGCGTGCTCTGCGCCGCGGGTTCCTTCGCAGTCGGCACGTTCTGGGAGCGCATCGCCCTCTCCGCTCTCGCCCTGCTGATCCTCGACTCATTCAGAACCGGCCTCCTGGTGCATCTGGCACGGAAGACGACCAGGCGCCTGACACGCCGTACCCATTGGGACAAGACACGGCATACCTCGGTGTGATCAACCGCCGGACGACGCCCGGGAGTTGACCGAGCGAGGGCGTGTCCGGGCGACCGCAGTCGCGCGATGCCCGGCCGAGACCCGCCGCCCCGGGCCAGGCGGTCACGCCGCACGGCCGTGGCACGTGATCGAGAGCTGCCCTCCGTCGCCGACCAGCTCTCACCCTCACACGCTCAGCGCGTCGATCAGCGCCTTGGTGACCTCCTCCGTGGAGGCGGTGCCGCCGACATCGCGAGTGAGGATCCCCGTGGCCGTGGTGGTCTCGATCGCCTTCCGCAGACGGGCGGCCTGCTCCGGGAGCCCGAAGTGGTCCAGCATCAGTGCACCGCTGCCGACCGCGCCGATCGGATTGGCGAGGCCCTGGCCGGCGATGTCCGGGGCGGAGCCGTGTACGGGCTCGAACATGCTGGGGAAGCGGCGCTCGGGGTTGAGGTTGGCGCTGGCGGCCAGGCCGAGGCTGCCGGACAGGGCGCTGCCGAGGTCGGAGAGGATGTCGGCGTTGAGGTTGGAGGCGACGACGACGGAGAGGTCTTCCGGCTGGAGGACGAACTTCGCGGACATGGCGTCGACGAGGACGCTCTCGGTCTCCACGTCCGGATAGTCGGCGGAGACACGCGTGAAAACGTCGTCCCACAGGACCATGCCGTACTGCTGTGCGTTGCTCTTGGTGACGGACGAGACCTTCCGCCGGTCCCGCGTGCGAGCGAGGTCGAAGGCGAAGCGCATGATGCGTTCGCAGCCCACCTCGGTGAACAGGGCCGACTGGACCGCGACTTCACTGCCCTGACCGCGGCCGGAGAAGTTGCGGCCGCCGAGACCCGCGTACTCTCCCTCGCTGTTCTCCCGTATGACGACCCAGTCGAGGTGGATGTCGTCGGCCTTGCGCAGCGGACTCTGCACGCCGGGCAGGAACTGCATCGGGCGCACGTTGGCCCACTGGTCGAAGGTCTGGCAGATCTTCAGGCGCAGACCCCAGAGACTGATGTGATCGGGGACGGTGGGCCAGCCGACGGCGCCGAAGTAGATGGCGTCGAACTCCTTGAGGCGCTCCAGACCGTCGCCGTCGATCATCTCGCCCGTCCGCTCGTAGTACCCACAGCCCCACGGGAACTCCTCCCAGTCGAACGCGAAGGCGTCCGCCGAGCCACGGGAGCCGTCGGCCAGGGCGTCCAGGACCGCGCGTCCTGCGGCGACGACCTCCTTGCCCACTCCGTCGGCGGGGACGGCGGCTATGCGGAACGTGCGGGGTGTGCTCATCGGTGCCTCCGGCGCATGGCAGATGTGGGGCGGTGAACGGTGCGGCGCGGACCGGCGGACGGACCCCGGCGTACGCGACGCTTCCGGGATCCGAGTCAACACACCAGGTTCACGGCACGTCCAAGACCTGCTTTCGATGCGAGCCATAGGCACCGCCGATGGGTCGGTCGTCAGCCCTCCGGCGACGGGGGCCGGGCCCGGTGCGCGGCCAGGGATCCGGTGAGGGAGAGGAAGGCACGCGCGGCCGGAGTGAGATGAGCCGGGAGGCTCACCATCGCCACATGAAGATGCGCGGTTGGCTCGATCGGTGCGACCACGGCACCGCAACGGCGCGCCAGCCGCGTCCAGGCGGAAGGCAGCACGGCGACCCCCACTCCGGTGAGGACGAGGGGCAGGATCGAGGTCCGGTGGTCGACCACCGTCACGATCTCGGTCCCTGTTCCGCCCGCGGTGACGTCGTCGACGATGCTGCGCATGAGGCTGCCCGTCCGGGACGCGATGAGCTTCTGGCCGGCGAGATCGTGAGGGGACAGTGCGACGTCGTCCTCGACAAGGCCGCCGGGCGCAGCCACCACCACGAACGGCTGGTCCTCGACGTTCAGCACGTCCAGCCCGGACGGGCTGACGGGGCTGGCGGAGCCCAGCAGCCCCAGCTCGCAGGCGCCGCTGCGGACCAGCGAGACCACCTCGTCGGGTGTGAAGGCAGCCTGCGTGGACACCGTCACGGACGGGTGCAGCTCGGCGAACCGCTGGACGAGGGTGGTCAACGGCTCGATGCCGGGCGACGGCATGGTGGCCACCTCGACGGTCCCGCCGTGCAGACCTGCGAGGGCGGCAGCTGTGTCGCGCACGGCCGCCAGGTCCCGCAGCACGCGCCGGCTGGGTTCCAGCAGCTCCGTACCGGCCTCGCTGAGGACGACCCCTCGTCCCACCCGGTGGAAGATGGCCACCCCGAGATCGGCTTCCAGGTTGGCCATGGCCTGGGAGAGGGACGGCTGCGCCACGTGCAGCGCGGCCGCCGCCTTGCTGAAGCCGCCGTGCTCGACGATGGCGAGGAAGTACTCGAGCTGCCGCGCGTCCACGGCGCCTCCCGGGTCTTGACCTGGATCGACAGGCGCAGCCTAGTCACCGCCCGGGCCGTTCAGCTGTTCGTCGAGCTCCGCGGTCCCCGGGCGCCGGGCCGGCCACCCGCGGACCGGTCAGCGATCCGTGGCGGGCGCACGGTCCTCAGCGGCCGGGCGCGCACAAGCCCTGCGCTCGTCACGGGAACGACCACAGGGCTCACGCCGTCAGGACGTCACTTCGCCACCTCCGCGGAGCCGCCGGCCTTCGCGCCCGCCTTGACGCCTGTGTTCGCACCGGCTTCGGGACGGTCCGCGGAGGAGGAGTCCCCGTGCCCGTCTCCGTCCGCGTCTCCGTCCATGGCTGTTTCCCGGTCTTCCCGGCCGCCTGCCGCCGTGACCGGCGGGGCCTCGGCCCGGCCCGCCAGCACCTCGCGCGCCCTGGCCAGGTCGAGCCCCCGCTCCCACTTGGCGATGAACAGGGTGGCGACGGCGTTGCCGCAGAAGTTGACCAGTGCCCGGCACTCCGACATGAACTTGTCGATCCCGAAGATGAGCATGATCCCGGCGGCGGGAACGGTGCCGACCGTCGACAACGTCGCGGTGAGGGCGATGAACCCGCCCCCGGCGACACCGGCCGCACCCTTGGACGTCAGCAGCATGACGGCGAGCAGGCCGAGCTGCTGCGTGGCGGACAAGGGGGTGTCGGTGGCCTGGGCGATGTAGAGGGTGCCCAGCGACAGGTAGATGGACGCACCGTCGAGGTTGAAGCTGTAGCCGGTCGGCACGACAAGGCCGACCGTGGAGCGTTCGACGCCCATGAACTGCAGTTTCCGCATCAGACCCGGCAGCGCGGGCTCGGCCGTGGACGTTCCGAGGACGAGCAGGAGCTCCTCCTTGAAGTAGCGGAAGAGCTGGAAGATGTTCAGCCGCACGTACGCGGCGAGCACTCCGCCCAGGACGACCACGACGAACAGAATGGACGTGACGTAGAAGAGGACGATCAGCGAACCGAGGCTGGTCAGCGTGGACAGGCCGAACTTCCCGATGGCGAAGGCCATCGCGCCGAAGGCGCCCAGCGGAGCGGCCTTCATCACGAACGCCAGCACCTTGAACACGATCTCGGTGAGCCGGTTGACGGTCGCGATGACCTGCTCGCCCGCCTTGCCCACCGACTTGAGCGCGATGCCGAAGATCACGGCCAGGAAGATGATCTGGAGGATGTCGCCTTCGATGAAGGGCCCGAAGAAGCTCTCCGGCACCAGGCCGGTGAGGAACTCCCACCAGTGCTGGTGCTCGCCCTGCTGGATGTACTGGCCGGCCTCGCCCGAGGTGTCCAGCTTCGAGGGGTCGGCGTGCACTCCGTCGCCGAGGCGGAAGATGTTGATCGCCACGAGCCCCGTCAGCATGGCGACGATCGTGCCGACCTGGAAGTAGGCCAGGGCCTTGATGCCGGTGAGACCGACCGTCTTCAGATTCGCGACCCCGGCGATGCCGCCGATGATCGTCAGGAAGACGATCGGCCCGATCAGCATCTTCATCGCGGTGATGAACGTCGTGCCGATGGGCTCCATGGACTCGGCGAGATCCGGCCACCGCCAGCCCAGCACGATGCCGAGGACGATCGCCACGAGCACCTGTATGTACAGCTGCCGGTACCACGGCGCCGGCGCGGCGCGGGTGCCCGGTGCTCCCCGTCCATCCTCCGCGGCGCCGTCCGGGGTCTGCGTCATTGCAACCTCCCTGATCGCGCGACACCGGAGCCGTCCGGCATCGCGCTGACTGTGCGCCACAGTGAACTGGAGCACGCGGCAGGGGGTCCACGACCAAAAATCGATGCCCCGCATAGGCGGGTCCTATCGATCCCGGCGCCGCAACAGCCGGGCAGGCAAACACGCAGGGAGGGAGGAACGGGACGGGAACGGCCAGCGGCTGCCATCTGATGTGCCGGCCACGTCTGCCCCGGATCCCGTCCGGAAGTCAGCCCAGCTTCGCGCGCGCCAGCTGCCGGGACTGGGCGACGAGGCGGTCCGCGCTGTCCCAGACCTCCACGTCCTCCTCCAGGAAGCCCCCGGCGAGGTTGACAGTGGTGACGGAGACACGCAGCGGCCCGGGCGCCGGGCGGGCCCGGACGTGGACGGTGAGCTCGACAGTCGGCACCCAGCCGCTCAGGCCCATCTCGAAGGCGGTGGGCGGCAGCGCGTCCACCGCCATCAGCAGGGACATCGGGTCCGGGTCGCGGCCGTCGGCCAGTCCGAGCCAGGCGCGCATCTCGCCGCGACCGCTCGGCGCTCCCACGGCCCAGCCGCATGTGGCGGGGTCGAGCCGCAGGTCGAGACGCTTGCCCATCTCGGGACCGGCGTCCGGGCCCGCCGGGTTGTCCCGGGCGCTGAAACACTGCCCGCGGGGCGGAATCGCGGGCGGCTCGGCGCTCGTACGGATGTCGCCCGTGACGGAGTCCAGATCCCCATAGGAGGCGAGGACGCGGATGCGCTCGACCTCGCGGCCGTCAGCGGCTGTCTGGAAGAGGCCGGCCGTGCCGGTGGAGAGAGTGCGGCCGGTACGGACGACCTCGCTGCGGATGACGGCGGGACCGTGGCTGGTGGCCGACAGGTAGTGCGCTGTGATCGTGAACGGATCGGGGTGCGGCAGCGTCTCGCCGAGTGCCCGGCCGAGGGTCGCCAGCAGATAGCCGCCGTTGAGGGCGTGGCCGATGGCCCAGCCCTGGGAGAGGTCCGTGTCGTGGACACCGGGCTCACGCTGCCGTACGGAGGTGTCGCGGTCGAACTCGCTCACGGTGACTTCGCAGATGGTGTCGGACATATGAGCACCGTACACGGAGAAGTTACTCGCGGGTAGTCGCGTCTCGGGCTCCTCGGCGGCCGGGCCGCCCGCGTGGCCCGTCAACTTCCCGGCTCCGCGTCCGCGACCGTGGACCGGCGGTGCCAGGCCCGCGGCGCGCGCCACCCGAAGCGCAGCGCCAGCAGGCGCACGACGAACGCCAGGGCGGCGGCCCCGAGCATCGTCGCGGCGTTGAGGGCGCCGGCGTCCAGCAACAGGGCGGTCACGGTGGCGCCGATGATGGCGGGCACGGCGTAGAGGTCGCGGTCCCAGCGCAGCAGCGACGGCACCTCGTTCGCGAGCACGTCGCGCAGCACCCCGCCCCCGGCCGCCGTGGCCAGGCCGAGCACGGCGGAGGCGAAGAGCCCCAGCCCGTACTCGTGGGCCTTGACGGTGCCGGCGACGCAGAACAGCCCGAGACCGGCCGCGTCGAAGACGTTGATCGCCTTGTTGATCCGCTCCACGTGAGGGTGCAGAAAGAAGACGAAGACCGTGGCGATCAGCGGGGCATGGAAGTATCCGGCGTCCGTGAACGCGGCGGGCGGCACGGCCCCGATCACGACGTCGCGGAAAAGGCCGCCGCCGAGCCCGGTGACTTCCGCCAGCACGGCCATTCCGAATACGTCGAAGTTCTTGCGCACGGCGAGGAGGGCACCGGATATCGCGAATACGAAGATCCCGACGATGTCGAGCCAGTGCTGCACGGCCGGGTCGAGCAGGTGCTGATTCACGGGCCCATTCTTCCCACGCCGCCGCCCGCACGGGACACCCGGTGGAAGCGTGGAGCCGGAGCTCTTCCGGACCGGCTCACGAGGGGCGCGGCGGGCCCTGGACACGCCTCCGAGCTGCGGCGATGCCGGTCGGCGACGAAATGGGACAAAGCGTGACACCTGTCAACCGGAATGTGCTTCCTTCGCCACGCAGCGTTCATACGGAACCCGCTGAATGTGAGGCGGCGCATAAGACGCACGTCACATCCGAATCCGTTTAGTGGGCACCTCTCGCCGACCCTTCAGCTCCAGCGGCATATCGATGGTTCCGTCCTGGATGTCCGCATACATATCGGCATTTCTCTCCGTAGTCGCTTAGTAGGTCACATATTTGGCACCAGCATCAGGGACCTTTACCAATGGCAGCGTCGCTTCGCGCCGGGAACCGAACTCGGCGCCACCGCCCAACCGGCAAATACGCGACGCAGCCAACGAAAGGTATTCGCTCTTCCATGCGCATCCCCAACCGCCTGACCAGGACCCAGAAGTCCGCCGCTGTCGGCCTTGCGGCCGCCGCAGGAATTGCTGCCCTCGCCGGCGCGGCGCCCGGTCACTCGGACGCACACACGGACCGGGGCCAGGCCAAGCCGGTTGCCGGACATTCGGTGAACGTGGCCGACCATCCGTCGACGAAGGCCGCCAAGGCCGCGACGGGTGATCACACCACCGACAACACGCGCAGCCACGCTCCGGCCAAGACCCTCGTGAAGGGTGAGGAGACCAAGCAGGTTTCCGCAGCCAAGCCGGCCGCCACATCCGACAAGGCTGACCAGAGCGAGAAGGCTCAGAAGGCCAAGCAGGCCAAGCAGGCCAAGCAGGCCGAGAAGGCCAAGGAGGCCCGTACCAGCACGAAGGCCGACCGCACGACCCGCGGCGACAACCTGGACGGCTGGATCAAGCAGGCCCGTGCCGTCATGAAGGAAGAGGGCATCCCGGGCTCGCACCAGGGCATCAAGAAGAACATCATCCGTGAGTCCGGTGGTGACCCGAACGCGATGAACGACTGGGACATCAACGCCCAGAAGGGCACGCCTTCGAAGGGTCTGCTCCAGACCATTCAGCCGACGTTCGACCAGTACCACGTCAAGGGCACCAAGCATGAGGTGACCGACCCGGTCGCCAACATTGTCGCCGCCTGCAACTACGCGGCCGACAAGTACGGATCGATGGACAACGTGAACTCCGCGTACTGATCCGGCGCGGAACGGCAAAGGGCGGCTGCGGTCACGCAGCCGCCCTTCTGCGCGCTCCGAGCCCCCGCGCCGCGCCTAGCCGACGACCGGCGTGCTGTCCTCGGGGTGCTGGTCGGGGGCGTTCTCCGGGTGGTGGCAGGCAGCCTCGTGTCCCGGGGCCAGGGAGACCAGCGGCGGCTCGGTCGTCCTGCAGATCTGCGTCGCCTTCCAGCACCTGGTGTGGAAGCGGCAGCCACTCGGCGGCTTGATCGGCGAGGGCACGTCGCCCTGGAGCAGGATGCGGTCGCGTCCGCCCTGCGCCTTGCGCCGCGGGTCGGGCACGGGAACGGCCGAGAGGAGCGCCCGCGTGTACGGGTGCATGGGCGACTCGTACAGCGACTTCCGGTCTGTCAGCTCCACGATCTTGCCGAGGTACATGACCGCGATCCGGTCCGATACGTGGCGGATCACCGAGAGGTCGTGCGCGATGATCACGTACGTGAGGCCGAGCTCGTCCTGCAGGTCGTCCAGCAGGTTGATGACCTGCGCCTGGATGGACACGTCCAGCGCCGAGACCGGCTCGTCGGCGACGACGAGCTTCGGGTTGAGGGCGAGGGCGCGGGCGATGCCGATGCGCTGCCGCTGCCCGCCGGAGAACTCGTGGGGGTAGCGGTTGTAGTGCTCCGGGTTCAGGCCGACCAGGTCCAGCAGCCGCTGCACCTCCTTCTTCACACCGCCCTCGGGCGCGACGCCCTGGAGCTTGAAGGGGGCGCTGACGATCGCGCCGACGGTGTGCCGGGGGTTCAGCGACGAGTACGGGTCCTGAAAGATCATCTGGACGTCGCGCCGCAGCGGGCGCATGCCGCTCACGCCGAGGTGAGTGATGTCCCGGCCCTCGAACTCGATGGCGCCGGCGGTCGGCTCCAGCAGCCGCGTGATGAGCCGGCCCATCGTGGACTTGCCGCAGCCGGACTCGCCGACGACGCCCAGCGTCTCCCCCGCCCGCACGTCGAAGTCGATGCCGTCGACAGCTTTGACCGCACCGACCTGCCGCTTGAGGATCCCCTTGGTGATCGGGAAGTGCTTCTTCAGGCCGCTCACCTTCAGCAGCGACTCGCCCGGCTCCGGGTCGGCCTTGGTCTGCACGGCGTCCGTCACGCGCTGGGACGGGATCGTCATCTGCTCGTCCTCACTCACAGCTTCGGGGCAATCTCTTCGTTCCAGATCCGGTCCCGGTCCGTGCGGTCCAGGTGGCAGGCGGACAGATGGCCGCCGCCCACGTCCTGCAGCTCGGGCCGTTCGGTGCGCGTGACATTGCCCTTGGGCACATCCGCGTAGGGGCAGCGCGGGTTGAACGCGCAGCCCTTCGGGATGTTGATCAGGCTGGGCGGTGAGCCCTTGACGGGGATGAGCCGTTCGCCCTGCGCGCGGTCGATGCGCGGCATCGAGCCCAGCAGACCCCAGGTGTAGGGGTGCTGCGGCTGGTAGAAGACCTGCTCGGCCGTCCCGTACTCGACGCAGCGGCCCCCGTACATCACGAGGATGTCGTCGGCGAGCTCGGCGACCACGCCCAGGTCGTGCGTGATGATGATGACCGCGGAGCCGAACTCCTTCTGCAGGTCCCTGATCAGGTCGAGGATCTGCGCCTGCACGGTGACGTCCAGGGCGGTCGTCGGCTCGTCGGCGATCAGCAGCTCGGGGTTGTTCACCAGCGACATCGCGATCATCGCGCGCTGCCGCATGCCACCCGAGAACTCGTGCGGATAGCTGTTGACGCGCTCGTCGGGCTGCGGGATGCCGACGCGGTCGAGGAGTTCGACGGCTCGCTTGCGGGCCGTCTTCTTGTCCACGTCGTGATGGACGCGGTACGCCTCGATGATCTGGCTGCCGATGGTGAAGTACGGGTGGAGCGCCGAGAGCGGATCCTGGAAGATCATCGCCATCTCGCGGCCGCGCAGCCTGCGCACCGAGTCCGGGTCCGCGGACAGGAGTTCCTGTCCGTCGAGCCAGATCTCGCCCGACAGCTGCGCCTTCCGCCGCCCGTACTGCCCGACGGTGTGCAGGCCCATGACGCCGAGCGAGGTGACGGACTTGCCCGAGCCGGACTCGCCCACGATGCCGAGCGTCTTGCCCTTCTCCAGCTGGAAGGAGAGCCCGTCGACGGACTTGACCAGGCCGTCCTCCGTGGGGAAGTGCACGTGCAGATCGCGCACTTCGAGGAAGGAGCGGGCGGGCGCCCGGTCGGCGACGGGTTCGCCGACCGCCGAGGTACCCGTCTTGTGCGTTTCCGTCATGCGAGCCTCACTCGGGGGTCGATCACGCCGTACAGCAGGTCCACGATGAGGTTCGCCACGACCACCGCGGAGGCGGTGATCAGCGTGACGCCGAGGATCAGCGGCAGGTCCTTCTCCCCGATCGCCTTCAGCACGGCCTGGCCGAGTCCGGGAAGGCTGAAGGTCGTCTCGGTGAGGATCGCACCGCCCATGAGTGCTCCGAGGTCGACTCCGAGGAGCGTGATGATCGGGGTCATCGTGGAGCGCATGGCGTGCTTGCGGATGACGACCGGCTCGCGAACGCCCTTGGCGCGGGCGGTGCGGATGTAGTCCTCGCCCATCACCTCGAGCATGGTGGCGCGCGTGAGCCGGGCATACATGGCGCCGAAGAGGAACGCCAGGGTCAGCCAGGGGAGGGTCATCCCGCTGAACCACGCGGTGAAGCTCTCCTCGATCGGCGTGTACTCGTTGCTGACCAGCCCCAGCCCGTAGGAGAAGATCGCCAGCGAGAGCAGGCCGGTGAAGTAGATGGGCAGCGAGACGCCGCTGAGGGCGAGGCTCATGGCCATGCGGTCCCAGATGGAGCCGCGGCGCAGCGCCGAGACGACGCCGGCAGCCAGACCGATGACCAGCCAGATGATCGCGGCACCGACGGCGAGGCCCAGGGTGACGGGCAGCCGGTCGGCGAGGATCGGCCAGACGGCCTGCTCGGTCTTGAAGGAGTACCCGAAGCACGGCGCGGAGCAGTGGATGGTGTCCCCCGCGCTGACGTAGTCCCGTCCGACGAGGATGCCCCGGAAGAAGTCGAAGAGCTGGACGAGGATCGGGTCGTCCAGGCCGAGCTTCTGCCTGATGCCCTCGAGCGCGGCGGCGTCGGCCTGCTTGCCGACGAACATCGTGGCGGGGTCGACCCCCGTCCACTTCGGGATCAGGAAGAAGATGCCGAAGACCGCCAGCATGACGACGATCAGCATCACTACGACGGCGAAGAGCCGCCTGATGAGATATGTGAGCACTGCTTCCGGCCCGGCGGGGCCCGGTGAACTCCCCGAGGTTGTCGGAGTGTTCACCGGGCCACCACTGCGGCCCTCACCTGCCCTTCGTGACTGGCGGCGGGTGCGCCGGCGGGGTCGGACGGATCACTTGACGCCGAGCACGGCGTAGTCGTAGCGACCGCTGTACGCGTCGGTCGTGCCGACATTGGTCAGCCTGCTGGAGCGCCAGATGATGTTCTTCTCGAACGTGAAGGGCAGGTAGTAAGCGCCCTTCATGACCTCGGCGTTGATGGCCGCGTACTTCTCGGCCGCCTTGTTCTTGTCGAGTTCGGCGATCGCATCGGCGAACATGCCGTCGATCTTCTTGTCATCGATCATGGCGTAGTTGTTGTTGCCGTTGTCCAGGATGTACTTGCTGTGCCACAGCGGCATGCCGTACCCCTGGCCGGACGGGAAGTCCGGACCCCAACCCATGATGATGATCCCGTAGTTCTTCTTCTTGACCACGTCGGGGTTACCGATGATGCCGGTGGTCTGCGCGCCGTCGTACTCGTCGACCTCGGCGGTGATGCCGACCTTCTTGAGCGACGCCTGCATGGCCTCGGCGGAGGCGACCTCGACCTGCTTGTTGTTGCGGACCGCGATGGTGGTCTTGAAGCCGTTCGGCTTGCCGCACTTCTTCAGCTCGGCCTTGGCCTTCTGCACGTCGGCCGCGCCCTGGTTCTTGGCGATGCCGTACGGGTCGAACTTCAGGTCGGAGCCCGGGACGAGCGCCGGCAGCATGTTCGTGCCGATGTCACCGCCGGCGAGCGGGCCACCGCGCGCGTTCTGGATCGACTTGTGGTCGGAGCCGTAGATCATCGCCTTGCGGCAGTGGATGTTGTCGAAGGGCTTCACCGTCTGCGGGAAGACCGCGTAACGGATGTAACCCGTGCTCGGGTTGTCGACGTTGCCCTTGTGCTCCTTCAGGGCCTTCTCACGGCCTGCCGCCTCCATGCCGGTGGCGTTGATGTCCAGGTCGTAGTCACCGTTGATGAGGCGCTTGTCCATCTCGTCGGAGTTGGTCAGCAGGGTGACGGTGACCTTGTCCGGGAGGGCCTTGCGGATGGAGTCCGAGGACTTCTTCCACTCGGGGTTACGGACGAGCGTCAGCTTCTTGTTCGGCGTGTACGACTCGAACTTGTACGGGCCGCTGGAGAAGGGCTTCAGGCCGTACTTCGACTTGGTGTCCTTGTCCTGGCGCACCGGGGAGGCCGACGGCATGCCCAGCATCTGCTCGAAGTCACCGTTGCGCTTGGGCAGATGGAAGATGATCTTGGTGTCGCTGGGCGTCTCGATGGCGTCCAGGCCGAGCTTGTCCTTGGCCTTGTCCTTGTAGGGGCCCTTGTACTTGCCGTCCGGGTCCAGTGTGTCCTTCAGGTAGATGGGACCGCCGGAGAGAACGTCCTGCGCCCACTGCCGCTCGATGCCGTACTTGATGTCCTTGGAGGTGACGGGCTTGCCGTCCTCCCAGGTGATGCCGTCGCGCAGCTCGTAGGTGTAGGTCTTGCCGTCGTCCGAGATCTTCGCCCTGGACTTGGCCAGGTCCGGAACGAGCTCCGCACTCTCCTTGCCCGCGACGGGCTTGCTGCTGACCAGGGTGCGGCTGTAGTAGCGCATGAAGTCCCAGGCGAACCCGTAGTAGCCACGGGTCGTGTCCCAGGAGTCGGCGTCCTGGGTGCCGATGAACTTCAGCGTCCCGCCCTTCTTGTCGGACGCGTTGGCCGTCTTCGCCTTGGCTGCGTTGAATCCGGGCGCCTTGCCGTCGCCCTCGCTGTCACTGCCGCCGCCACCGCACGCTGCGGTGGTCAGGAGGGCCGCGACCGCGACGGCCGACGCGGCGATCCTGCGCCTCGATGAGCGTTGGGTTGTCACGATCTGCATCCTCCGGTGTAGGTCACGGCCCGCACGGCTGCGCCGGGCCGGGGACAGAACCAGGACACGCCTGGTGGTGTGGGGGTCATCGGGAACCCTTGGGGTCCAGCGCGTCGCGCACGCCGTCGCCGAAGAGGTTGAAGGAGAGAACGGTGATGAAGATGGCCACACCCGGCACCACCATGAACATCGGATCCGTCTCGTAGTAGCGCACAGCCTGGGAGAGCATCTGCCCCCAGGAGGCGGTCGGCGGCTTGACTCCCACGCCGAGGAAGCTGAGCGCGGCCTCGGTGAGGATGTTGGTGGGAATCATGAGCGTGGTGTAGACGGTGATCGGCGCGATCAGGTTCGGCAGCAGCTCCTTGAAGAGGATGTAGCGCCGCCCCGCACCGAGGCTGCGCGCCGCCTCCACGTACTCCCGCTCGCGGAGCGAGAGCGTCTGGCCGCGCACGATGCGGCCGATGTAGGGCCACCCGAAGAAGCCGATCACCAGGATCATGACGGTGAGCCGTACGCCCGTGCCCGTCAGCCCGAACATCTCGTTCGGCACCACGGAGATCAGGGAGATGATGAACAGCAGTTGAGGGAAGGCCAGCAGCATGTCCATCACGCGGCTGATGACGGCGTCGAGCCAGCCGCCGAAGTAACCGGCGAGAGCGCCGAGCACGGTGCCGACGACGACGGCCACCACTGCCGAGAGGAAGCCGACGAGCAGCGAGACGCGCGCGCCGTAGACGATGCGGCTGAAGATGTCGCGGCCGTTGCCCGGTTCGACTCCCAGGAGATGGTCGCCGCTGATACCGCCGAGCGCACCCTTGGGAGTCTGGAAGAGGGGGTCGATCATCTCTTCGTGGTGCTGGTCCGGCGGATGTCCCAGGAGGCTCACGATGAACGGCGCGAAGAACGCGACCAGGATGAGCAGCAGGACGACGCCGCCGCCGATGAGCGCCACCTTGTCCCGCTTGAGGCGGTTCCACGCGATCCGTCCGAGGGAGCGCCCTTCGATGGACTTGCCTTCCACGCCACCGAGTGCCGGGTCGACGGGCGCGGTCTCCGCGGACGTGTCGTGCAGTGGTGCCGTCATCGTGGGGAAACCCTCTCTCGGCCGGGGGTGACCAGCCACGCCCGCCGCTGTAGCGGCCAGTTCGCAATTCGCACGTTCACAAGGCCGATGCCTCAACGCTCGGGAGTCTCATCGGCCGTGCGATCACCCGCCAGTCCCCCCGGGGAAAGGATGCTCAACTGTGATGTGACGCGTCAGATTCCGTTATACGAACGGCAACTCGCGACTATCGGAATCCCGTCAATGCGCGTGGACAACCGCCCACCTGCGCTTCCTTCCACCAGGCATCCCTGGAGGAAGTCCGGTTGCGTACCGACCGGGCGGACGGGCGTCAGGAGCGGGGGAAGCCGTAGCCGTGCCCAGGAGCGGCGTCGGCCGTCGGCACGTCACGGTCGAAGAATGGCCGCGAATTGCGGCGCAGCCACATCGCCACGGGGTCGTAGTCGTCCGACATCGCGACGCTGGAGACCGGCAGCCCCTCGGGGACGGCCGCCACCGACTGACGCATCATCTGCTGCGCCGACTCCACGGACTGCCGGCCCGTGTCGTACAGGTCGAGGCCGATCGCGAGATAGCCGGCGCCGAGTGCCGGCTGCACCCAGGCGCGGCGCAGGGAACGCACGACGGGCGTGCGATGAGCGTTCTGGCTGAGTAGCGCGTAGAACTGCGCGACGTCCAGGCTCGGTTCGCTGATGCGCAGCGGCCCCGCGGGCAACTGGTCCAGGCCCAGGGCGATGCGCCGCAGGTCGAGCCACGGGATGCCGACCCCGCCGCCCGGGGCGTGCGGGTTGAGCCAGATCCCCCAACGCTCCGGGAAGAGCGCGGAGGCGATCTCACGGCCGCTGACGATCTCGTGCGAGCGGTCCCAGCCGGAGGCGGCCAGCTCCTGGGCGGAGCTCACGCACGGGGCGTAGCCGTACCCGCCGACCTCCATGTTTCCGTACTGGGCGTCGGGCGCGCCCGGACGTCCGTTCCAGAGCAGCATCCACACTTCGCCCTCGGCGAGCGCATCGAGCAGCGCCTCATAGGTGTCGTACCTCCCCGGCGACACCTGCCCCAGCAGCTGCTCGACGCCTGCACCCGCGCTCACCTGGCCGTCCTTCCACCGGAACCGCTCCGACGCCTCGCCGGCCTTCCCAAGAGCCTCCGGCCCTGGGAAAGACCGGCGAGGAAGCCGTCCTTCTCAATGATCTGTACCGGGCCCGCGAACGCGGCCCTCCCCGTTGTCCCCGTCATCCAACCAGCTTACGAGCAGGGACCGACATGGGGCGTCGTGCTGAAGCGCTACGTCCTGGGGCGGAGCACGCCCGGAAGGACCCGGACCTCAGTCCCGTGTGTAGAAGGGCCGCACGCAGTGCCGCATCCAGTCGACCACCGGGTCCTGGGCGGCGTCCATCAGCACGAGCTGTACGGGCCATCTGGACTGGGCGCGGCCCAGCGCACGCGCGAGCGCGTCGTGCGCGGCCTGGCGGATGTCCGGGTCGAGGTGGTCCAGCTCGACGCCGACGAAGAGCGACGGCGGATCCCCCTCGGAGCTGGCGAGTGCGCGGCGGGCCGTGCGCATCCACGGCAGAACGGCGAACTCCCCGGCCGCGGCGGCGAGGAAGTCCACCGGTTCCTCCTGCCAGTCCGGCTCGTAGAGCCGCACCCGCGCGCCGCGCGCCACGCCCCACGCGGCCTGCTCACCCGGGGTGTTGGCGCACAGCTCGGCGACGGCCTCGGGCGGCAGCGGCATGCCGACGGTGCCCTCCGGGTTCACGGCGATGCCCACCTGCGGCGGCAGCCCGCGGGCGAAGTCGCGTGCGGGTGCGACGGTGAAGGACATATGGCCCCCGACGACTTGCAGGAACTGCTGCTCGGAACTGAAGACCGGAACATAGACGCCGCCGTTCAGCTCCACGGTCGGCAGATCCAGGTCGGGGCTGTCGGGGCCGCCGCCCTCGGGCAGCGGCACCCAGACGCTGCTGCGTCCGAGCACCTCAAGCAGCCGGGCACCGGCGCCTGGCACTTCGAGGGAGGCGGCGAGGGCCTCCTCCAGCTCGTTGCCGGGCCAGCCTCCGCCATGGCCCGGTCCGTACTGCTGAGGAATGGTCATGACGGCCACCCTAGTGCGGTGGTCACACCGGGTTGCGAGCGGTCCGGCCCTGCGCGCCGGGCGTGCGCCTTCGGCGTGTTGCTACTCGAACGCCATGCCGGCGAGTGTTCCCGCGGCACCCCGGTCCAGGAGGACCACCGACTGGCATCCACGCGGCAGCCGCCCGGACTCCGCGTTCACGATCAGCCGCCGCACGGCCCTGCGGTGGCGCATGAACGCGTAGCCGGAGACGGTGCGTCCGCGCTCGGCCTGGCTGCGCAGCGCCGTCGCCGCCGGTACGTCCAGCAGGACGAGGTGGAGGGCGCGGCCGCGCCGAAGGGCGTCCCGGCCCAGCCAGTTGCGCACCCACGCCTGGCTGCCGCAGTCGTGCACGACGACGCTCGCGCCGGAGGAGAGCGCCCGCCGCAGTCCCGCGTAATGCGCGATGCGGGCGAGGGGCCGGTACGCGGCGTAGGGCAGCCAGCGCGGCAGCGCGGACCCCCAACGCTCGCGCACGTCCTGGGAGTCGATGCGGCGGACGGTGTCCTGGAGGGCGACGACGCGCCGGATCAGCGTCGACTTGCCGCTGCCCGGAAGCCCGGAGACGACGACGCGGTCGCCGGTGGGATACCGCAGCGTCCGCCGGACGGCCGTACCGCGAAGGTCCACGGAGGCGGCCGGAGGGGGTGAGACCGCCGGAACGGCCGCGGCGCCGGCCTCGACGGGCGCCGAGGCGCCGGGAACAGCCGTCCCGACGGGCGCCGGTGGCGGCACCGTCGCCTGTACAGGAGAGTCGGCGGCGTCTCTGGCCTGGCCGGAAGGCGAGTACCCCCAGCCGGTCACGGTCGCGTACGCACTGCGCAGGCTGCCCACCTGATCGCCCCTCCCCGGATATGGCCGCCGTCCGGCGGCTCGCCTCCGAGAGTGTCAAGAAATGGTAATGCGCAGCAAGGCGGCATCGCAGCCGGCGAAGGCATGCACCGTCGACGCCTCTTCGCCGCCATGCCATGATGAGCGGGCCAGTCAACTGGATACCGGCCGTTTGAATCCACGCGGGAGAGTTCCCGGCCGCGCTCGGAGCGCGGTCCCGCCGGGGCGCCGAAGGAGCAAGTCCTCCCTTGAATCTCTCAGGCACCGATACCGCGCAGGACGAGGCAGATCTGAAAAGCGGGCCGCCCGCAGGCGGCTCCACCCAAGGTGCAAGCCACCGCCCGTGCACGAGGGCTCGTGGCGAACCTCTCAGGTTCCGATGACAGATGGGGAGGACATCCGCGTCACCGAGTCACGGGAGCCTGACATGAGCGAGACCAACGGCGGGGCCACCGGCGGCGGCCCACGCACCACCGCCCTCGACGCGGTACACCGCGCGCTCGGCGCGACGATGACCGACTTCGCCGGCTGGGACATGCCACTGCGCTACGGCAGCGAGCGGGACGAGCACGTCGCCGTGCGCACGCGCGCGGGCCTCTTCGACCTCTCACACATGGGCGAGATCACCGTCACCGGGCAGCAGGCCGGCGAGCTGCTGGACTACGCGCTGGTCGGCAACCTCTCCCGGCTGGCCGTGGGACGCGCCCGCTACACCATGCTGTGCGACGCCTCGGGCGGAATCCTCGACGACCTGATCGTCTACCGCACCGGCGACGACACGTACATGGTCGTCGCCAACGCCTCCAACGCTCAGACCGTGCTGGACGCGCTGCGTGAGCGCAGCGCCGGCTTCGGCGCCGAGGTGCGCGACGACCGGGACGCCTACGCGCTGATCGCCGTGCAGGGCCCGGAGGCCGCCGGCATTCTCAAGGGCCTCACGGACGCCGACCTGGAGGGGCTGAAGTACTACGCGGGGCTGCCGGGCACGGTCGCCGGCCGGGACGCCCTGATCGCCCGCACGGGATACACCGGCGAGGACGGCTTCGAGCTGTTCGTCTCCCCCGCCGACGCCGTCGCCGTGTGGGAGGCGCTGACCGGCGCGGGCGCGCCCGCGGGCCTCGTGCCGTGCGGTCTGAGCTGCCGTGACACGCTCCGCCTCGAGGCGGGGATGCCTCTGTACGGGCACGAACTGACCACGCGGACCACGCCGTTCGACGCGGGCATGGGCCGGATCGTGAAGTTCGAGAAGACCACCAACGACGGTGCCTTCGTCGGGCGCGAGCCACTGGAGGCCGCCGCCGGCCAGGCGGAGACATCGCCGCCGCGCAAGCTCGTCGGGCTGATCGCCGAGGGCAGGAGGGTGCCGCGTGCCGGGTACGAGGTGGTCTCCGCCGCGGACGGTTCGGTGATCGGCGAGGTGACCTCGGGAGCCCCGTCGCCCACCCTCGGCAAGCCCATCGCCATCGCGTACGTCGACCCGGCGTTCGCGGAGCCCGGCACCGAAGGGGTCGCGGTGGACATCCGCGGCAGCCACGAGCCGTACGAGGTCGTGGCGCTCCCCTTCTACAAGCGGCAACGCTGACAAGGGCGCCGGCGGGACGACCCGTGCCCGCCTCCCCGGCGCCGGGACGCGGCGTGGCCCGCGCCGCTCGACGTGTCCTGCGTCCCACTGACCAAGACTGATTCCCTCCGTTCCCCTCTCATCCAGGAGAATCGCACCATGAGCAACCCGCAGCAGCTGCGCTACAGCAAGGAGCACGAGTGGCTGTCGGCCGCCGATGACGGCGTCTCGACGGTCGGCATCACGGCCCACGCCGCCGACGCGCTCGGCGATGTCGTCTTCGTCCAGCTTCCCGAGAACGGGGACACGGTGACCGCGGGCGAGCCCTGCGGCGAACTGGAGTCGACCAAGTCGGTCAGCGACCTCTACGCGCCGGTCTCCGGCGAGATCACCGAGATCAACCAGGATGTCGTGGACGACCCGGCACTGGTCAACTCCGCCCCGTTCGAGGGCGGCTGGCTGTTCAAGGTGCGTGTCACGGACGAGCCGGAGGGGCTGCTGACGGCCGACGAGTACGCCTCGTTCACCGCCGGAAGCTGACGCCGGGCCCGCACCGACCGGCCCCTGTCGCCCGGAGCCGCAAGAGCGGCCCCCTACGCCCGAGCAGCAACGACTGAACGCCGTATGTCCGCCAATGTGCCCGACCGGCCTGCCACCAGGGATGGTTCCATGTCGCTTCTGAACAGCTCTCTCCACGAGGTGGACCCGGACGTCGCCGCCGCCGTCGACGCCGAACTCCACCGCCAGCAGTCCACCCTCGAGATGATCGCGTCGGAGAACTTCGCGCCGGTCGCCTCCCTGGAGGCCCAGGGATCCGTCCTCACCAACAAGTACGCGGAGGGCTATCCGGGGCGTCGCTACTACGGCGGCTGCGAACACGTCGACGTCATCGAGGACATCGCGCGCGAGCGCATCAAGGCCCTCTTCGGGGCGGACGCCGCCAACGTGCAGCCGCACTCCGGGGCGTCCGCGAACGCCGCCGCGATGTTCGCGCTGCTCAAGCCCGGTGACACGATCATGGGCCTGGACCTGGCGCACGGCGGTCACCTCACGCACGGCATGAAGATCAACTTCTCCGGCAAGCTCTACAACGTCGTCGCCTACCACGTGGACGAGAAGACCGGCCGGGTCGACATGGACGAGGTCGGCAGGCTGGCGCGCGAGCACCGGCCGCAGATGATCATCGCCGGCTGGTCCGCGTACCCGCGGCAGCTGGACTTCGCCGCCTTCCGCCGCGTCGCGGACGAGGTGGACGCCCTGCTCATGGTCGACATGGCGCACTTCGCGGGTCTGGTGGCGGCCGGGCTGCACCCCTCTCCGGTGCCTTACGCGGACGTCGTGACCACGACCACGCACAAGACCCTCGGCGGCCCGCGTGGCGGCGTGATCCTCTCCAAGAAGGAGTACGCCAAGAAGATCAACTCCGCGGTCTTCCCCGGTCAGCAGGGCGGTCCGCTGGAGCACGTCATCGCGGCCAAGGCCGTGTCGTTCAAGATCGCGGCCTCCGACGAGTTCAAGGAGCGCCAGCAGCGGACCCTGACCGGTGCCCGGTTGCTCGCCGAGCGGCTGCTGCAGCAGGACGCGGTGGACGCGGGCGTCTCCGTACTCTCCGGCGGCACGGACGTGCACCTGATCCTCGTCGACCTGCGCAACAGCGAACTGGACGGCCAGCAGGCCGAGGACCGGCTGCACGAGATCGGCATCACCGTGAACCGCAACGCCGTGCCGAACGACCCCCGCCCGCCCATGGTCACCTCCGGCCTGCGCATCGGGACGCCCGCGCTGGCGACCCGGGGCTTCCAGGAGGAGGATTTCCGCGAGGTCGCCGACATCATCGCCGAGGCGCTGCTCCCCGGCTTCGACGAGGACAAGGCCAAGTCCCTGAGCGCGCGCGTCACGGCGCTCACCGAGAAGCACCCCCTCTACCCCGGCCTGAACAAGTAACAGGCCCCGGTGCCGCGGCGCGGACCGCGCCGCGGCACCGGTCATCCGGCCACAGCACGGGCCCCGCACGGAAAGGAGGCGCCCGCCATGGCGGTCTCCGTCTTCGACCTCTTCTCGATCGGCATCGGCCCGTCCAGCTCCCACACGGTCGGCCCGATGCGCGCGGCCCGCATGTTCGCCGTGCGGCTGAAGAACGAGGGCGTGCTCGCCCATACGGCGTCCGTGAAAGCCGAGCTGTACGGGTCGCTCGGCGCGACCGGGCACGGGCACGGAACCGCGAAGGCCGTGCTGCTCGGGCTGCAGGGCGAGTCACCGCGCACCGTCGACGTCGAGGGCGCCGAGGACGAGGTCGAGCGGATCAGGGCCTCGAAGCGGCTGCGGCTGCTGGCCACGGAGATAGGGGACGCCCACGAGATCGCCTTCGACGAGCAGTCCCAGCTGATCCTGCACCGCCGCCGCTCGCTCCCGTACCACGCGAACGGGATGACGCTCTTCGCGTACGACGCCTCCGGCGCCACGCTTCTGGAGAAGACCTACTACTCGGTGGGCGGCGGATTCGTCGTCGACGAGGACGCCGCCGGCTCGGGCCGCATCAAGCTCGACGACACCGAACTGAAGCACTCCTTCCGCACCGGCGACGAGCTGCTGCGGCTCACGCGGGAGACGGGTCTGTCCGTCTCGGAGCTGATGCTCCAGAACGAGAAGGCCTGGCGCACGGAGGAGGAGATCCGTACCGGTCTGCTGGAGATCTGGGAGGTCATGCGGGCCTGCGTCGCCCGCGGACTGAGCCGCGAGGGCATCCTGCCGGGCGGCCTGAAGGTGCGCCGCAGGGCGGCGACGGCCGCTCGCCAGCTGCGGGCGGAGGGCAGCCGCGAGACGCACGCGACCGAGTGGCTGACGCTCTACGCGATGGCGGTGAACGAGGAGAACGCCGCCGGCGGACGCGTGGTCACGGCTCCCACCAACGGAGCGGCGGGCATCATCCCGGCCGTCCTGCACTACTACACCGAGTTCGTGCCGGGCGCCGACGAGGACGGCATCGTCCGCTTCCTCCTCGCGGCAGGCGCCGTCGGGCTGCTCTTCAAGGAGAACGCCTCGATCTCCGGCGCCGAGGTCGGCTGCCAGGGCGAGGTCGGCTCGGCCTGCTCCATGGCGGCGGGCGGCCTGGCCGAGGTGCTGGGCGGCGGTCCGGAGAAGGTGGAGAACGCCGCGGAGATCGGCATCGAGCACAACCTCGGGCTGACCTGCGACCCGATCGGCGGGCTCGTCCAGATCCCCTGCATCGAGCGCAACGGCATGGCCGCCGTGAAGGCCGTCACCGCCGCCCGCATGGCGCTGCGCGGCGACGGCCGGCACCACGTCTCGCTCGACAAGGCGATCAAGACGATGAAGGACACCGGCGCCGACATGAAGGTCAAGTACAAGGAGACGGCCCGGGGCGGACTCGCGGTCAACGTCATCGAGTGCTGACCCCCGCGGTCGGCCCGCACCGCCGCGACGGGAGGACCGGGCCCGTTGCCCCTCATCCGGGCTGTGGCTGGAATCACACCCCTAATCGCCTGCTTCCTCCACTTTCCTTCCACTCCGCCCACGACTGCGGCATCAGCGGCCGCCCGGCCGTTTCGGGGAGATGCTCCATATACGGCACCCCAGGGTTCTGAGCACGAATCCACAGGTCAGACGGGTTACCGACCATTAGCTCCCCCGGTATGGCCGTGATCTGCGGATCCATGGGTACGGTTGTCCACGCGAGGTCGTCCGTTCCCCGCCGCAGCCCCTCATGTCAGCCACCGAAGGCGCTGCTCACCTGGCCGGTCTCGAGCCCTTGACGTCCCCGAGAGGCAAAGAGCGTTGACGAGCGAGACCGGCACGATGCTGCGCGAGTTCCTGCGATCGCCCGCCGACATCGGCGCGGTGGCCCCCAGCTCCCCCAAACTCGCCGCGGCAGTGACCGCACCCGTACCCGAGCTCGGCGACCCGGTCGTGGTCGAACTGGGCCCCGGAACAGGGGTGGTCACCAGCATCATCGAGGAGCAGCTGAGCGGTCGCGGACGCCAGCTCGCCATCGAGGCGAATCCGCGGCTGGCCGACCAGCTGCGATGGCGCTGCCGCAAGGTGGAGGTGCTCCACGCCGACGCCTCCGCGCTGCCGCAGCTGCTCACCGAACGCGGCCTGGAGAAGGCTGACGTGGTCGTCAGCGGCCTTCCCTGGGCGTCCTTCTCCAACGACGTGCAGCGCGAGATCCTCTCCGCCGTGAGCCATGTGCTCGCGCCGGACGGAGCGTTCACCACGTTCGGCTATGTCCATGCCCTGCGGCTGTCCTCGGCTCTGCGCTTCAGGGAGCTGCTGCACGCCACCTTCGAAGAGGTGGTGCCGGGCCGCACGGTGTGGCGCAATCTGCCGCCGGCGCTCGTCTACCACGCGAGGCGTCCCAGGACGACCGCGTCCCACCGCGAGGCCGTTGTTCCGGCAAGCCGGACCCCGGACGGTGTCGCCGACACGACGACGGTGGGCTGAACCCGCGCACGGCGCGCGCCGGGGCACTTCCGGCCCCGGCTCCCGCCTCCGGTGGCGGAATCGCGAGGGCGTGACGGAAGACCTGTGAACGGTCTTCCGCCGCGCCCTTTTTCCTCAACTACCCGCGTAGCGGCGGGACTTGGACTAGGCCAGAGTCCTACCTGCGGAAGCGGAACGGGCGCTCCGAGAGGGGAAAACGGGCGCCCGGTGAAGGAGTGCCGCTCTCTTCCTGCTGGTCAGCAGAGTCGACTCCGTCCTCAACTCGGGCAGAAGCAGGCAGGATTGGCGACCATTCGGACTGTTTCCCGACCATCACGGGCATGTAGAACTCTCCGCATGATCGGCGTCTCGCTGCGTCCGGGTGCCTCGGAACTCCCGGGTGCCGTCGGACACCCCTCGCAGGGTCGCGCCAGGACCACGACGAGGAGAGCCCCGTGTTCAAGTCCCGGTTCACACCCGGATGCAGAGGAAGGACGGTAAGGATCGTCGCCGCGGCAGCCGTCACGGCGAGCCTGCTCACGGCATGCAGCTCGCAGGACCAGGAGCGGCCGGAGAAGAAGTCCTTAGAAGTCCTGATGGTGGACAACCCGCAGATGCTGGAGCTGAAGAAGCTCACCGCCCAGCACTTCACGAAGAGGACGGGCATCGACGTCCACTTCACCACGCTGCCGGAGAACGAGGTCCGCAAGGAGGTCCACTCCGACTTCGCCCTCCGGTCCGGCCGCTACGACGTCGCGACCATCAGCAATTTCGAGACGCGTGACTTCGCACGCCGCGGCTGGCTCAGACCCCTGGACTCCTTCATCACCAAGGACCGTTCCTTCGGCCAGAGCGACATCATGCTGCCCATACAGCTCTCCCTGAGCGGATCGGACGGCAAGGTCTACGCGGAGCCCTTCTACGGGGAGTCCTCGTTCCTGATGTACCGCAAGGACGTCTTCCGCACGCTCGGGCTGGAGATGCCCGAGAAGCCCACCTGGAGCCAGATCGCCGCGCTGGCCGAGCGTGCCGACCGCCCTGAGAAGGGCATGAGCGGCATCTGCCTGCGCGGCCTGCCGGGCTGGGGCGAGATGACAGCTCCCCTGACGACGGTGGTGAACACCTTCGGCGGCACATGGTTCGACAGGGACTGGAACGCCAGGCTTACCGACCCCGGCTTCGCGGAAGCGGCGCGGTTCTACGTCGGCCTCGTACGCCAACACGGCCAGGAGAACCCCACGAAGTCCGGCTACGCCGGCTGCCTGCGCAACATGAAGCACGGCAAGTCCGCAATGTGGTACGACGCGACGGCCGGCGCCGGCCCGCTGGAGGCCGACGGATCACCCGTCAAGGGCAAGATCGGCTACGCGCCCGCGCCGACCGAGGAGACCGGGTCCTCGGGATGGCTCTACACCTGGGCGTGGGGCATGCAGAAGTCCACCGAACAGCCCCGTTCGGCATGGGAGTTCATGTCCTGGGCGTCGAGCAAGGAGTACGAGAGCCTCGTCGGCCGCGAGATCGGCTGGGAGAACGTGCCCGCCGGTAAGCGCGAGTCGACGTTCGACCGCCCTCAGTACAAGAGGGCCGCGGCCGGCTTCGGCGACGCGACCGAGAAGGCGATCCGCGAGGCCGATCCGCGCAGGCCGGGCGTGCAGAAGCGGCCCACCCTCGGTATCCAGTTCGTCGGTGTCCCGGAGTTCACCGGCCTCGGTGACCATGTCTCCCGGGAGTTGAGCGCCGCGATCGAGGGGAAGCAGTCCGTGACCGCGGCTCTGCGAAAGTCGCAGCGCGAGGCCCGCAAGGTCGGCGCCCGGTACGAGAAGCGCTGACCGGCCCGCGCCCTCCCCCGGCACCGGCCGCTTGCACCCGGCCCGTACGCCCGCCGCTCCACCGGCGGGCCGCCGCGCGGCTCACCAGTCGTGGACGGTCCCGTCGGTGAGCCGGTTCACGGGCAGATAGGCGGGCTCGTACGGGAAGCGGGCCGCCGCGTCCGTGTCGAGCTCGACGCCCAGCCCGGGGTTCTCGGACGGATGCAGCAGCCCCTCCTCGAAGGTGTACGAGGTGCGGAAGACCTCCAGGGTGTCGGCCGAGTGCCGCATGTACTCCTGGATGCCGAAGTTGTGCACGGCCAGGTCGACATGGAGCGCCGCGGCCATGCCCACCGGGGAGATGTCGGTCGGCCCGTGCATCCCGGAGCGGATACCGTAGACGGCGGCGAGGTCGAGCAGCTTCTTCATCGCGGTGACACCGCCGGTGTGGGTGATCGCGGAGCGCACGTAGTCGATCAGCCGCTCGCTGAGCAGAGTCGTGTAGTCGTGCACCGAGTTGAAGACCTCGCCGATCGCGAGCGGCGTGGTGGTGTGCTGCCGGATCAGCCGCAGGGCGGCCTGGTCCTCGCCAGGTGTCGCGTCCTCGAGCCAGAACAGGTCGTAGGGCTCAAGGGACTTGCCGAGCTTCGCCGCCTGGATGGGCGTCATCCTGTGGTGCCCGTCGTGCAGGAGCGGCAGCTCGGGCCCGAACTCCTCGCGTACCGCCTCGAAGACGCGCGGCACATGACGCAGATAGGCCCGCGTGTCCCAGGTCTCC
Source organism: Streptomyces sp. TAA486 (assembly GCF_000426165.1). Taxonomy (NCBI): domain Bacteria; kingdom Bacillati; phylum Actinomycetota; class Actinomycetes; order Kitasatosporales; family Streptomycetaceae; genus Streptomyces; species Streptomyces sp. TAA486. Next base: position 122,706 of record NZ_AUEV01000006.1, on the reverse strand, counting down.
TCCACCGGCAGGGACGGGCCGCCGGCGGTGCGGCGGGCCGGCTCGTAGTCGTAGCGGTCGCCCGACCCCGCGCCGGAGGCGGCCACACCGTAGACGGAGCCGAGGCCGGGGATGCCGGTCTGCACGCGGATGGCCCGGTAGCCGTCGTCGACGTGCGCGCGTACGGAGTCGAGGAGTTCGGGGATGTCCCGCCCCGAGGCGTGCCCGTAGGCGAGGGCGCCGCGGCGGCTCGCGCCGCCCAGCAGCTGGTACAGCGGCATGCCCGCCGCCTTCGCCTTGATGTCCCACAGGGCCGTGTCGACAGCGGCGATCGCGGCCATCGTGACCGGGCCGCGCCGCCAGTAGGCACCGCGGTAGAGGTACTGCCAGGTGTCTTCGATGTTGCGCGCGTCGCGGCCGATGAGCAGCGGCGCCACGTGGTCGCTCAGGTACGAGGCGACGGCCAGCTCACGGCCGTTGAGCGTGGCGTCGCCCAGACCGGTGATGCCGTCGGCCGTCACCAGCCGCAGGGTGACGAAGTTGCGCCCGGGGCTGGTGACAACTGTGTCGGCGGACTCGATCCTCATCCGGCGTGTTCCTCTCCTGATCACGTGCCTGTGGTGCTCACGGTGTCATCTCGGCGACGATCACGCCGTACGGGGGCAGCTCGACGGCGTCGATCCCGGCCCCGTCGAGGTCCTTCAGCGCCCCGCCGCCCGTGAGGACCGGCTCCGCCGTGAGCGGTTCGTCGTGCTGGCTGATGAACCACACGAAGCTCCGCCCGTCCTCGTGTTCCATCCGTCCGGTCATGACCCGCGGGTCGGCCACCGACACCTCCGGGGTGGCACCCGCCTCGGCGGCGAGCGCCGCGTACAGCCGCCAGGTCGGCTCCGGATTGACGCCCGGTGAGACGGCGGCCATGTGCTCGACGGGATAGGTGCACAGGACGAGTGCGCCCGTACCGGTGCGGCGGCGCAGCAGTGCGGGACGGCCGTGGGAGTCGGTCGCGAGGACCTCGGCGCCGTCCGGTTCGACGGGCAAGTATGAGCGCGAGTTCGCCGTGCCCGCGACGGGGAAGACCAGCTCCTCGCCTGCGTTGATACCGCCGAAGTCGCGTTGGAAGACCATGTGCAGCTCGTCGTCCTCGATGGGGTCGGCGACCCCGTAGCGCAGCTTCTTGCGCACTCCGAAGGTCTCGTCGAGCTTCGGCCACCACGTGCCGCGCTGGTTCATGTGCTCGCCGAGGAAGTACGAGGCGTAGACGGTGGCTCCGCCCTCCGCGAGCGCCCGCAGCCGGGACCAACCGGGCGCCGTGAGCTGCTTGGCCGAGGGCAGCAGGTACAGCGCGCAGTCGCCGGGAAGTCCGTCGGCCTCCCTCGCGACGCCGACGCCCAGGTCGGCCTCGCGGGCCGCGACGTATGCCTGGCGGGTGTTGGTGAGGACGCTGGTGCGGTCGTCCGGCTGGGTGAAGGGATACATCTTCTCCAGGAAGGAGGAGACGACGAGCGCGACCCGGGCGTCGGGGCGGCTCAGCCGGGCGGCGTCGGTGCGCCGCAGCACGTCGGTGAAGCGCTTGACCTCGCGCAGCTGCTCCTTGGGACGCCCCTCGCAGTCGGTGATGCCGAAGTGCATCTCGAACGGGTGGTGGCTGTAGGGCTCCTGGCTCTCCAGCGCGTCGTAGTCCGTGTTGTTCCAGGGCATCCAGCCAGTGGCCCCTGCGAGCAGGGTGCTGTGGAGGACCTGCCGGTAGTAGTGGGCCGCGTTCTCCTCGGAGACGAAGTCGGACGTCAGCCCGAACTCCTCCATGATCACGGGCTTTCCGCCGATGTCGAGCAGTTCGCAGACGAAGGCGGCGCCCAGGTGCTGGCGCACGACGTCGGTCTCCATGCGGTAGACGTGCGGGCCGTGGAAGTCGACGAGCTCCGCGAGGTCGCGGATGCGGAAGCCGTTGTCCGCGCCGGAGGTCTCCACGCCCCAGGCTCCGTCGCCGATGGAGACGGGCTGGGTGGCGCCGGCCGAACGGACCGCGCCGGTAAGGGTCTTGGCCCAGGCGGTGACCTCGTCGGAGTCGAGGGTGCCGATGCCGCGCGAGGGCCAGTCCGCGTAGATGGGAACCTCGTTGGTCAGCAGCCAGCCCGCGATGGCGGGGTGGTCCTTCCAGCGCGCGGTCGTCTCCCGCACGTACCACTCCTGCTGGGCGACGAAGGAGGCGTCACCGAAGACGTCGCGGCCGCCACGCCAGGCCGGGTCCCAGTTCTGCCCGGACATGTGCCCGACGAGGAATGTAGGGATGGTGTGCATGCCGAGCGCGGCGTGACGCTCCAGGAAGTCGTCGTAGCGCTCCAGCATCACCGGATCGAGGGTGTTCTCCTCGGGCATGAAGTCCGGCCAGTACAGGAAGCTGCGCGTGATCGTGATGCCGTGGTCGCGCATGGTGCGCAGCTCCTCGTCGACCACTGCGGCGTCGTAGTTCCGCCACATGAGCGGACCGCCGGTGCGGGACCAGTAGTTGACGCCGACCCACAGCAGCGGGTCGCCCTCGGGGGTGGCGAGTTTCGCGGAGTTGCGCTGCATGCCCTGCCCTTCCTCGTACTGTCGCGGCCCTGCGCGGCCGTCTCCCAAGACCCTCCCCGGTATATCGTTTAACTTCTTCCATGTCGACCCATTGTTATGCCTTCTTGGTCGCTGCTACGGTCCGCTGCCATCTCTCGTAGAACGTTTAACACGAGACGGACGGTTACCCGAACCAGAAGGGGAGAGCCGATGAGCATCCGGTGGGCGGCGTGCGCGGGCGCAGCCGTCATGGCACTGCTTTCAGGACTGCTGTCGGGCTGCGGAGGACCGCTCGACCCGAAGACGGACGACCCGAACACCCTCGTCGTCCACAGCAGATTCGCCCCCGGAACCTCCGGCGCGGCCGTCTACGCCGCCGCCATAAGGGAGTTCGAGCGCGAGAACCCGGGGACCGAGGTCAAGAACGTCTACAGCGCGGACGACATCTTCAACGTCTTCGAGACGGCGCGGCTGGCGGACAAGGAAGCCGACGTCATGCTCGTGAACCTCTACGACAAGTCCTTCTCCTGGACCGAACTCGGCGCCACGCTCCCCGTGAACAAGTACATGAAGGAGTGGCACCTGAAGGAGCGGGTCCAGCCCGGAGCGCTCAAGGCGTGGACGGACAGCAAGGGTCGGGTGCGTGGCTTCCCCTGGTCCGGCTTCACATGGCCCGTCCTGTTCAACTCGAAGCTGCTCGCCCGCGCCGGCATCGACGAGATGCCTCAGACGCTGCCCGCGCTGCGCTCGGCCGTGAAGGCGCTGCGCGCGAAGGGCATCACGCCCATGGCCATCGGCGGGAACGACTGGTCCGGACAGAAGCTGCTCATGCAGATCGTGCAGGGCTACATGGAACCGTCCGTCACCAGGCGGGTGTTCGCCGAGGCCGGCTTCTGCAAGGAACCGCAGGCCATGCGGGGGCTGAAGCTCTTCGCGCAACTCCGTGACACCGGGCTGTTCGGCAAGGGCGCCCAGGGCTTCACCGCCGACGAGATGAACGCCGAGTACTTCAGCGAGCGCGCCGCGATGATGTCCGCGCTGACCTCCACCATCGCCGCCGTGCCGAAGGGCGTCGCGGGCCGCACCGAGGTCGGGGGCTTCCCCATGCCGTCCGACGGCGAGTACGGCAAACCGTCCGTCTACACCGGCGCCACCTCGACCGGCATCTGGATCACCCCCAACGGACGGAAGAAGATCGGCATGGTCGAGAAGTTTGTGAAGTTCTTCTACCGCAAGGACTCCGTGCAGCGATTCGTCGACGACAGCGGGTACGCCATGGGTCTGCGCGGCCAGCGGGGTTCGGCCAAGTTCCCGCTCGTCACCAAGTCCACGCGGGTCTCCTTCAGCGACGACGTGGAGCGCGTGGTGATGCCCGACAGCCTGGTGCCGGCCGCGGCCTCCGCCCCGCTGAACCGAGCGACCTCCATCGCCTTCTCCCCCGGCGCGAGTCCGCAGAGGATCTGCCGCGCCCTCGATGTCGCGTACCGAAGCTGAGGGGTGACGAGTCATGACTGCAGCCACGATTCCCGGCGCCCCGGCCCCGGCACCCGCGTCCGCCCCGTCCTCCTCGCGCACCCGCCGGGCCGGGCGCTCCCCGCGCACCACCGTGATGGCCGTGCCCGCACTGCTCTGGTACGCGGTGTTCATGATCGGCCCGATCGGGGCGATCTTCGTCATCTCGATGCTGCGGTGGCCCGGCATGCTCGCCCGTGTCGGATTCGCCGGCCTGGACAACTACAGGGCGGTGCTCTCCGACAGCCTCTTCTGGTCCGCCGTGAACAACAGCGTCGTCCAACTCGCCGTCGCCGTACCGGTGATGATCGTCGGGGCGTTCATGCTCGGCTACCACATCTCGACGCGGCCACGCGGCTACCAGGTGCTGCGCGTCATCGTCTTCACCCCGGCCCTCATCTCGGCCTCCGCCAAGGCCATGATCTTCTACGGGCTCTTCGCTCCCCGGGGCATGATCAACCATGTGCTCTCCGGCGTGGGTCTCGACGGGCTCACGCACACCTGGCTCGCGGACACCTCGACCGCGTTCGGCTGCATCATCGCCATCGACGTATGGGCCGGCATCGGGTACACGGCGACGCTGTACGCCGCGCGCCTCTCGGCCGTACCGGAATCGGTGTACGAGGCCGCCGAGTTGGACGGCGCCGGACACTGGCGCCGCATGTGGGGGATCGCCTTCCCCATGGTCAAGGACTACGTCGGCGTGACCGTCATGCTCCAGTTCCTCTGGACGCTCTTCACCTCCGCCCAGAACGTGCTGCTGCTGACCCAGGGCGGGCCGGGGAACGCGTCGACGAACCTCTCCTTCCTCGTCTACCAGAAGGCGTTCCTCCAGTCCGACCTCGGCTACAGCCAGGCCGCCGGTGTGCTGCTCTTCGTCTTCGGGCTGATCGGCATGCTCGTCATCAGGAGGGTCTTCCGGCAGTCGTACTGAGCCCCTCCTGCCTCCGTTCAGCCTCCATCCCGACACCTCGATCTCAAACGGCCCCACGGGACTTGCCATGACTTCGACAGCCGCCCGCAGCTCCTCCGCCCAGGTACCGGCGCGCCGCACCGGCCGGACCGCCGCCCAACTGTGCGCCTGGCTCTATGCGTTGATGCTCCTGCTGCCGCTGTACTACCTGCTGGTCTCGTCGTTCAAGACGAATGCGCAGATCTTCGCCTCGCCGCTGAGCCCGCCCACTTCACTCTCCTTCGGGAAGTTCGCCTCGGCCGTCAGCGACGCGCGCCTGGACCTGGCGATCCTCAACTCCCTGATCGTCACGGTCTCTTCGCTGGCGGTCGTCCTGCTGCTCGCGCTGCCGGCCTCGTACGCGCTCGCACGCGCCGGAGGCAGGGCGGCGGCCGTCATCGAGCGTGCTTTCTCGCTCGGCTTCCTCATCCCGACCTTCGCGGCGCTGGTGCCCACATTCCTGCTCGCCGCGCAGCTGGACCTCTTCCACACCCGTACGTTCGTGATCCTCTTCCTGCCGGCGACGTCGCTGCCGCTCGCGGTCGTCCTGCTGACGCAGTTCATGCGAACCGTGCCGCAGGAGGTGGAGGAGGCGGCGCGGATGGACGGCGCGGGCAGCCTGACCATCCTCGTCCGCGTCTATCTGCCCATGGTGGTACCGGGGGTCGCCACGGTCGGGATCCTCAGTTTCCTGACGTACTGGAACGAGTACCTGTACTCGCTCGTCCTCATCGGCCCCGACCAGGCGCAGCGCACCATCCAGGTCGCCGTGCCCACGCTGCGCTCCCCGCTGGAGACGGATTTCGGCATTCTCGCTGCTGGTACGGTGGTGACCCTTCTGCCCGTCTACGTCGCCTACGCGTTCCTCCAGCGCCGCATGGAAGGCGCCATGATCGGCAGCGCGGTCAAGATCTGATGACAGGTCACGGGGTTCGAGGAGACGGGATGGCCGGTACGGCCCGGGGGAGGAAGAGCTCCGGAAAGGCGACCATCACGGATGTGGCCGCCGTCGCGGGGGTCTCCGTCGCAGCCGTCTCGAAAGTGATCAACGGCAAGGGCGGCATCTCCGAGCCCACGCGCCAGCGCGTGCTCGCCGCCGCCGACAAGCTCCAGTGGTCGCCGTCCGCCGCCGCCGTGGCGCTGCGCGGCGCCCGCACGCGAGCGCTGGGCATGGTCGTGGGCCGGGGGGCCGACCTGCTGACGGCCGACCCGCACTTCGCGCTGCTCATCTCCGGCGTCGAGAGCGAACTCGCCCCGCTGGACTACGGACTTCTGCTGCACATCGTGGGCGAGGAGCCCGAGGCGGAGGTGCGGGCGTACCGCAGGCTCGCCGAGGAGCGGCGCGTGGACGGGGTGATCCTCACCGAGAGCCGCATCGGGGACCCGCGCTTCGATCTGGTGCGCCGGCTCAGGTTGCCGGCGGTGCTGGTGGGGCGGCCCTGGCAGGAGGACCCGATCCCCCACGTGCAGGCGGCCGGGCAGGACGCGGGGCTGCGCGAGGCGATCGGGCACCTGGTGGAGCTGGGGCACCGGCGCATCGCCTACGTCTCGGGCCCCGAGGACAAGGTGCACACGACGTTCCGCCGTAAGGTCGTCGAGTCCTGCCTCTCCGAGCACGGGCTGCGCCCGAGCCACGTCGTCGTGGGCGAGTTCACCGCGCAGGACGCCACCGCCGCCGTGGGACGCATGGCGGAACCGGCCGACGAGAGGCCCACCGCGATCCTCTTCGGCAACGACACCATGGCCGTCGCCGGCATCAACGCCGCGCGCAGGCTGGGCCTCGACGTGCCGCGGGACCTGTCCGTGATCGGGTACGACGACCTCCCGCTCGGCGAGCTCGTCTATCCGCGGCTGACCACGGTCAACCAGGACATCGAGCAGCTCGGACGGGCGGCCGCAGGCGAGTTGCTGGGACTGCTGGAGGAGAGCGGTGCGGGCCCGGTGGCCGCGCCCAGGCCCCCGCGGCTGGTCGTCCGGGAGTCGACGGGACCGGTGCCGCCGTCCTGACGGGCCGCCCGCACGCACGGACCGGCCCGCCCGGCGGCGGCACCAAGTGAGGCCGCGTCACTTCCTGGGCGAGATCCTCGCGACAGCGCGGTCCTCGCCGATCGCCGTGAACTCGATGATGAGCCGGTTGATCTCGATCTTGCCCTTGGTCCTGCCCAGCTTGCCGCTGCAGGAGCCGTTCGTGCAGCTCGTGGAGGAGTTCTGGGCGCCCCGGGCCGACGTGGAGACCTGTCCGCCGCTGAAGAGCGCCTTCCACGTGACCACGTGGTCCTTGATGTCCTGGACGGTGAACGCGTCGACGCCGTAGGAGGACGGGGGACGGATCTGATCGCCCTTGGACAGTTCGACCTCGCAGTCACCGTCGGCGCAGGCCTTGGTGTCCGTGCCGTCTGCGGCCTTCGGCAGGGTGGAGGACGCGGAGGGCCCGGCACTGGAGGAAGGCTTGTCCTTCGTCTTCGGTGAGGGTGATGAACCGCCCTTGGCGTCCGGCGGCCTGCTCGGCGCCGCGTCGGCCCTGCCGTCGCCTCCGTCCGCACCCGTGCAGCCGGTGAGCCCTGTGAGCAGGGCGAATGTCAGCAGCGGTGCACAGAGCACCGCCTTCCCGTGGGGTCCACGACCCAGCACGCCGATCATGTTTCCCCCGTGATCGCCGGCGGGCGGCGGTCATGCCGCCCGGCTTCCTTGTCCGGCGCACGGTAGCACCGATCACGCCCGTTACTGACGAGCCGTCAGCCGGCGATCCGCATCTCGAACCAAGTGGTCTTACCGCGGGGCAGAAGGTCGACTCCCCATCGGTCGGAGAGCGTGTCGACGAGGAAGAGACCGCGGCCGCTGGTGTCGAGGTCCTGCACGGGCAGCAGACACGGCAGACCACGGGACGGGTCGCGCACCTCGACGCGGATCCAGCCGCGGCGGCGCATCATCCGCAGCCCGAAGACGAGAGCTCCGGTGTGGCGCACGGCGTTGCCGACGAGTTCGGAGACGAGCAGGACGGCGTCGTCGGTGAGGGGGCCCGGCAGCGACCAGTGCGACTCGAGGACGGTACGGGCGAGATCGCGGGCGCATCTGGCGGACTCGGGACGGTTGGGCAGGCGTACCTCATCGATCGTCGGGTCACCGACGAGATCAAGAGCAGCACCGGAGAGGCTGTCGCTCGTCGGTTCACCCGGGACTTCTGGCATCCGCTCGCTCACGTTCGCCACTTCTCCCTGTCCCGCCATGGCAACCATGATGGCGGGAGCAGGGCGGTTGTGGGGCCGTTCAACCAGATCCCGATTTCCGGAACAACTTCCTCCGCACGCTGGGCTGTTGGGCGCGCGTGGTGGACGAGCGAACAAGAACGGCCCCGACCTGGCATGACCTGCGGTAACCCGTCGGTCTCCGCTGGTCACGGAGGGAACAGTGCGGCGCACCGGTGGATTCGGTCTCGTTCCCCCACAAGGTGGGGCGCACAGGAGCCGCGCTGCGCGCCACCCCCAGCCACCCCACCCCGGTACGAGAGCTTCCGCGTGATGCCGGGTCAAGAAGCGGCACCCTCGGCCGCTCGCCCTCTCAGCCGAACTCGGCCTTCCCCGGGCCCTCCTCGACGAAGCTGCGCATGCCGGTCGTCCGGTCCTCCGTGGCGAACAGGCCCGCGAACCAGTTGCGTTCGACGGCGAGCCCCGAGTCGATGTCCGTCTCCAGGCCGACGTCGACGGACTCCTTCGCGGCACGCAGCGCGATCGCCGGACCCTTGGCAAGCTGCGCCGCCCAGGCCCGCGCCTGCTCGTAGACCTCCTCGTCCGGCACGACGCGGTCCACGAGCCCCATCTCCAGCGCCTCGGGCGCCTTGACCTGCCGGCCGGTGAAGATGAGGTCCTTGGCCTTCGCCGGGCCGACGAGCCGCGCCAGCCGCTGCGTCCCGCCCGCTCCCGGGATGAGCCCGAGCAGGATCTCCGGCTGTCCGAGCTTGGCGCGCTCCCCCGCGATGCGGATGTCCGCGCAGAGCGCCAACTCGCACCCCCCGCCGAGCGCGTAGCCGGTGACGGCCGCGACGACGGGCTTGGGGATGCGGGCGACCGCTGTGAAGGAGTCCTGCAGCGCCTTGGAGCGCTTCACCATGGCCGCATGGTCCATGGCCTGCATCTCCTTGATGTCCGCTCCCGCGGCGAAGACCTTCTCGCCGCCGTAGATCACGACGGCGCGCACGTCGTCGCGTGCGGTGGCCTCCTCGGCGAGTTCACGCAGCCGGTCCTGGGTGGCGACGTCCAGCGCGTTCATCGGGGGACGGTCGAGGCGCAGCGTGCCCACGCCTTCGGCGACTTCGAGATTCACAGTCATGGGGGAAGGTTAACGGCCGTTACGCGCGAGGCCGATGGTGCGCCCGTGCCCGGCCGCACCATCGGAATGCCCGGACCTGCTTGCCCGGGAAGCCGGACCTACTTCTGCGGGGCCTTCCACTCGTCCCAGTCCATGTTCCAGCCGTTGAGGCCGTTGTCCGGCTGGATGGTCTTGTCCTTGGAGTTCTTGATCTCCACGACGTCGCCGATCATCGACTCCTTGAAGAACCAGGCGCCCGGCGTGGACTTGTCGTCGCCGCCCTTCTTGTCGAAGAGCCCGACGCAGCCGTGGCTCGCGTTCACCGAGCCGAACTGCCCTTGTGTGAGCCAGTAGTTGCCGTGGATGAAGGTGCCGGAGGTGGACAGGCGCATCGCGTGCGGCACGTCCTTGATGTCGTACCCGCCGGCCTCCTCCTTGCGCCCGAAGCCCACAGTGCGGCCATCCATCCGCGTCACCTTGTGGCGCTCGCTGATCACCATGCGGCCGTTGTACGTGGGGTTCTCGGGGCTGCCGGAGCTGATGTCGATGGTCCTGAGCTTCTCGCCGTCCCGGGTCACCTTCATCTTCTTCGACTTGGCGTCGACGACGCTGACCTGGCTCCGGCCGATGGTGAAGTTCACGGACTTGTCCTGCTCGCCGTAGACACCGTCGTAGCCCTCGACGCCGTCGAGATCCAGGTCGAGTTCGACCTTCGTGCCGGCTTTCCAATATTCCTCGGGGCGGAAGTCCAGGCGGTTGTTCCCGAACCAGTGGCCCTCGACGTCGGCCTCGGGGTCCGCGGTGACGGAGATCGCCCTCTCGACGGCCTCCCGGTCCTTGATCGCGTGATTGAAGTTGATCGAGACCGGCATTCCGACGCCCACCTTGTCGCCGTCCTCAGGAGTGAAGCGGCCTATGAAGGTGCTGTCGGGGGTCAGCGTGGTGAACTTGGCCCGCTCGGTGGCCTTGCGGCCCTCGGAGTCCTTGGCGTGGGCCTCGACCGTGTACTTCGTCTTCGTCGTCAGGTGCTTCGCCGGGGCCCAGCTCTTGCCCCCCTTGGCGATCTTCCCCTCGACGGCCTTGCCGTGATCGTCCTTGACGTCCACCTTGACGAGTTCGCCCTTGGCCGCGGTGACCTTGAGGGCGTCCTGCGTTCCGACGCCGTCCGCGCCGTTCTTGGGTGATATCTCGACGACGGCTCGGGATTTCTGCGACTTCTCGCCGCCCGCTCCCTCGTCGACGACTCCCCCGCCGGCGCCACCGCAGGTCGTCAGCGTCAGCAGCAGCACCACCGCGAGCACGACCAGGCCCACGGCGGACCCGCCTATGACCTGCGTCCTGGTGTCCCCCCGTATCGCCTCCGGGCTGAACTTCGCCTTCACATCCCTGGCGACGGTCTTCAGATCCACAGCGGGCTACTCCCCTCGCACGGCTGCTTACACCATCGTGAGGGCCCCGAACGGAAAACACGACAGTGCAGGCGCTAGATAATCACACCGAGATGGAGAAGGAATCCCCGAAACTGTCACCGTTCCGTCGCGATTTCCCCCGGGCGATCCGGGGCGCCGGGCGGGCCGTCCGGCGGGTCCGCCACGGGACCTCAGGTCAGGGCCGATCCGGCCGTCCACTCGGACCAGGGCATGTTCCATCCGCTGAGGCCGTTGTCCGGCGCGACCATGCGCTCTCCGGAGTTCCTCACGGTGATCACGTCCCCGATCAGTGAGTTGCGGAAGAACGTGCCGGCCGGGCTGAGCGGGTCGCCACCCTTCTTGTCCCACAGCCCGATGCATCCGTGGCTGACGTTCTCCCTGCCGAACGTCCGCTTGGGCGCCCAGTAGTTGCCGTGCAGGAAGGTGCCGCTCTCCGTCAGGCGCATCGCGTGCGGCACGTCGTCGATGTCGTACTCGCCGCCGAAGCCGACGGTCCGCGCGTTCATGCGAGTCACCTCGAACTTCTCGCTGACGACCATGTCCCCCGTGTACGTGGGGTTCTTCACCGACCCCGTCGTGACGGGCACATGCCTGACGATCTCGCCGTTCTGCCGGACCGTCATCATGTGACTGCGGGCGTCCACCACGCTGTGCTGGTCCCGGCCGACCGTGAAGTGGACGCGCTTGCTCTGCACCCCGTACACGTCCGGAGCGCCGCGCACACCGCGCAGCCGCAGATCCAGAGTGACGCGCGTGCCCGGCCTCCAGTGCTCCTCGGGCCGGAAGTCCAGACGGGTACCGCCGAACCAGTGCGGCGCCACCTTCACCTGCGGGCTCGCGGACACGCGGATGCCGCGCTCGACGGCCTCGCGGTCGGTGATCGGGCGGTTGAACCTGATCGAGAGGATCATCCCGGTGCCCACCGTCTGCCGGTGCTCGGGTGTGAAGAAGCCGATGAAGCGCCGCGGCTGGGCCTTCGTGGTGAAGGTGGTGTGCCGCGCTGCCCGCCGCCCCTCGTCGTCCAGTGAGGAGACATCGACCCGGTACTTGCTGCCGAGTTCAAGTTCACGTGCGGACCCGGCGGGCCGCCAGGTGCGCCCGTCGGGCGAGATGCTGCCGGGGACCTCCTGCCCCGCGCCCCGGCTCCTGCGGGTGACCCTCACCTTCTCCAGCCGGCCCTCCGTCGCCGTCACCCGCAGCGGGCTGCCGGCCGTCACATTCCTGGCGCCGTCCCGAGGCGTCACCTCGATCAACTGCGCGGGAGTCTGCGGTTCGACCAACGCACCGCAGCCCGCCAGCAGCGCGCCCATCACGCACAGCACCGCCAGTGAGCACTTCAGCACGTTGTTCCTCATCAGCAGACCCTTCCAGCCCGAGTGTTCCGTCCGCCCCGCCCGATCCAATTCCGCACTCCCCGTGAAGCTCATCCGTACGGAGACCAACGACCCGCTGCCGGAGGGGATACGAGTCGGTCACGCACGGTGTCCGAGTTGTCCCGTAGAGGAAGCATCGCGGGCGGACCACCGACGTGCGAGCACCGACTCGGCGGGAAAAAAGCAGATGAAGGGTGCAACCATCCGGCCGTAGTCTCAGGCCGGTGACGACCGGGACGGGGACGACCAGCGGGACGACCGGCACCACGAACGGCAACGGCGCCGGAACGACGGCCGGCAGGGCGGACGGAGAGGCGACGCCCGTACGCAGCCGTTCGGCGGTGCGGTCACTGCTCCGGCTGTGGCCGTACGTACGGCCGGTGCGGGCGCGGATGTTCGGCGCCGCCTTTGTCGCCGTCCTCGCCTCGTGCACCGGTCTGGTGATCCCACTCGTGCTGAAGTGGATCGTCGACGGGCCGGTGGCCGAACGTGACACCGCTGGCGTGTGGACGGGCGGCGCACTGCTGCTGGGGATCGGGGTCCTCGAGGCCGGACTGTTCGCGCTGCGGCGGTGGCTGAGTGCCCGTCCGCTGGCGGGGGTCGAGGCGGCCATGCGAGCCGACATCTACGGGCATCTGCAGCGTCTGCCGGTCTCGTTCCACGACCGCTGGCCCAGCGGGCAGTTGCTCTCGCGTGCGACGACCGACCTCGAACTGCTGCGCAGGTTCCTCTCTTTTGGCGTGACGTTCCTGCTCGTCAACGCGGTGACGGTGATGGTCGGTTGCGTCATCCTGCTCTCGCAGCGGTGGACGCTGGGCCTCGTGGTCCTCGGCCCCTTCCTGCCGCTCGTCTGGATGTGCGCGGTGTTCGAGTACCGCTACTCGCGCGCCGCGCGCACGGCGCAGGACCAGATCGGGGACCTGACGACGCTCGTCGAGGAGGCGGTCCTCGGGATCCGTGTCATCAAGGGCTTCGGGCGACACCGCAGCCAGGCCCGCGCGTTCCGCGCACTCTCGGAACGGCTGCTCGGCACGGAGTTGGAGAAGGCGCGGCTGCTGGCTCGCATCTGGGCGGTGATCATGCTGCTGCCGGAGCTCGCCATCGGGGCGGCACTGGTGCTCGGCACGCTCGAAGTGGCCCAGGGCGAGCTCTCGGCCGGCACGCTCGTGGCGTTCCTGTCCACGGCGCTGGCACTGCGGTGGCCCGTGGAGTCGACCGGGTTCCTGCTCGCGCTGAGCAACGAGTCGGCGACCGCGACCGACCGGTTCTTCGAAGTCCTCGACGAACCGCAGCCGGCGGACCTCCTCAGGAAGACCGCCCCCGAGCCGGGCCCACCGGACGGCCCGACGCGGGCGGGCGGACTGCGTTTCAGCGGCGTCGTCTTCCGCTACCCCGATGCGCCCGAAGGTGCACCGCCCGTACTGGACGGGGTCGATCTGCACGTACGACCCGGCGAGACGATGGCCCTCGTCGGCGCGACGGGAAGCGGCAAGACGACCCTGACGGCACTCGTGCCACGTCTGCACGAGGTGACGGCCGGTCACATCACCCTGGACGGCGAGGACATCGGCACGCTTCGCCGCGCCGAACTGCGCTCACGGGTCGCCGTGGCCTTCGAGGAGCCGACGCTCTTCTCCGCGACCGTCGCGGAGAACGTACTGATGGGCGCGGACGACCCGGCCCACGCCGCGATGCCCCTGCCGCGGTCGCCATCCGGCGCCGAAGCCACCCCGGACGGTGCTCCCCGCGTTCGCGCACCCGAACGCGGCCTTCTGAAGCAGGGCGCCTCGCCGTCGGAGCCGGAACACGCCGCGCGCGAGGACCGTGCGGACGAGCGGGCCGGGCTGGACCGTGCGCTGCGCGTCGCGCAGGCGGACGGCTTCGTCGGGGCCCTGCCGCACGGTTCCGGAACCCAGGTCGGCGAACAGGGCCTGAGCCTGTCCGGCGGGCAGCGGCAACGTCTCGCCCTGGCGCGAGCCGTGGTCGGCCGCCCTTCCTTCCTCGTACTGGACGATCCGCTCTCCGCCCTGGATGTGCACACGGAGGCGGCCGTCGAGGCCGCCCTGCGCGAGGTGCTGGTCTCGACCACCGCACTCGTCGTCGCACACCGGCCCTCGACGGTGCTGCTGGCGGACCGCGTGGCACTGCTGTCGGGCGGACGAATCGCCGCCGTCGGCACGCATCACGCACTGCTCCGGAGCAGTGCGGAGTACCGCCGTCTGATGTCGGGCCAGAGCAACGAGCGTGAGGGGGAGCGGAGTTGACCAGCACCGCCGAGACCGCAGGCGCCACTCCGCCCGGCGCCGCGGAGGAGCCCGGGCCCGAACAGCCGCCCGCTGCCGACCCGTTCGACCGGGACGTCCTGCCCGCGCCGCCGCACGCCGCACGCACGCTGCTCGGCTCGCTGCTGCGCCCGCACAAGCCGCGCGTCGCCGCCGCGGCCCTGCTGCTGCTCCTCCAGCAGGCCGCGGTGCAGGCGGGCCCGCTCCTCGTGGCCTTCGCGATCGACCACGCTGTCCCGGCGCTGCGAGGCGAGGGCGGTGAGAGCGGTGGACAGGGGCTGCTCGTCGCCGTCGGCCTCGCCTACCTGTTCTGTGCGCTCGCCTCCGGCGGGCTCCAGTACGCGTTTATCGTCGCCGCCGCCCGCATCAACCAGCGCGTGCTGCTGGAGCTACGCGGGCGGATCTACCGGCACGCACAGGCACTCGACGTCGACTTCCACGACCGCTATACCTCCGGCCGTCTCATCTCCCGCTCCACGACGGACGTCGGCTCGCTGCGCGAACTGCTCGACGAAGGGCTGCAGGAACTGCTGGCCGTGATCGTCTCCGTCGTCTACATCGTCCTGACGCTCCTCTGGCTGGATCCCGGTCTCGGAGCCGCGGCGCTGGGCAGCTTCGTCCCGCTGGCACTGCTGGTGCAGAACTTCCGGCAGCGCTCCGCACGCGTCTACCGCGGCCGCTCCACGGCGATGGCGGCGGTGATCGTGAAGTTCACCGAGACCGTCGGCGGAATCCGGGCAGTGCAGACCTTCCGCCGCGAGCGCGCGAACGACGAGGAGTTCGCGCGGCTCAACGGACGTCATCTGAAGATGAACGGCGACTCCCTGCTGGAGATGGCGCGTTACGTCGTCACCTCGCGGCTCACCGCGAACACCGCCGTCGCGGCGATCGTGCTGTGGGGCGCCTACCGCGTGGCGGCCGGGGATCTCGCGCTCGGCGTGCTGGCCGCCGCCGCGCTCTATCTGCGCAGGCTGTACGAGCCGATCGACCACCTCGGAATGTTCCTCAACTCCTACCAGTCCGCGGCGGCTTCGCTGGAGAAGATCGCCGGTCTCCTCGCCCAGCGCCCGTCGGTGCCGGAGCCGGGCTCGCCGCGCGCACTTCCGCCGCGCGATGAGGGCCGTGCCGGACGCGAAGTCGTCTTCGACTCCGTCTCGTTCGGCTACCGCACGGGCGGCGAGGTGCTGCCGCCCTTCGGACTGACGCTGCACTCCGGACGGACGGTGGCGCTGGTGGGTGCCACCGGGGCGGGCAAGTCGACGCTCGTGAAGCTGCTGGCCCGCTTCTACGACCCCACGCGCGGCCGGGTGCTGCTCGACGGCGTGGACCTGCGCGACGTGGAGGGCGCCGAACTGCGGCGCAGCGTCGTGATGGTCACGCAGGAGGCGTTTCTCTTCTCCGGCACGGTCGCTGAGAACATCGCCATCGGCCGGCCGGACGCGACGCGTGCGGAGATAGAGAACGCTGCGAAGGCCCTGGGTGCGCACGACTTCATCACCGAGCTCCCTGAGGGCTACGACACGGACGTACGCAAGCGGGGTGGCCGGATCTCGGCGGGGCAGCGGCAACTCGTGGCCTTCGCGCGCGCCCTGCTCGCGGATCCGGCCGTGCTGATCCTGGACGAGGCGACCTCATCTCTGGACATTCCGGGCGAACGGGCCGTGCAGCAGGCGATGATGACGGTGCTTCGGGGACGTACGGCGGTGGTCATCGCCCACCGGCTCTCGACGGTCGAGATCGCGGACCGGGTGCTCGTGATGGAGGACGGCCGACTGGTGGAGGACGGCACTCCGGCCCAACTGATCGCCGGCGAGGGAAGATTCGCGGGTCTTCACAGTGCGTGGCGCGACAGCCTGGTCTAGACACCCGCACCCCACCGTGACCAGCGGTGAAGCCCAACCACACCTGTATCAGCGTCCGTTATCCGGTGAATCGATGGTCAACAACGAACAAAGTCTGGTCAACCTGTGAACGCTGTCTGCTGGAAGCGGTGACATCTGCACGTACTCGACAGTAGTGTGACCGGCGGTCGTGTTTTCGCACAGTGCACGACTCTTCGCATTCCAGTTCCAAGGTTCTGCCCGGGCAGCCGCAGATCGCAGCCGCCCGGCCCCCACGGCAGAAGGAGCCACCGAGTGAGAACCCTCAGCAAGAAGCAGCGGATATCCGCTCTTGCAGCCAGCGCCGCGCTCATCGTGGCGGGCATCACGGCCGGCACGGCGACGGCCGGCCCCGCGGACGACGCTTCCACCATGAAGACGGGCGCCAAGGCCGCCAGCCTGACGGCGGTCCAGAAGACCCAGCTCATCAAGAAGGCGGACTCCACCGCGGCCAAGGCTGCGGACGCGAAGTCCCTGGGCCTCGGCTCCGGCGAGAAGCTCCAGGTCAAGGACGTCATCAAGAACCAGGACGGCGCGACCCACGTCCGTTACGAGCGGACGCTCGACGGTATGCCCGTCCTCGGCGGCGACCTGGTCGTGCACAAGTCCAAGTCGGGCAAGCAGACCGGCGTCACCAAGGGCACGAAGGCCGACATCTCCGCCGTCTCGACGAAGGGGATCAGCTCCGCCGACAAGCCCGCCACGCCGAAGGCTGAGGGCAGCAAGGCGCCGCGAAAGGTCGTCTACGCGATGCACGGCAAGCCCGTCGTGGCCTGGGAGACCGTCAAGGGCGGCACCCAGAAGTCCGGCGCGCCGAGCCAGCTGCACGTCATCACCGACGCCAAGAGCGGCAAGAAGCTCTCCGAGTACCAGGCCATCCAGGAAGCGGACGGCACCGGCGCCAGCATGTACAGCGGTGAGGTCAAGCTCACCACCGGCGGCTCCGACGGCAAGTTCACGCTGAGCGACGAGAGCCGTGGCGGCAGCAAGACCACGAACCTCGAGAACGGCGAGAGCGGTGACGGCAAGGACTTCACCGACGAGGACAACAAGTGGGGCACCGGCAAGCCTGAAGACGCCCAGACCGCTGCCGTCGACGCCCACTACGGCGCCCAGCAGACGTGGGACTTCTACAAGGACGTCTTCAAGCGCGAAGGCATCGCCGGTGACGGCAAGGGTGCGCCCAGCCGCGTCCACTACGGCGACAACTACGTCAACGCCTTCTGGGACGACAGCTGCTTCTGCATGACCTACGGCGACGGTGAGGGCAACAAGGCCCCGCTCACCTCGCTCGACGTCGCGGCGCACGAGATGTCGCACGGCGTGACCTCCACGACCGCGGGTCTGGAGTACGCGGGTGAGTCCGGCGGTCTGAACGAGGCCACCTCGGACATCTTCGCCGCGGCCACCGAGTTCCACGCGCCGGAGAACAAGGAAGACGTCGCCGACTTCCACGTCGGCGAGGAGATCGACATCAATGGCGACGGCACTCCGCTGCGTTACATGGACAAGCCGAGCAAGGACGGCAACTCCCTCGACGAGTGGAGCGACAAGGCCGGCGACGTCGACGTGCACTACTCGTCCGGCATCGCGAACCACTGGTTCTTCCTGATGTCCATGGGCAGCGGCAAGTCCGAGAAGAACGGTGTCGAGTACGACTCCCCGACCTCCGACGGCTCCAAGATCGAGGGCATCGGCATCACCAAGGCCCAGGAGATCTGGTTCAAGGCCCTCACGGAGAACATGACCGCCAACACGGACTACAAGGCGGCCCGTGAGGCCACGGTCAAGGCCTCCAACGACCTCTTCGGTGCCGACAGCGCCGAGACCAAGGCGGTCGAGGCAGCCTGGACGGCCGTCGCGGTCAAGTGACCATGACGGGCTAGCCCGTAGGGCCCGGCTGCAGAGCCGGGCCTGAGGGCCCCTGGCACACCTGCGGGGCGGGTGCAGTGCGCTGAACGGCACACTGCACCCGCCCCGTCGTCGTGTTCAGGCGTCGCCGTCCTGCGGTGCGGCCGCCAGGCCCAGTTCGGCTTCCGAGGCCAGCAGCGGATGCGCGGGCAGCACCCGAACCGTGTAGCCGAAGGGGCCCGCGCTGCCGGGCGTGACCGTCCCCTCGTACGTCCACCGCCCCTGCAAGTCGGGGCCGCCGCTCGCCGAAGTGACGGGTTTGAGCGGCGCGTTCACCGCGTCACCGCCCGTGATGCTGTCCGTACCGTCGAGACGTCCGGCCACGGCCTGCACCTCGACGTCCTCGGGGGACAGCGTGCCGAGGGCGACCCGGGCGCGCAGCGTCAGGCAGCTGCCCAGGGTCAGGCCGTCGTCCGGTCCGTGCTCGCGTGCCGCGGGCTCGTGCCCGTCGTGCCGCTCGTGCTCGACAGGGCCGACGGCGACGGACGGCCACTGCTCCCGCACCCGCGCCTTCCAGGCGGCCAGTTCGCGTGCGGGCTCCGGAGCCAGCTCCCGCTGGGCGCGGGCAGCCGGTGCGTAGAGCCGCTGGACGTACTCGCGCACCATCCGCTCCGCCTGCACCTTCGGGCCGAGCCGCGCGAGGGTCCTGCGCACCATCTCGATCCAGCGGGCCGGTACGGCCTCACCCGCGGGCCCTGAGCCGCCGCTGCCGCCCCGGTCGTAGAAGCAGGGCGCGACGTGCTCCTCGATGAGCCCGTAGAGCGCTGCGGCCTCGATGCCGTCCCGGCGGTTCTCGTCGGCGGCTGCCTCACCGTCCGCGCTCGGCACGGCCCAGCCGAAGTCCGTGTCGAACCACTCCTCCCACCAGCCGTCCCGCACCGAGAGGTTGAGACAGCCATTGAGTGCGGCCTTCATCCCGCTGGTGCCGCACGCCTCGAGGGGCTTCAGCGGGTTGTTGAGCCATACGTCGCAGCCGGGGTAGAGCGCCTGGGCCATCTCCATCCCGTAGTCGGGGAGGAAGACGATGCGGTGACGCACCCGCGGATCGTCGGCGAAGCGCACCAGCTCCTGGATCAGCTCCTTGCCCCCGTCGTCCGCCGGGTGCGCCTTGCCCGCCACCACGATCTGCACGGGGCGTTCGGGGTCCAGCAGCAGCCTGGTGAGCCGCTCGCGATCGTGCAGCATGAGGGTGAGCCGCTTGTACGACGGCACTCGCCGCGCGAAGCCGATCGTCAGCACGTCAGGGTCGAACACCCCGTCCGTCCAGCCGAGTTCGGCGTCGGCGGCACCGCGCTCACGCCATGACGCACGCAGCCGTGCCCGTACGTCGTGCACGAGCTGTTCGCGCAGCCGGCGGCGCAGCGCCCACAGCTCGCCGTCCGGCAACGATGCGGCGTCGGCGGGCACCTCGGGCGAACGCCAGGTGGGCGCGTGCACGCCGTTGGTGACCGAGGTGATGGGCACCTCGGCCGGGTCGAACCCCGGCCACAGCCCGGCGAACATGGTGCGGCTGACCTCGCCGTGCAGGGTGCTCACGCCGTTCGCGCGCTGGGCCAGACGCAGGCCCATCACCGCCATGTTGAACAGCCCGGGGTCACCGCCGGGATAGCTCTCCGCGCCCAGCCGCAGCACGTCGTCCGCGGCGATGCCGTCCAGTTCGCCGTCCTCGCCGAAGTGGGCCGCGACCAGGCCGGCCTCGAAGCGGTCGATCCCGGCGGGGACGGGTGTGTGCGTGGTGAAGAGGTTGCCCGCCCGTACGGACTCCAGGGCCGCGTCGAACTCCAGTCCCTGCTCCCCCAGTTCGCGCATGCGCTCCAGACCGAGGAAACCGGCGTGGCCCTCGTTGGTGTGGAAGACCTCGGGTGCCGGGTGACCCGTGCGCCGGCAGTAGGCGCGCACGGCACGCACGCCGCCGATGCCGAGCAGCATCTCCTGGAGCAGCCGGTGCTCGCCCCCGCCGCCGTAGAGCCGGTCGGTGACCTCGCGTTCGGACGGTGCGTTCGCCCCGACCATGGAGTCGAGCAGCAGCAGCGGCACGCGTCCCACCCGGGCCTGCCACACGTGTGCGCGCAGCGACCGGCCGCCGGGCAGCCGCAGCTCGATGCGTACCGGGAGGCCGTCCTCCTCGCGCAGCAACCGCAGCGGCAGCTCCGCCGGGTCGAGCGCCGGATAGTGCTCCAGCTGACGGCCGTCGTGGGAGAGGCTCTGCCGGAAGTAGCCCTGGCGGTACAGGAGTCCCACGCCGATCAGCGGCACCCCCAGATCGCCCGCGGCCTTGAGATGGTCGCCCGCGAGGATGCCGAGGCCGCCGGAGTACTGCGGAAGCCCGCCGGTGATTCCGAACTCCGGCGAGAAGTAGGCGACGGCCCGCGGAAGATCACCGGAGGTGGCCTCCTGCTGGTACCAGCGCGGCTCGTTCAGGGCGTCGTGCAGATCACCGGCGGCGACGGCGAGCCTCCGCAGGAAGGCTCCGTCGGAGGAGAGCCGCGCGAGCCTGGAGGGCGTCAGAGAACAGAGCATGCGCAGCGGGTCGCCCCCCGCGAGCCGCCAGGCTTCCGGGTCCAGTTCGCTGAAGAAACGGCGGGTCGGGGGATGCCAGGACCAACGCAGATTGTGCGCGAGTTCGCTGAGGGGGCGGAGGGGTTCGGGGAGAACGGGATGAACGGAGAAACGACGAATGGCCTTCACCCCTCGACCGTAACGGGGCATACACACCCATCACGGCAATGATCCATTTCACGCGGGATGTCCACCCTGACGCAGCGCGCCCACCAGGCGGGAGGCACGCCGCACAGCCTCGGAGCCGCGCCGGGTGAGATGCCGTCAACGCACGTCCGGAGGGGCCGATTCGGCTCGGTCTCCGTCACATCCGTCACATCGTCCGGGCAATTCCGCTCGTCACAGGCCCGGCCCGGAATGCGCTGCTCCACCCTCTCGACCCGGCTCCGCCTCTCCTCCTAAGCTTCGTGGCCTCAGTACAGGGGGCACAACTTCTGCACGTCCCACCTGGACCTCTCCACACAGGACGCGGACGTCACGGGCAGAGAGCACGGAGGTGAGCGGAGAGCAACGGTGCGGGCCGCGCGCAGCGGCCCAGGGCACGCTCGCTCCCCGTCGGGGTGAAGTGTGACGCGCAGCACAGCGGTGGGTTCCTGACCAGCTCCCGGTACCGCCTGCGCCACTGGATCCGTGTTCCTGTTCGGGTCGCGCAGTCCAGTCCTCGTCCACGCAATCGGTCGCGATCCATCACACGGAAGGTTTTGCATCGTGACGGCGTATCAACACGCCCACCAGGGGGATTACGGATACGGGATGCCGGCCCCGCCGCCCGAGTGCCCGGCGCACGCCTCGGACAAGGCGGTGCCGCTCAGCGGCCCCCGCTTCCACACCGACCCGTCCGGCCACTACCGCGAGATGCGGGCCGAGCACGGCCCCGTCGTGCCGGTGCTGCTGCCCGGCGACGTCCCGGCGTGGCTGGTCATCGGCTATCAGGAGATGTACCAGGTCACCACTGACGCCAAGCTCTTCCCGCGCGACTCCGGGCTGTGGAACCAGTGGGAGACGCTGCCGGAGGACTGGCCCCTGCGGCCCATGATCGGCCAGCGGCAGCCGTCCATCTACTACACGGTCGGCGCGGAGCACCAGCGCCACCTGGAGATGGTGCAGACGGCCATGCAGAACATCAGCGCTCTCGAACTGCGGACGCACTGCGAGGAGTTGGCGGATCAGCTGCTCGACGGGTTCTGCGCGCGCGGCGAGGCGGACATCATCGCCGAGTACGCCAAGCCGCTGCCCATCCTCGTGCTGGCCAGGCTGCTGGGCTTCCCCGACTCGGACGGCCCGGGCCTCATCAAGGCGATGAGCGCCCTGGCGGACGGCGGCGCGGACGCCCTCGAGGGATTCCAGTACTTCGGCGCCAAGATCCACGAGCTGGTGGCGGAAAAGCAAGCGGCCGCGGGCGCCGACCTGACGTCGTGGATGCTCGCTTACCCCGAGTACTTCACGGACGAGGAGTACGCGCTGGACCTGATGGCCATCACGGCTGCGGGCCATCTGCCCACCGCCGACTGGATCGGCAACTCCATACGCCTGATGCTCACCGACGACCGCTTCTCCGCCTCGCTCACCGGGAACCGGCGCAGCATCCCCGAGGCGATGAACGAGGTGCTGTGGGAGGACACCCCCACGCAGATCCTCGCCGGGCGGTGGGCGGCGTGGGACACCTGGCTCGGCGGTCAGCGAATACGCACCGGCGACATGCTGCTGCTCGGGCTCGCCGGGGCCAACGCGGACCCGAAGGTCCACGTCGACGCGGCGGGCGCCGACACGGCGCTGCGCGGAGGCAACAGCGCTCATTTCGCCTTCAGCCACGGCGAGTTCCAGTGCCCCTTCCAGGCGCAGGAGATCGCGGAGACGATCGCCCGCGTCGGGATCGAGGTGCTCCTCGACCGGCTGCCCGAGATCGACCTGGCCGTGCCGGCCGGCGCCCTGGCGCGGCGGCCCTCCGCGTTCCTGCGCGGGATGACGGCGCTGCCCGTCCGCTTCGCCCCCACACCCCCCATCGAAGGCAAGCCATGACTGCTCCCGCGTCCCCCTCATCGTCCGCCGGGCAGGTCGGGTGCCCCGTCGTCATCGACCCGATGGTGCGCGATCTGGACGGGGAGACCCGTCGTCTGCGCGACGCCGGCACCCTCACCCGCATCGAGCTGCTCGGGGTGCCGGCCTGGTCCATCACCACTCACGCCGAGGCCAGGCGGCTTCTGACGGACCAGCGGCTGGTGAAGGACATCAACCAGTGGACGCTGTGGCGCACGGGAGAGGTCACGCACGAGTGGCCGCTGATCGGCATGATCGACGCGGGACGCTCGATGTTCACCGTCGACGGCGCCGAGCACCGCCGGCTGCGTACGAAGACGGCGCAGGCCGTCACTCCGCGCCGTCTGGAGAACCTGCGCCCGGTGATCGAGGGCATCACCCACCGGCTGCTGGACGACCTGGAGGTGCAGGGCAAGGAGGGCGCGGTCGATCTGAAGTCGGTCTTCGCCCTTCCGCTGCCGATGTCGGTCATCAGCGAGCTCATGGGCGTGGACCCGGCGCTCCACCCCCGGCTGCACGTCCTCTACAAGGCGTTCTTCTCGATGCTGACGCCGCAGGACGAGCGGCTCGCGGTCATCGACGAACTCGACGTCATCTTCACCGACATGGTCAGGGCCCGTACCGCCGACCCCCGGGACGACCTCACCAGCGCGCTGATCCTCGCGGACGAGGGCGGAGAGCCACTCACCGAGGAAGAGGTCGTCGGCAACCTGAAGGCGATGGTCGCCGCGGGGCACGAGACGACCATCGGTCTCATCCTGAACGCCGTACGGGCGCTGCTCACCCACCCGGAGCAGCTGCGCATGGTGCTCGACGGCGATGTCGGCTGGGACGCCGTCGTCGAGGAGACACTGCGCTGGGACACGCCGACCACGCACCTGCTGATGCGCTTCGCGACGGAGGACATCAATGTCGGCGAAGGCGTCATCCAGGAGGGCGAGGGCGTCGTCATCTCCTACCGTGCGATCGGCTGGGACCCGGAGCAACACGGGCCCGACGCCGACCGGTTCGACATCGCCAGGCCGTCGCCCAACCGCCACATGACCTTCGGTCACGGACCGCACATCTGCCCGGGTGCGGCGCTGTCGCGACTGGAGGCGGGCATCGCCCTGCCGGCGCTCTTCGACCGCTTCCCCGGCATCCGGTTCGCCGTGCCGGTCGAGGAGATCGTCAACCAGCCGGTGCTGACCCAGAACGACCTGCGGTCCTTCCCCGTCCATCTGCACGGGGATTGAAGGGGGTCGCCCCGCCGCGTCGGGCGGACGGCCCGCCCGCCGTGGCCAACCCCCCACGTGGCGCGCATTCTTGGGAGCGGACGCAGGCCCGTCCGCGGGTCCGCTTACCTGCCGCGCCCCCGGAGGTCGCCCGGAGCGAGGGCCGGGAGGCGGCCCGCGCCGGGCCCGTACGGGGCACGGACCGGGTGCGGAGGGCCGGGCGGGTGAACGCGCGCTGCCGCCAAGCACGGGGCACCGGGCCACCAGGTGAAGCAGATAGAACAGGCAGAAGATCACAAACCGTCCGCCTGTTCCATCCCGCACCAAGGTGAAGCAATGATCGGTCGCATTCCCGTCCTCGACGTCCGGCCCCTCGTCGACTGCGGGCGCCACCCCGCCAAGGCCGTACCGGGCGAGACGTTCCAGGTCTCGGCCACCATCTTCCGCGAAGGGCACGACGCGCTCGGCGCCAACGTCGTGCTCCGTGACGCCACCGGCCGCCGCGGGCCCTGGACCCCGATGCGCGAACTCGCCCCCGGAACCGACCGCTGGGCCGCCGACATCACCCCCGACAGCGAGGGGAGATGGACCTACGCGATCGAGGCATGGGGCGACCCCCTCACCACCTGGAGACGCCAGGCGAAGCTGAAGATCCCCGCGGGCATCGACACCGAAGCCGTGCTGGAGGAAGGCGCGGTGCTGCACGAGCGGGCCGCCGCCGACGTGCCCAGAAGTGAGGGCAGGGACTGCGTCGCGGCCGTGGCCGACGCGTTGCGCAGCCGGAGCCGCGGCGTCGCCGCACGCCTGTCGGCAGCGCTGACGCCGCAGGTGACGGGCATCCTGGAGCGGTATCCGCTGCGCGAACTGGTCACCGCGACACGTCCGCTTCCCCTCCAAGTCGAGCGCGAGCGCGCCCAGTTCGGATCGTGGTACGAGTTCTTCCCACGCTCCGAGGGCGCGCGGCTCCCGCAGGAGGAAGGCGAACCTCCCGTCTCCGGCACGTTCCGCACCGCGGCGGAACGGCTCGATGCGGTGGCGGCCATGGGCTTCGACGTCATCTACCTGCCACCGGTGCATCCCATCGGCGACGACTTCCGCAAGGGCCCCAACAACGCGCTCTCCGCCGGACCTCACGACGTGGGCTCGCCCTGGGCCGTGGGTTCGGCGGCCGGCGGCCACGACGCGCTGCACCCCGACCTGGGCACCGTGGAGGACTTCGAGTACTTCGTGGAACGTGCCCGGTCCCTGGGCCTGGAGGTCGCGCTGGACTTCGCCCTGCAGTGCTCGCCGGACCATCCGTGGATCAAGGAGCATCCCGAGTGGTTCCGGCACCGCCCTGACGGCACCATCGCGCACGCGGAGAACCCGCCGAAGAAGTACCAGGACATCGTCCCGCTCGCCTTCGACACGGACCCGGATGCCTACGCGTCGCTCGTCCGCGAGACCTTGCGCCTGCTCCGGCTGTGGATGGGGCGGGGCGTGCGCATCTTCCGCGTCGACAACCCGCACACCAAGCCGGTGGGCTTCTGGGAGAAGGTCATCGGCGACATCAACCGCTGCGATCCCGATGTCGTCTTCCTCGCCGAGGCGTTCACGCGTCCCGCGATGATGCACGCCCTCGCCAGGGCGGGCTTCCAGCAGTCCTACACGTACTTCACCTGGCGCAACACCAAGCAGGAGCTGACGGAGTATCTGACGGAGCTGTCGGGCGAGTCCGCCGCGTACATGCGTCCGAACTTCTTCGTGAACACCCCCGACATCCTCCACGCGAGCCTCCAGGAGGGCGGCCGCCCCGTCTTCGAGACGAGGGCCGTGCTCGCGGCGACGCTCTCCCCTTCGTGGGGCATGTACGCGGGCTACGAACTGTGCGAGTCGGAGGCGGTGCGGCCCGGCAGCGAGGAGTACCTGGACTCGGAGAAGTACCAACTGCGTCCGCGCGACTGGGCCGCCGCCGAGGAGTCCGGGCAGACGATCACGCCGCTGATCGGGCAGCTCAACCGGCTGCGGCGCGACCGTCCCGCTCTGCGCGGAATGCGCTCGCTGACCTTCCACCACTGCGACAACGAGCAGGTCATCGCCTTCTCCAAGCACTGGACGGGGCAGGGGCAGGGCGGTCAACAGGACACCGACGCCGTCATCGTCGTGGTCAGTCTCGACCCGGCACGCACGCAGGAGGCGACGGTGACGCTGGAGGGAGACGACCTGCGCCGTTTCGGACTCACCGAGGCACAGGCCGACGGGAGGGAGACCTTCCCGGTGCGCGACGAGCTCACCGGGAGGACGTACGAGTGGAGCAGGAACAACTACGTGCGCCTGGCCCCGGGAGGCGACTCCCCCGCGGCAGCGCACATTTTCACGCTGCGGCCCGAGCCCGACCCCACCGATCCGAAGGGCACTCACCCATGACGACCGTGAACCTACCTGTGCATGACACCTTCGAGGACACGCCCGCCCAGGACCGCGACCCGGAGTGGTTCAAGCGGGCCGTCTTCTACGAAGTGCTGGTCCGCTCCTTCCACGACAGCAACGGCGACGGCATCGGAGACCTCAAGGGGCTCACCGCGAAGCTCGACTATCTCCAGTGGCTGGGCGTCGACTGCCTGTGGCTGCCGCCGTTCTTCAAATCGCCGCTGCGTGACGGGGGTTACGACGTCTCCGACTACACGTCCGTGCTGCCGGAGTTCGGGGACCTGGCGGACTTCGTGGAGTTCACCGACTCGGCGCACCAGCGCGGCATGCGCGTCATCATCGACATGGTCATGAACCACACCAGTGACCAGCACCCGTGGTTCCAGGAGTCCCGGCACGACCCCGACGGGCCCTACGGCGACTACTACGTCTGGGACGACGAGGACACCCGCTACGCCGACGCGCGGATCATCTTCGTCGACACCGAGGCGTCCAACTGGACGTTCGACCCCGTACGCAAGCAGTACTTCTTCCACCGCTTCTTCTCCCACCAGCCGGACCTGAACTACGAGAACCCGGCCGTGCAGGAGGAGATGATCTCCGCGCTGCGCTTCTGGCTGGACCTGGGCGTGGACGGCTTCCGGCTGGACGCCGTGCCCTACCTGTACGCCGAGGAGGGCACCAACTGCGAAAACCTGCCCCGCTCGCACGGCTTCCTGAAGCGCGTGCGCGCCGAGATCGACACCCACTACCCCGACACCGTGCTGCTCGCCGAGGCCAACCAGTGGCCCGAGGACGTCGTCGACTACTTCGGCGACTACGACAAGGGCGGCGACGAGTGCCACATGGCCTTCCACTTCCCGGTCATGCCGCGCATCTTCATGGCGGTGCGCCGCGAATCGCGCTACCCCGTCTCGGAGGTCCTCGCCAAGACCCCGCAGATCCCCTCCGGCTGCCAGTGGGGGATCTTCCTGCGCAACCACGACGAGCTGACGCTGGAGATGGTCACCGACGAGGAGCGCGACTACATGTACGCGGAGTACGCCAAGGACCCGCGCATGCGCGCCAACATCGGCATCCGCCGCCGCCTCGCCACGCTGCTGGACAACGACCGCGACCAGATCGAGCTGTTCACCGCCCTGCTCCTGTCGCTGCCCGGTTCGCCGATCCTCTACTACGGCGACGAGATCGGCATGGGCGACAACATCTGGCTCGGGGACAGGGACGCCGTACGCACGCCCATGCAGTGGACGCCGGACCGCAACGCGGGCTTCTCCTCCTGCGACCCGGGGCGGCTCTTCCTCCCCACGATCATGGACCCGGTCCACGGCTACCAGGTCACCAATGTCGAGGCGGCGATGACTTCGCCGAGCTCCCTCCTGCACTGGACGCGGCGGATGGTGGAGATCCGCAAGCAGAATCCGGCCTTCGGGCTGGGCACGTACACCGAACTGTCCTCGTCCAACCCGGCCGTGCTGGCGTTCCTGCGCGAGGTGCGGCTGCCGGACGGCGGCGACGACCTTGTGATGTGCGTGAACAACTTCTCCCGCTTCCCCCAGCCGACCGAACTGGACCTGCAGTTCTTCAACGGGCGCGTACCGGAGGAACTCATCGGCGGTGTGCGCTTCCCGCCGATCGGCGAACTGCCCTATCTGCTGACGCTGGGCGGCCACGGCTTCTACTGGTTCCGCCTGCGCAGGCAGAACTGACGGAGCATCCACCGGAGCGGAACGGGAAGGCCCGGGGCGGGCGGCCCGGGCCTTCCGCATATGCCGAGGGCGGGCGGCGCACCCGGCCGGCGGGTGAAGATCTCCGACACGGCCTGCACAACCAGACACGGATCATGACATTCAGCCACAATCTGCGTGCTTTTCGTGTACCCGGGGAAAGGACGCCAGACGTCATGTCGGAAAGTTCCTTGTCCCGCACGGCCCTTCGGACGGACACCGTCCCCTCCGCCGGCGAACTGCTCGGCTCCCTGGCCCGGCCGCTCACCGAATGGCTGCCCCGGCAGCGCTGGTTCGCCGGCAAGGACCGCGCCATCGGCGGTCTCGGTCTTCTCACCGCGACCTGGCTGCTGCCCTGCGACGGCCCGGGAGAGGCGCCCGGCCTGATCCATCTGCTGCTGCGGGCACGGCACCACGGCGGGGACGCGCAGTCGGCCGACTGCTACCAACTGCTGCTCGGAGTACGGGACGCCGCCTCTCCCCTGCCGCCGGAACTCTCCCCCGCCCTCATCGGCCGCCCCGACGGCGGGCCCCTGCACGGCCACGTCGTCTACGAGGCACTCCACGACCCCCTGCTCGCTGGGCATCTGCTGGAACGGCTCGGCGCCCCCGGGCGGGTCGGACCACTGCGCTTCCGGCGCGAGCCGGAGACCACCGTGCGGAGGGGACTCACGCCCCGGCCGCTGGCGGCGGACCAGTCCAACTCCTCGGTGGTGTACGGCGATCGGTACATCCTCAAGCTCTTCCGCCGCGTCGAACCCGGGATCAATCCCGATCTCGAACTGCCGCTCGCGCTTTCCCGGCACGGCTCTCGGCGGGTTCCCGCCCCCACGGCCTGGTTCGAGGCGGATGCCACCTCGGAGATCACCGGGACGGCGACGGCCCAGCCCCCCGGCGGAGTTTCCGGCGAAGAAAGCGGCCCCGCAGTTGCCCCGCTGACGCTCGGCGTGCTTCAACCGTTCCTGACCGGCTGCCGCGACGGCTGGCAGCTCGCCCTGGACGCACTCGCCGAGCGGCGCGACTTCACCTCCGAGGCCCATGGCCTGGGACGCGCCACAGCCGAGGTGCACACCGGACTCGCCGAGGCGCTCCCCGCATGCGTCCTCGGCCGTGACGCCCTGGAGCGCACGGCCGAGGACATGACGCGGCGTCTGGAGGCCGCCGGGCGCGCGGTTCCCGAGCTGCGCCCCTACCGGCCAGGGCTGCGTGACGCGTTCCGCGCGCTCGCGGAACTGGGACGCGACGGTCACACCTGCCCCGCTCAGCGCGTGCACGGTGATCTGCATCTGGGACAGGTGCTGTCGGGGCCCGGGGGCCGGTGGTCCCTCATCGACTTCGAGGGAGAGCCGGCCCGGCCGCTTCCGGAGCGGCGCGTGCCGCAGCCGGTCGTGCGCGACATCGCGGGGATGCTGCGCTCCTTCGACTACGCGGCATGCCGGCGGCAGCCCGCGGAGCCGCGTTCCGCGGCGGGCGCGGCCGGGCCCGGTGACGACGGGTTCGCCCAGCGGTGGGCCGCCGCCAACCGGGACGCGTTCTGCACCGGTTACGCCGAGGCCGCCGGGACGGACCCGCGCGAGGAGGCCACGCTGCTGCGCGCGTACGAGACCGACAAGACGGTCTACGAAGTGCTCTACGAAGCCCGGCACCGGCCGACCTGGCTGCACGTACCGATGTCCGCGATCCGCCGCCTCGCGGCTGCGCCCGTGCACCGGTAGGCGGAAGCCCGGGCTCCCGCGGCCCGGCATGCCGGCCCCGACCACGCAATCAGGAGGTTCCGACCGTGACCGTCCCTCAGCTGCCGCCCGATCCCACGGGGAAGGTCCGGCCGCCCGTGCCTGCCACCTTCCTGTCCGGCCGGGCCGACGGGCCTGCCGGGGACGCCCGTTCGGGCTGGTCGCTGGCCGCCCTGACGGGCCCGCTCGCCAACCCGCCCGCCGGGCTCCCTCCACGGGAGCGGGCCCGGCGTGGCAAGGAACGGAGGCGGCCGGCGCAATCGCCTCGGACAGCGGCGATCGAGGCCGCGGGCTTGCGGGCCGCAGGACTCCAGGCCACCCCGGCCGCAGCGGCGGACCCGGACCGTTCCGTGATGCCTCCGGCCGGGACGGCACGCCCCCCGCGGCGGGACGGTTCCGGCGCCGGCACCGCAGCGCACCGCGCCGCCGCGACCAAGGCCCTGACCGTCGAGGACCGGGCCCGTCTGCTGGCGGGCGCCCACCCCGACCCGCACACCCACCTTGGCCCTCGCACCGTCCCCGGCGGCGCGGTCCGCTTCCGTGCGCTCCGCCCGTACGCGCGCTCCGTGACGGTCGTCGTCATGGACGGCGAGGGCGAACTCCGGGCCGAACTGCTCGACGAGGGCGACGGGTTCTTCGCCGGTGAGGTGACGGTTCCCGGTGACTCCGACGGCCCCGGTGACTCCGCCGCCCCGGACGGCACCCGTATCCCCCAGTACGAACTGCTGGTGCGGTACGGGGAGCGGCCCGGCGAGGAGGAGACCCGCGTCGTCGACCCGTACGGATTCCCGCCCGCCGTGGGCGAGTTGGACCTCCGGCTGTTCTCCGAAGGCAGACATGAGGCGCTGTGGAGGATGCTCGGCGCCCGCACGATGACGCACGGCGGCGTGGCGGGCACACGGTTCACCGTGTGGGCACCGAACGCGCGCGGTGTGCGCGTCGCCGGGGACTTCAACCGCTGGGACCCCACGGCGTCGCCGATGCGTTCGCTCGGCCCATCAGGGGTGTGGGAGCTGTTCCTTCCCCACGTCGGCGAAGGTGCCCTGTACAAGTTCGACGTCGTACGGGACGACGGTTCCAGCGAGTTGCACTCCGATCCGATGGCCCGTGCCACCGAGGTGCCGCCGGCCACCGCATCGGTCGTCCACACCTCGTCATTCAGATGGAGCGACGGGGACTGGCTCGACCGCCGCGGCGCGGGTCGTCCGCACGCGGCGCCCCTGTCCGTCTACGAGGTCCATCTGCCGTCCTGGCACCCGGGCCTGACCTACCGCGAGCTCGCCGTGCTGCTCCCCGCGTACGTGAAGGATCTGGGCTTCACGCACGTCGAGTTGATGCCGTGCGCGGAGCATCCGTTCGGCGGCTCATGGGGCTACCAGGTCACGGGCTTCTACGCGCCGACCTCGCGTCTGGGGAGCCCGGACGACTTCAAGTACCTGGTCGACTCGCTGCACCGTGCGGGGATCGGGGTGCTCATGGACTGGGTGCCCGCGCACTTCCCCAAGGACGAGTGGGGGCTCGCGCGCTTCGACGGCTCCTCGCTGTACGAGCACCCGGACCCCTCGCGGGCCGAGCACCCCGACTGGGGGACGCTGGAGTTCGACTTCGGGCGGCGCGAGGTGCGCGCCTTCCTCGTCGGCAGCGCGGTCCACTGGTGCGAGGAGTTCCACATCGACGGCCTCCGCGTGGACGCCGTCGCCTCCATGCTCTACCTCGACTACTCGCGCGGGCCGGGCGAGTGGACGCCCAACTCCCGCGGCGGGCGGGAGAATCCGGACGCGGTCGCCCTGTTGCAGGAGATGAACGCCACCCTCCACCGACGCTGCCCGGGCGTGATCACGGCGGCCGAGGAGTCCACGACCTGGGACGGGGTGACGCGCCCGACGGACCAGGTGGGCGAGGCCGGCTTCGGCGGCCTCGGCTTCGACTTCAAGTGGAACATGGGCTGGATGCACGACTCGCTCGGGTACATGCGGCTGGAGCCCGGGGAACGCACGTACCGGGGCGGTCAGTTGGCACGCGCCATGAGCTACGCCTACTCCGAGAACTTCATCCTGCCCGTCTCGCACGACGAGGTCGTGCACGGCAAGGGTTCGCTGGTGAGGAAGATGCCCGGCGACGCCCGGCAGCAGCGGGCGGACCACCGGGCGTTCCTCGGCTTCATGTGGGCGCACCCCGGCAAGCAACTGCTCTTCATGGGGCAGGAGTTCGCACAGGACACGGAATGGTCCGAGGAACGCGGCCCCGACTGGCGGCTGCTCGACTTCCCTGCACCCGGGGACGACGGGCACCGCGGCGTCCGGGACCTGGTGCGCGACCTCAACTCCCGCTACACGAGCACACCCGCGTTGTGGCAGCTCGACACCGATCCGGCGGGCTTCTCCTGGGTCGCGGACGGAACCAGCGGCGCGGCCGGCCTGGGCGGTGAGAGCGTCTTCGCGTTCCTGCGATTCGACGCGGGACGGGATCCGCTGCTGGCGGTGAGCAACTTCTCGTCCGTGCCGGTGGATTCGTACCGGCTGGGTGTGCCGGACACGGACGGCGACGGCTGGCACGAGGTCCTCAACACCGACGACGCGCGCTACGGCGGCAGCGGCACCGGCAACCAGGGGACACTGAAGTCCGAGGCGCACCAGGCACACGGGTATCCCGCGTCGATCACGCCGGTGCTGCCCGCGCTCTCGACGCTCTGGTTCCGTCCCGCCTGACGAGGGACGGACGGCACCTGCGTCACGAGCGAGGCCCGCCCGGTACGGCGTACCGGGCGGGCCTCGCTCGTGTCAGATGAGCGGAGCGGACGGTGTCAGCTGTCGCTCTTCGTCGTGGAGACGGGCTCCGAGGACTCGCCGGAGCGGGCCCCTGGCACATCCGCGTCCCCGGCCGCGCCACCCCGGCCGTCCGTGGTGCCGGTGTCCAGGAGCGAGGACTCGTCGAACGGCAGCTCACCGGAGAGGACCTGCTGCACCCGCGTCCTGTCGATCTCCTTGGTCCAAGTGCCGACCAGGACCGTCGCCACCGAGTTGCCCGCGAAGTTCGTCAGGGCGCGGGCCTCGCTCATGAAGCGGTCGATGCCGACGATCAGCCCGACGCCGTCGAGCAGTTCGGGCCTGTGGGACTGGAGTCCGCCCGCGAGCGTGGCCAGTCCGGCGCCGGTGACTCCGGCGGCGCCCTTGGACGCGACGAACATGAAGATCAGCAGGGAGATCTGCTGGCCGATCGTGAGCGGGTCGCCCATGGCCTCGGCGACGAAGATCGAGGCCATCGTCAGGTAGATCATCGTGCCGTCGAGGTTGAAGGAGTAGCCGGTCGGCACGGTGATGCCGACGACCGGCCTGCTGACTCCCAGGTGCTCCATCTTCGCGATGAGCCGCGGCAGCGCGGACTCGGAGGAGGAGGTGGAGAGGATCAGCAGGAACTCACGGGCCAGGTACTTGAACAGCGCGAGGATGTTGATCCCCGTGACCGCCTTCAGCAGCAGCCCCAGCACCCCGAAAATGAAGACGACACACGTGGCGTAGAAGCCGAACATGATGATCGCCAGAGATTTCAGTGCGTCGAGGCCGGTCTCCCCGACCACCGCCGCCATGGCGCCGAAGGCACCCACCGGGGCCGCCCACATCACCATCGCCAGTACGCGGAAGACCAGGCGCTGGATGTGTCCGATCCCGCGGAGGATCGGCTCGCCCGACGAGCCCATCGCCTGCAGCGCGAAGCCCACGAACAGGGCGATCAGCAGCGTCTGCAGGACCTCGCCCTCGGTGAAGGCCGACACCATCGTGGTGGGGATGATGCCGATGAGGAATTCGGCCGTCCCCTCACTTGCGCCCTCCGCCTCGGCGGCGCCGGCGCTGCGTGCCTCCTCGGTCAGATGCAGACCGCTGCCCGGGTCGAGGAGGTTCCCGACGACCAGCCCGATCGTGAGGGCGACCAGGGACATCGCCAGGAAGTAGCCGAGCGCGAGACCGCCCACGGCTCCGACCTTCGCGGCCTTACGGACCGAGCCGACGCCCAGCACGATGGTCACGAAGATGACCGGCGAGATCATCATGGTGATGAGGGCGACGAAGCCCTCACCGAGCGGCTTCAGTTCCTTGGCCGTGTCGGGCGCGATGAGGCCGAA
This sequence comes from Streptomyces sp. TAA486, assembly GCF_000426165.1. Taxonomy (NCBI): domain Bacteria; kingdom Bacillati; phylum Actinomycetota; class Actinomycetes; order Kitasatosporales; family Streptomycetaceae; genus Streptomyces; species Streptomyces sp. TAA486. The sequence goes on along the minus strand of NZ_AUEV01000006.1, from coordinate 88,730 downwards.
GGTCACGCCGAGCACGACGGCACCGATCACGGCCAGGTACAGGTAATGCGTGCGGTCCCGCCTCGTCCGCTCCGGCGGCGCCGTCGGCGTGGGCGGCGGTGTCTGCTGAGACACGTCGGGCTCCTCGTTCTGCGTCGTCACTGCTCTGGCTCGGACCCGGGGGCCGGACTGCGGGCCCATGTCCGGGTCCCGGTGACTATGCATCGCCGCGTGACGCCCGTCACGCTTACGTGCATTACGTGCACCGAATTCCCACGAGGCAGACTGGCCGCATGCGCACTCCCCGTACACCTCGGCCTCCCCGCAGCCTGGCCGGCCAGCTCTTCGCGATGCAGGTCGTGCTGGTGGCGGTCGTGGTGGCGGGGTGCGCGGTCTTCGGATACGTCACGGACCGTATGCAGGCGGAGGAGTCGGCACGCCACCGCTCGTCCGCGACGGCCGGCGCGATCGCCCGCTCCCCGTCCGTACGGGAGGCGATCCGCACCCCCCGCCCGAGCGAGGAGCTGCAACCGTACGCGGAAAAGGTCCGCCGCGACACCGGTGTCACCTTCGTGACCATCATGAACACCGAGGGCATCCGCTGGACCCACCCGAATCCCGAGCGGATCGGAGGCCGCTTCGTCGGGCACATCGACCAGGCAGTGAAGGGGCGCAGCTTCAGCGAGACCTACACCGGGACGCTCGGACCGTCGGTGCGCGTGGTGACGCCGATCTGGGACGACGGCCGTGTGGTCGGGCTGGTCAGCGCGGGCATAGCCGTGGACACGATCACGGAGCAGCTGCGCCGTCAGGTCACACTGCTCCTCGGAGTGGCGGCGGGCGCGCTCGCGCTCGGCGGGATCGGCACGTATGTGATCAACGCGCGGCTGAGGCGCCACACGCACGGCATGAACGCGGCGGAGCTGAGCCGCATGCACGACTACCACCAGGCGACGCTGCACGCGGTGCGCGAGGGACTGCTGATGCTGGACGGACAGAAGCGGGTCGCCCTCGTCAACGACGGTGCGCGGGAGCTGCTGGGGCTGCGGGGCGTACGGAACGGCGTGGGTGAACGCGAAGACGGCGGCGACGAGCCCGAGGTGCTGGGGCGCAGCGTGGCGGAGCTCGGCCTGCCCAGAGCGCTGACCGGCGCGCTGCTCGCCTCCGAGCCCCGCGTGGACGAGGTGCATCTCACCGAGGACCGCGTGGTCCTCGTCAACACCTCGCCGGTGGACGGCGGTGAGCAGAGGGGCACGGTCGTGACGTTGCGGGATCACACCGAACTGCAGTCGCTCGCGGGCGAGTTGGACTCGGTGCGCGGCTTCGCGGAGGCTCTGCGGTCGCAGGCGCACGAGTCCGCGAACCGGCTGCACACCGTCATCTCCCTGATCGAGCTGGGGCGCACGGACGAGGCCGTGGAGTTCGCCACCGAAGAGCTGGAGCTGGCACAGGCCCTCACGGACGAGGTGGTCGCGGCCGTCGCCGAACCGGTGCTGGCAGCGCTGCTGCTCGGCAAGGCGGCGCAGGCGAACGAACGCGGCGTCGAACTGTCGCTGAGTCCCGACAGCCACATCGACGACGGTCTGCTGCCTGCCAGCCTCCCGCACCGCGATGTGATCACCGTGCTGGGGAATCTGATCGACAACGCGGTCGACGCGGCCGCCGGTTCCGCCGCGGGGCAGGGCACGTCCCGCGTAGGTGTCAGCGTGCGCGGAGAGCGCGACGAGAAGGGCAGCACGGCGCTGCTGCTGAAGGTCGCCGACAGCGGACCCGGCATCGCGCCGGACGACATCGAGTCGGTCTTCGAACGCGGCTGGTCCACCAAGGGCGCGGAAGTGCCGCGCACGGACGGCGGTTCAGGGCCCTCCGTCGGGGAGGACGAACGGAAGAACGGCAACGGCGCCGGCGGCCGGGCCCCACGCGGCCTCGGTCTGGCTCTCGTGCGGCAGGCGGTGCGACGTCACGGCGGCACGGTGGATGTGGGGACGACGGCGCAGGGCGGCGCGGAGTTCGCGGTGCGGCTTCCTCTTCCGCGGGACGAGCAGTGAGCGGGACGGGGGAGGCGGCCCCGCCCGTCCAGGTCCTGGTCGTCGAGGACGATCCGGTGACCGCGGACGCGCATGCGCTCTACGTCTCCCGCGTCCCCGGTTTCGCCGTCGCCGGCGTCGCGCATTCGCGGGCCGAGGCGCTGCGCGTGCTGGAGCGGACTCCTGTCGACCTGATCCTGCTCGACCTGTACCTCCCGGACGGTCACGGCCTGGCGCTGCTGCGGTCGCTGCGCGCCGCCGGACGCACGACCGACGTGTTCGCGGTGACCTCGGCACGCGATCTGACCGTCATCAGGGAGGGCGTCTCCCTGGGCGTCGTGCAGCACGTGCTGAAGCCCTTCACCTTTCCGACGCTGCGCGAACGGCTCTGCCGCTACGCGGAGTTCCGCAGCACCACGGCGACCTCGGACGGTGAGGCGAGCAGCCAGGCCGAGGTGGACAGGGCGCTGTCGGGGCTGCGCTCCGCGCCCGGATCCGCCGCGCTGCCGAAGGGGTTGAGCGAAGCCACGCTGGAGGCGGTGACGCGGGCGCTGCGTGAAGCGGGCGACGCGGGGCTCTCGGCGAGTGCCGCAGCGGAAGCGCTCGGCGTCAACAGGATCACGGCACGGCGCTATCTGGAGCACCTGGTCGAGGACGGCCGCGCAGGCCGCAAGCCGCAGTACGGGCAGGTCGGGCGCCCGGAGTTGTGCTACCGCTGGCGCGGCTGACGCCCCGCGGACCGGACGAGGAACCGTACGGGCAGCTGCGGCCCGGAGATCGACTGGAACCTTTCCTTACTTTTCTATTGTCTGGACCAATGCCCTCGCGCTAGCGTGCGGGCGCAGCACGCCTCCGCGACGGCCCTCTGTCGTCCCGGGCGATTCACGCTTCCCCATCCCCCACCCCATGACGGGAGTTCGACGTGCGCCCCCACATCACGCGCAGACGTCTCGCGCTCGCGCTGGCCGCGGCCCTCACCGGCTCGGCCGCACTCGCGGTCAACGCATACGCCACCTCGGAGAAGAGCGGAGACACCGACAGGGCCGAGTCCTCCGCGGCGGCCCCGAGCGGCCTCAACGGCCCGTATCTCTACCTGGGTTGGGGCAACCCGCCCAACGCCGCCGACCTCATCAAGGAGACCGGGCTGACCCAGCTCACCATGGCCTTCGTCCTCTCCGACGGTGGCTGTTCGCCCGCCTGGGACGGAAGCAGGCCGCTGGAGGGCGGAGTCGACGCACAGACCATCAAGGCCGTGCAGGACGCGGGCGGCGACATCACCCCGTCCATCGGCGGCTGGAGCGGCAACAAGCTCGGCGAGGCGTGCTCCAGCGCGCAGGAGCTGGCCGGCGCGTACCAGAAGGTCATCGACGCCTACGGGCTCAAGTCCATCGACGTGGACATCGAATCGACCGAGTTCGAGAACGCCGAGGTCCGCAAGCGCGTCATCGACGCGCTGAAGATCGTCAAGGACGGCAACGCCGGCACCAAGGTCTATCTGACGTTCGGGACGACGCCGCAGGGCCCCAACGCCAACGGCCAGGACCTCATCCAGAAGGGCGCCGACGCCGGACTCGACGTGGACGGCTGGACGGTCATGCCCTTCGACTTCGGCGACGGCACCACCGACATGGCCGGAGCCACCAAGTCCGCCGTGGACGGTTTGGCGAAGACGGTCGGCGAGGCGTACGGCATCCCCACCGAGGACGCGTACCGCAAGGTCGGCTTCTCCTCGATGAACGGCAAGACCGACGTGCAGGGCGAGTCCATATCCCCCGCCGACTTCAAGGCGATGGTCGACTACGCCAAGGAACACCACCTGGCGCGGGCCAGTTTCTGGTCCGTCAACCGCGACCGTCCCTGCGACGGCGGAGGCGCCGATTCCTGCAGCGGAGTCGATCAGCAGCCCTGGGAGTTCTCCAAGATCCTTGCGGGCTATACCGGTTGAGGGCGAACCGTGGCAACGGTGACCGGCGCGCGGTGACCCGCCCCCGGCGGACGTTCATAACAACGTTGTCACGGTGATGAACTGCGCCTCTGCAGGCCCATTGACCTGGACACGGCGGACCGGGAGATTGTACGGACAAAGCCGTCCCACGCGGCCTGCGGCATCAGATGGCGCCCCGGCCGTGGCCCGAGGAGGTCATGCCCGTGATGCCCGTGCGCCGCACCAGTCCGCTGGTCCTCAGTATCGCCGCAGTCCTCGCCGCAGGCACGCTCACAGCCTGCGGCGGGGGCACCGGCAGCGACCCGAACACGATCAAGATCGCCTTCCCCAAGGACACGGACAACAAGGTCACCGTCCGCGACAACTACGTCAAAGACATGGCCAAGGAGTTCGAGAAGAAGAACAAGGGCAAGAAGGTCAAGATCATTCCGATCCAGGCCTCCGCGCAGGACTACGTCACCAAGCTCCAGCAGATGATGCGCTCCCCGAAGACCGCACCCGACCTGGTCTACGAGGACACCTTCCTCATCAACTCCGACATCAAGAGCGGCTATCTCCGCCCGCTGGACGACTACATCGGCAAGTGGGGCGACTGGAAGCAGTTCGATGACACGGCCAAGACGGCCGCCAAGGCGCAGGACGGGAAGATATACGGCGTGCCGGACGGCACGGACACCCGGGCGCTGTGGTTCAACAAGAAGATCTTCAAGAAGGCCGGGCTCCCTGAGGACTGGAAGCCCAAGACCTGGGACGACGTGCTGAAGGCCGCCCGTACCGTCAAGAAGAAGGTCCCGGACAAGATCCCGCTGAACGTCTTCACGGGCAAGGCGGTCGCGGAGGCCGCGGCCATGCAGGGCTTCGAGATGCTGCTCTACGGCACGGGCAAGGACCCGCTCTACGACCCCGGTTCGAAGAAGTGGGTCAAGGGCAGTCAGGGATTCAAGGACAGCCTGAACTTCGTCGAGACCGTCTACGGCGAGGGCCTCGGTCCCGAGGTCGATCAGGCGCTGAGCCCGACCATGCAGACCAAGGTGGTCACCGACCTGCTGCCCAAGGAGAAGCTCGCCATCGCCCTCGACGGCTCCTGGCTCGGACAGCAGTGGATCAAGACGGGCGGCAGCCCCTGGCCCGAGTGGGACGAGACGATGGGCATGGCCCCGATGCCGACCCAGAACGGGGAGGCACCCGGCGAGGTGAGCATGTCCGGCGGCTGGACCTGGTCGATACCCCAGAAGTCGAAGAACCCCGACCTGGCCTGGAAGATGATCCAGCACATGCAGAGCCAGAAGAACGCGGTCGAATGGTGCGTGCGCGGTGCTCAGATCGCCGTGCGCCAGGACGTCGCCGCCGACCCGAAGTACCTGAACTCGATGCCGGGCATCAAGTTCTTCACCAAGCGGGTCGAGCACACCGAGTACCGCCCGACGCTGCCGGTCTATCCCCAGGTCTCCACCGCCATCACCGAGGCCATGGAGGGCGTGACGACCGGCGACGCATCGGTCGGCGAGGCCGCCAAGTCCTATGACGCACAACTCGAGTCGATCACGAACGGAGCGGTCATCAAGAAGTGAGCGCCACCGACCTCAGCGTCGTCGGCAAGGAGGTCCCGGGGCGAGGCGAACCGCCCCGGGACCAGCGGCCCCCACGACGGGGGAACCCGTGGCGCTGGCTGCCCATCGCCCCGGCGACCGTCCTGCTGCTGCTCTTCCTCGCCGGACCCATCGCCTACTGCGCGTACATCGCCTTCACCGACATGCAACTGACGGGGCAGGCCTCGGCGTCCTTCGTCGGTTTCGACAACTTCAAGAAGGCGTTCGGGGACGAGAACTTCCGCAACTCCGTCATCCTCACGCTGGTCTTCACACTCGTCTCGTCCATCCTCGGCCAGAACACCCTCGGTCTGACGCTGGCCGCCCTGATGGCACGCTCGACCAAGGCGATCCGGTCCATCACGGGGGCCGTCGTCATCTGCGCGTGGGTGCTCCCGGAGATCGTGGCCGGCTTCCTGCTCTACACCTTCTTCAGCAAGGAGGGCACGCTCAACGAGATCCTGGCCTTCCTCCATCTGCCGTCCCAGAACTGGCTGTTCACACTGCCCATCATGGCCGTCTCCTTCGCGAACGTCTGGCGCGGTACGGCCTTCTCGATGCTGGTCTACTCGGCGGCGCTCTCGGAGATCCCCAAAGAGGTGACCGAATCTGCGGAGGTGGACGGCGCCGGCCCATGGAAGCGGTTGTGGCACATCACCCTGCCGATGATCCGCCGGTCCATCGGCACCAACCTGATGCTCAACACCCTGCAGACACTCTCGGTCTTCGGACTGATCTGGGCCATGACGCGAGGCGGACCGAGCAACCGCAGCCAGACGCTGCCGATCTTCATGTACGACCAGGCGTTCAACAAGTCCCTCATCGGCTACGGCACCGCGGTGGCACTGCTTCTGCTGGTGGTCGGCGCGCTGTTCTCGGTCGTCTATCTGCGCCTGATGCGCGAGGAGGTCTGAGACCGCATGGCAGCCATCTCCGGAACCCCCGGCACCACGAAGGCCGTCACCGGCGCGGGGCCCCGGCGGCGCCCCGTACGCACCAGGCCGACGCTCAGCCGCACCACGCGGCAGCGGCTGGCCGCCGACCTCGGACTCCTCGTCGTCCTCGGGGCATTCATGCTCCCGCTGGTGTGGCTGATCTTCGCCTCGGTCGACACCGACCCGTCGATGAAGGTCGCTCCCCCGTCAGGCCTGACGACGGACAACTTCTCCCGTGTCCTGACCGACGAGATCACCTTCACGCCGATGCTGAACAGTCTCCTGCTGTGCGGCAGCGCGACGCTGATGACGGTCGCCGCGGCAGCCCTGGCCGCCTATCCGCTCTCCCGCTACAAGGCGCGCTTCTCCCGCCCGTACCTGCTGACCATCCTCTTCAGCACCTGCCTGCCGATCACGGCCATCATGGTGCCTGTCTACGGACTGTTCGTGCAGGTCAACCTGATCGACACGATGCACGGCACGTCCTTCTTCCTCGCCACCTCGCAACTGCCCTTCGCGGTCTGGCTGATGAAGAACTTCATGGACGGCGTGCCGATCGCGCTCGAGGAGGCCGCCTGGACGGACGGCGCGAGCTGGTTCCAGGCGCTGACGAAGGTGATCCTGCCGCTGATGGGCCCCGGCTTCTCCGTGGTGACCATTTACAGCTTCATCCACATGTGGGGGAACTTCTTCGTCCCCTTCATGCTGATCATCAGCCCCGAGCAACTCCCGGCGTCCGTCAGCATCTTCACCTTCTTCGGCAACCTCGGCTCCATCGCCTTCGGTGAACTCGCCGCGTTCTCGATCCTCTACTCCACGCCCGTGCTGCTGCTGTACATCCTCATCGCGAAGCGCCTCGGCGGCGGCTTCACGCTGGGCGGTGCGGTCAAGGGCTGAACGGCCGGGCCGCGCGGGCAGCCGGGACTGCTGGACGAAGTAGCCCGTGAGGGCGGCCAGTGCGGTTGTGACGGCCTCCGCGTCCGCGCCGCGCGCCACCGGATGCGCGGCGAAGATCGGCTCGGGTCACCGCCCCCTGCATCGCCACGCTCGGCATCATCGGCGCGGCGCCGCCCGTGAATCCCGTCGACGATGGGCGAGCCGCGCGGCCGGGAGCATCTGGATTACGTGGTGGCCACGAGCGACGCCGGCACCGTCGGGCCCGCTCAGTAGACCGACTCGGCCTCGTCCATGCGGTCCTGCGGCACACGCTTCAGCTCGCTCACCGCGTCGGCCAGCGGCGTCATGACGATCTCGGTGCCGCGCAGGGCCGTCATCCGGCCGAAGTCCCCGCGGTGGGCGGCCTCGACCGCGTGCCAGCCGAAGCGCGTGGCCAGAACCCGGTCGTAGGCGGTGGGCGTTCCGCCGCGCTGCACGTGGCCGAGGATGACCGGCTTGGCCTCCTTGCCGAGGCGGTGTTCCAGCTCGCTCGCGAGCTGGTTGCCGATGCCGACGAAGCGCTCGTGCCCGTACCGGTCGATGACGCCCTTCTCGTACGGCATCGATCCAGCGGCGGGGTGCGCGCCCTCGGCGACGCAGATCAGGGCGAACTTCTTCTCGCGCGCGAAGCGCTCCTCGACCATCTTCACCAGGTCGTCGACCTCGAAGGGCCGCTCCGGGATGCAGATGCCGTGCGCACCCGCGGCCATCCCGGCCTCCAGCGCGATCCACCCGGCGTGCCGCCCCATGACCTCGACGACCATGACCCGCTGGTGCGACTCGGCGGTGGTCTTGAGGCGGTCCATGGCCTCCGTGGCGACGCCGACGGCCGTGTCGAAGCCGAAGGTGCGGTCCGTGGCGGAGATGTCGTTGTCGATGGTCTTGGGGACGCCGACGACCGGAAGGCCCGCGTCGGCGAGCATCCGGGCGGCGGTCAGGGTGCCTTCGCCGCCGATGGGGATCAGCGCGTCGAGGCCGAGCCGGTCGATCAGCTCCTCGGAGTTGTCGCACGCCTCGCGCAGACGGTCGCGCTCGAGCCTCGCGGACCCCAGGATGGTTCCGCCGCGGGCGAGGATCCCGGCGACGTCGTTGGTGGCGAGCGAGCGGTAGCGCCCGTCGAGCAGCCCCGTGAATCCGTCCTCGAAGCCGATGACTTCGTCGTGCCGGTCGTGAACTGCCCTGTGGACGACGGAACGGATCACGGCGTTCAGACCGGGGCAGTCGCCGCCTGCCGTGAGGACTCCGATGCGCATGGGGGTTCTGTCTCCTGGTCGTCGGTCGGCCCGCGCCGGGCGGGCGATTCTTGCTGCTCGGTCCTTGCGGTGAGCCGTCTGAGCCGTACCGAGTGTTTCATGTGTTGAACGCACACCGCACCGGGCGTCCGCCCACCGGACCGCTCCTCCGGCTCTCCTGCCCGCTCGACCGGCCCACTCACCTCGGTCCGCGGGTACGGTCAAGGGCGTGGGGCGTCCGGGCTTGCGGAATTCAGGCAAATCCACCCGCGGGCCAACTATTCCACGGTCGGCCGCCCGGGCCGCCCGATCGGCGACGAGAGGAAGACACCTGTGACCCGCAGCGTCTACGTGACCGGAATCGGCCGCGGCGACGGCCGCCAGGTCGTCGAGCTGGGAGTCATGGAACTCCTGACCCGCCGGGTCGACCGCGTCGGGGTGTTCCGTCCGCTGGTGCACGACGGCCCCGACCGCCTCCACGAGCTGCTGCGCAGCCGCTACCGGCTCACGCAGTCCACCGACAGCGCCTTCGGCATGAGCTACACGGAGGCGGCCGCGCTCCAGGCGGGGCGGGGCGAGGACGAGCTGGTCTCGCACCTCGTCGAGCGCTTCCACGAGGCCGCCGCCGGCTACGACGCCATGCTCGTCCTCGGCACCGATTACGCCGACACCCAGCTGCCCGCCGAGCTCACGTTCAACGCCCGCCTGGCCAACGAGTTCGGCGCCTCGGTGCTGCCCGTCGTCTCCGGCAAGGGCCAGAGCGCCGACTCCGTCGCGTCGGAGGTGAGCAACGCCCACCACGCGTTCACCTCGCTCGGGTGCGACGTCGTCGCGATGATCGCCAACCGGGTGCGCGGCACCGAGCGGGACGAGACCGCGCGCCAGCTCGCCGGCCAGCTTCCCGAGCCCGTGTACGTGCTGCCCGAGGAGCCCGCGCTCTCCGCCCCGACGGTCGCGCAGGTACGGGACAAGCTCGGCGCCGAGATGCTGCTGGGCGAACCGGCGGCGCTCGCCCGCGACGTGCGCGACTTCGTCTTCGGAGGGGCCCACCTCCCCGTCTTCCTGCCGGCCCTGACCGAGGGATGCATGGTGATCACGCCCGGGGACCGCGCCGACCTCGTCGTGGGCGCACTGGCCTCGCACGCCGCCGGCTCCCCCGCCATCGCCGGCGTCGTCCTCACACTCGGCGAGCGGCCCGGCGCGGAGACCATGGCGCTGGCCGCACGTCTCGCGCCCGGCACACCCGTCCTGGGGGTCTCCGGCGGCTCGTTCCCGACGGCGGCGGAACTGCTGGCGCTGGAGGGCAGGCTGACGGCCGCGACGCCGCGCAAGGCGGAGGTGGCACTCGGCCTCTTCGAACGACATGTGGACACCGGGCAGTTGACCGACCGGCTCGCGGTCGCCAGGGGCGAACGCGTCACGCCGATGATGTTCGAGCACCAGCTCGTCGACAGGGCCCGCGCCCACCGCCGCCACATCGTGCTGCCCGAGGGCGCCGAGGAGCGGGTGCTGCGCGCCGCGGAGGTACTGCTGCGCCGCAACATCTGCGACCTGACGCTGCTGGGCGAGCACTCGGCCGTACGCAAGCGGGCGGCGGAGCTCGGCATCGACCTCACGCTGCTCGGCGAGGACGAACTGCCCTCCGCCGCACAGGCGTCCGCGCGGATCGTGGACCCGCAGACCTCGCCGCTCCGGGAGCGCTTCGCCGAGACGTACGCGAAGCTGCGCTCCCACAAGGGCGTCACCTTCGAACTCGCCTACGACGTCGTCGCGGACGTGTCCTACTTCGGAACGCTCATGGTGCACGAGGGACTCTCGGACGGAATGGTCTCGGGCGCCGCGCACTCCACCGCCGCGACCGTCCGCCCGGCCTTCGAGGTGATCAGGACGAGTCCCGACGCCTCGATCGTCTCGTCCGTCTTCTTCATGTGCCTGGCCGACCGCGTCCTCGTCTACGGCGACTGCGCGGTCAATCCGGATCCGGACGCACAGCAACTCGCGGACATCGCCGTCCAGTCGGCGACGACGGCCGCCCGCTTCGGGGTCGAGCCGCGCATCGCGATGCTGTCGTACTCGACGGGTACCTCGGGCTCCGGTGCGGACGTCGACAAGGTCCGCGAGGCGACGGAACTCGTGCGCGAGCGCAGGCCCGACCTGCTGGTGGAGGGCCCGATCCAGTACGACGCGGCGGTGGAGCCCTCGGTCGCGGCGACGAAGCTCCCCGAGTCGCAGGTCGCGGGCCGGGCGACGGTGCTGATCTTCCCGGACCTCAACACCGGCAACAACACCTACAAGGCGGTGCAGCGTTCGGCCGGCGCGGTCGCCGTCGGTCCGGTGCTCCAGGGGCTGCGCAAGCCGGTCAACGACCTCTCGCGCGGGGCGATGGTCTCCGACATCATCAACACGGTCGCGATCACCGCCGTCCAGGCCCAGCGCGGCGGCAGCACGGCCGGCTGACGGGACGCGCCTCCACCCCGCCCCGCGCGTGCGGCGGCACTATCGTCGTGCGCGGGCCGCCGCAGGCGCCCGCATGCCGCCCGCCACCCGCCGCAGGACCACGCAGAAAGCCGAGCCCCCCGTGACCGCGACCCGCGTCCTCGTACTCAACTCCGGTTCCTCCTCGGTCAAGTACCAGCTGCTGGAGATGACGGACGGCTCGCGGCTGGCCGCGGGGCTCGTGGAGCGCATCGGCGAGAGGCAGTCGCGTCTCCTTCACCGGCCGTTGGCTTCAGGAGGTGAACGCCGGGAGCGCGTCGAGGAGTTCGCGGACCACGAGGCGGCGCTGCGGGCGGTCTCGGAGGAACTGGACGCGGACGGGTTCGGTCTCGGCTCCCCGCAACTGGCCGCGATCGGGCACCGCGTGGTGCACGGCGGTCAGACCTTCACGCGGCCGACGCTCGTCGACGACGCGGTGCTCGCGGAGATCGAGCGCTTGATCCCGGTGGCCCCGCTGCACAACCCGGCCAATCTGGAGGGCATCACGACCGCCCGTGCCCTCAACCCGCACCTGCCTCAGGTCGCCGTCTTCGACACCAGCTTCCACACGACGATCCCGGAGCACGCCGCCCGGTACGCCATCGACACGGCCACCGCCGACGAGCACCGCGTGCGCCGCTACGGCTTCCACGGGACCTCCCACGCGTACGTCTCGCGCAGGGCGGCCGGCCTGCTCGGCAAGGACCCCTCCGAGATCAACGCCATCGTGCTTCATCTGGGAAACGGCGCCTCCGCGTCCGCGGTACGGGGCGGCCGCTGCGTCGACACCTCGATGGGGATGACCCCGCTTGAGGGCCTGGTGATGGGTACCCGTTCCGGCGACGTGGACCCTGCCGTGGTCTTCCATCTGGTGCGGGTCGCGGGCATGTCCGTCGACGGGGTCGACGAGCTGCTGAACAAGCGGAGCGGGCTGGTAGGCCTGTGCGGCGACAACGACATGCGTGAGATCACCCGCCGCGTCGGGGAAGGGGACGAGGCAGCCCGGCTCGCGTTCGACATCTACATCCACCGCCTCAAGAAGTACATCGGCGCCTACTGCGCGGTGCTGGGGCACGTCGACGCCGTGGTCTTCACCGCCGGAGTGGGCGAGAATTCCGCACCGGTACGGCGTGCGGCGCTGGCCGGTCTGGAGGGGCTGGGCCTGCAGGTGGACGAGGAGAGAAACGACGCGGAGCGGGATGGGCCGGCCGCCCGGGAGGCCAGGATCATCTCACCCGAGGGCGCCCGCGTCGCCGTGGCCGTCGTACCGACCGATGAGGAGCTGGAGATCGCAGAGCAGACCTACGCGCTGGTCAGCGACGCGGGTTCACCGGTTCGTCACTGACCCCGTGATCCACTTCACCCCCGATACGTTCCGCATTTGAACAAACCGTTAGGATCGTCCTCATGCGCCGTTCCAAGATCGTCTGCACCCTGGGCCCAGCCGTCGACTCCTACGACCAGCTGAAAACGCTGATCGAGGCCGGCATGAACGTGGCCCGTTTCAACATGAGCCACGGCACTCAGCCGGAGCACCAGGAGCGGTACGACCGCGTCCGCAAGGCCGCGGAGGAGACCGGCCGGGCGGTGGGTGTGCTGGCCGACCTCCAGGGCCCCAAGATCCGTCTCGAGACCTTCGCGGAGGGGCCCGTCGAGCTGGTGCGCGGTGAGGAGTTCACCATCACCACCGAGGACGTCGAGGGTGACAGGACGATCTGCGGCACCACGTACAAAGGCCTGCCGGGCGACGTCACGAAGGGCGACTCGGTCCTGATCAACGACGGCAACGTCGCCCTTCAGGTCGTCGAGGTCGACGGATCCCAGGTGCGCACCATCGTGATCGAGGGCGGGGTGATCTCCGACCACAAGGGCATCAACCTGCCGGGCGCGGCGGTGAACGTCCCTGCGCTCTCCGAGAAGGACGTGGAGGACCTGCGCTTCGCGCTGCGCATGGGCTGCGACATGGTGGCGCTCTCCTTCGTCAGGGACGCCGCCGACGCACGCGACGTGCACCGGATCATGGACGAGGTCGGCCGGCGCGTCCCGCTCATCGCCAAGGTCGAGAAGCCGCAGGCCGTCGCGAACATGGAAGACGTCGTCATGGCCTTCGACGGCGTGATGGTGGCCCGCGGCGATCTGGCCGTCGAGTACCCGCTGGAGCGGGTGCCGATGGTGCAGAAGCGGCTGATCGAGATGTGCCGCCGCAACGCCAAGCCGGTGATCGTCGCGACCCAGATGATGGAGTCGATGATCACCAACTCCCGTCCCACGCGCGCCGAGGCCTCCGACGTGGCCAACGCGATCCTCGACGGCGCCGACGCGGTGATGCTCTCCGCGGAGTCCTCCGTCGGCCAGTACCCGGTGGAGACCGTCAAGACGATGTCGAAGATCGTGGAGGCGGCAGAGGAGGAACTGCTCAGCCGCGGCCTCCAGCCGCTGGTGCCGGGCAAGAAGCCCCGCACGCAGGGCGGTTCGGTGGCGCGCGCGGCAGCCGAGATGGCGGACTTCCTGGACGGCAAGGCGCTCGTGGCCTTCACGAAGTCCGGCGACACGGCACGCCGCCTCTCCCGCTACCGTGCCTGCCAGCCGATCCTCGCCTTCACCACCGAGCCCGAGACCCGCAACCAGCTCACGCTGAGCTGGGGCGTGGAGACGTACGTGGTGCCGCACGTCCAGCACACCGACGAGATGGTCGAACTGGTCGACGCGGAACTGCTGAAGCTCCAGCGCTATGACGAGGGCGACACGATGCTCATCACAGCCGGCTCCCCGCCCGGAGTCCCGGGCACCACGAACATGGTCCGTGTGCACCACCTCGGCGGCACGAGCGGCTGACCGCCCCACCGCCTTCACGGCGGACGGGAGCAACAAAGCAACGAGCAGGGCCCGCGGCCTCCTTGAGGTCGCGGGCCCTTGTGTTGCGGCTCCCGGTGAAGCTGTGTGGCGGCTCCCGTCGAACGGTTCGCGTCGACTCAGTCGATCGACTGGTGCAGCCCGGGGACCGTCAGGTTGCCACCGAACTGACCGGCCTGCTTCACCTCGACGTTGGTGAAGTACGCCTCCGGGATGTTCAGCGGCGGCGGGTGCTCCGGGTCGAAGGTGATCGGGATCAGCCCGAACAGGTTGCCCTTGAGCTCCTCGGTGTACATCGTCACCTTGCCGCCGCGGATCGTGGAGGTGGATCCCTTCGCTGCCTGGACGTGGTAGTTGTGCCCGTCCGGGCCCTTCACGATCTGGTGCAGGTCGCCGATGTCGAGGCTGCTGGCGGTGAACTTCAGAACCTGCTTGGTCCTTCCGTCCTGGGTGCGGACGTTGCGTACGCCCTCGTAGTCCAGGCCATGCAGACCGAGCGAGCTCGCCTTCAGCTGCCAGGAGTCGTTGGGCAGAGTGTTCGGTGTCTGCTCGTCCTTCCCGGCGGACTTCTTCGCCTCGACGCACGGGTAGCCCTCGCCGTTCTTGCCGACGCTGACCTCGGGGCCTTCCTGCGGGGGCACCAGGTCCTTGGCACCCTTGCCCAGGCGCTCGGTCTTCTGGCCGAGCTTGTCGGCAGTGTCCTTGAGGTCTTCGCCGACCTTGCCGAGACCGCCGCCTGCAGGCTCGTCCGCCTTGTTGGAGGGCTCGGAAGAAGGTGCCTTCTCCTCCTCCTTCTCCTCCTCGGCAGCCTTCTCCTTCTCCGCCTTCTCCTTGGGCGAGAGGATGTCGCCGATGGCGTCGCCCACACCGCCCAGGAGGCCGCCGCCCTCGTCCTCGTCCTCGTCGGGCTCGGACGGTGACGGGCTGGGCTCCGGGTCCTCGGACCCGCCGCTGCCGCCGGTGCCACCGCTGTCGCCGGACGGATCCGACGGGCTCGGCTCAGGCTTGGAGGAGTCGGAGTCGCCCTTGGCGTCTTCCTGCTTCTCCTTCTCCGCCTTCTCCTTCTCCGCCTTCTCCTTCTCGGCCTTCTCCTTGGCCTTCTCCTCCGCGTCCTGATCCTTGTCGGGCTGCGACACGCAGGCGCCGCCCTTGAAGGGGTTCTTGGGCAACGGCTTTGCACTGGCCAGCTGAGGCGTCAGCCCCATGCCCATCAGAACCGCGGACGGCATGGCCGCGATGGCTATCGCTTTGCCCGCGGGGACATGCAGGCGGTTCAGCAGCGGCTTCCTCGGGGCCGCGTGGCGACCTCCGATTCTTCCGCGGCCGGCGTCGGACGCTTCTTGCGCCGACGGCACCGCCTCCTCCTGAACCTCGTCACCCGGCACGGTGCCTCCCGTTCCCGTGGTTCACATCGGCTCCTGTCGACGAAGCCGTTCCAAAGACTGAAAGGTCGTCCTGTGCCGTACCCCTCATGCGGCCGGTGTCCGAGTCCCTGGTCCCGTCGTCGCCCGACGAGGAGTAAGTGGGGCTCGAAGGTGCCTTGCGGACGGACGAGTTGACGTCCTCGGGCTCGTCACCGTCGCCCTCGCGCTTCGCGAGAGGCTTTCCCGGACCCCAGGAGACACCGAGTGCCCCGCCGATGAGACCCAGCAGGAACCCGATCACATAGCCGCCGAAGTTCGAGACGACCAGGGAGACCAGGCACAGCAGAATCGCCGCGATACCGGCGAAGACCCGAGACTGTGGCTGGAACCACATCGTCAGGCCGAGCACCACGAGCAGAACGCCGATGATCAGCGAGCCTGCGCCCGCGGTCGTCGACATCCGGATCGTCAAGGAACCCAACGTGAGGTTGTGATACGGGATGTACGCGATCGGGAAACCGGCGAGCAGCGTCAGCATTCCGCCCCAGAACGGGCGCTGTCCGCGCCAGTCCCGGAACGAACTGCGCTTCTGGCCGAATCCGGTCTTCAGCCCTTGTCGCGTCTCGGCGCTCATGTCGTACAGCTCCTCGGGACTGGCACAAAGCTTGCGTTGGTGGAACAGACCGGACGGGTGCGGGGCGGCAAGGAGCAGCCGCGCCGCACCCATCCGGTCAGTGAGTGCCTGTCAGTAGCACTCGTTCTTGCCTTTCTTCACGGCCATGTGGAGGCCGCTGAGCTTGAAAGTACCGGCGGTGGTCGCCCAGGCACGCTGCTTGACATCCGTGAATGTCGCGCTGTCGGCCTGCTGGGCGAACGATCCCGGCGCGTACTTGTCGCCCTTGTTCGGGCCGGGGCCCTTCGAGGTGCTGTCCGCAGCGACGCCGATGTCGATGTTGTTGAACGTGGCGTTGGCGCCAAGGTCGTCAGCATCGATGTAGAGCTTCTTGGCCTCGACCGGGGCCGCTGAGTCGGTACCCGCGCTCAGCTTCATCGTCACATCGCCGAATGCCGGAACCGGCACGACGACGGACTGGCAAAGATTCCTGATCTTCGCCTCGTTGAAGCCGACGACCGCGACAGGCTTCTTGCCGGCCTTGGTCGAGTCGACCGCTCCGTACTGGACGAAGCCCTTGCCGTCCAAACGGTCGGCGGTGACCTTGAACTGCTGGCCGGAGACGCTGAACGACGCCGCCAGCGCACCCTGCGAAAGTGCCACACCGATCGCTGCGGTGGCAGCGACACTCGGCACCATGACGACGGCGAACCGCTTCCATCTGGTCCCGCCACGAGCCAGGGACTCCATGACTTTCCTCCTTCTCGGACGTACATCTCCGGCCTGGACGAACCGCTCCTGAACGGCCCGCTCCCTGACCTGGGATGGGAGAAGTGCTACGTCCTCGGGAAGGAGAGCGCCGTCATCGACAGACGTACGGATACGTCACGTCCGAGGTTCGGCGATCACCCCCGAGCGACAACCACTGGCCACGCTCATGCGCAACCTGCTTTGTTCGGACAGGCCCTGCCGGTTCGGCAGAGACCCCCCTGTCCGGAGGACCGGCGGTGTTTCGGGTGGGGCACAAGCTTGCGTGCCGGTCCTGCTCGGTGGGGATCCAATACCTGCGAAGCGCCGAATGGTTGCCGGGCTGCGGGCAATGGACCGAGCTTGGCCGATCGTGGTCTATCCGAAGGCTGCGCACAAGGGGGTGCGTTACCAGTGAGTAACGGCCAGATAACCGCTCGGTGGCCGATCAGCATAGGGCAGACACACAGGGTCGCCGCCGCCGGGGGAGGGGACCGGGAACCAACCGGACATCCAAGAAGAAAGCGCGCGAGGCCATTTACTGCGAGTAACAGCGACTGCGATTACCAAGTTTTGGTAAAACACAGCCGCTGATGTCGCTAAAACCACCTGTCGTGACCGAGCGTGCGGCCCCGCACACCCCCGTCAGAACAGCACGCGTGCAAGGGCACTACGCGCGGTGACTACCCGTGGATCCTCCGCGCCAATCACGTCGAAGAGCTCAAGTAGCCGCAGGCGCGCAGTCTCCCGATCCTCTCCCGCAGACTTTTTCACCGTCTCCACAAGCCGACCGAACGCGTCCTCCACATGACCCCCCGCCATGTCCAGGTCGGCCGCGCGCAGTTGGGCCTCCAGGTCGGACGGGCTGTCGGCGGCGTCCTTGCGCACCTGCTGAGCGTCGAGGCCCTGCACACGGCCGAGCAGTTCGGCCATCGCGAGGCCGACTCGGGCCTCGGTGTTGCCGGGGTCGCCCGACAGGACGTTCTTGTACGCCTGCACGGCACCGTTCAAGTCGCCCGTGTCCAGGGCCTGCTGGGCCGCCGCGAGCGCCGGGTCCTCCGGTTCCGCGGGCTGCTCCGGGGCCTCCTGGGCGCCTTCTTCCGCGAGGTCACCCTGCAGGCCCGTGATGCCGAACCGGTCCTCGGAGACCTGGATCAACTGGTCGAGCGTCTGCCGGATCTGCGCCTCGGGAGCGGCGCCCTGGAACAGAGGCAGCGCCTGGCCGGCCACGACGGCGAACACCGCGGGAATCCCCTGTACGCCGAACTGCTGCATCAGCATCTGGTTATTGTCGGCGTCGATCTTCGCGAGCAGCACACGCCCGGCGTACTCCCGCGTCAGGCGCTCGAGTACGGGCGACAGCTGCTTGCACGGCTCGCACCACTCGGCCCAGAAGTCGATGACGACGGGCACCTCGGCGGAACGCTGGAGGACCTGCGCCTCGAAGTCCGCCTCGTCGACGTCGATGACCAGGCTCGCCGGAAGGCCGGCGTCGCCCTGCTCGGCGGAGCGGGCCCTGGCCTGCTCCGCCTTCTGCTTGGCCTCACCGGCCGCTTTCACCGCGGAGAGGTCGACCACTCCGCTCATGGACATATTGCGTGGCTGCATGAGTCCAGTCTCCCCCTTTCCCGCCGTGCTGTGTTCCCCGCCGGTTCCCCGTCCGGCTGTGGTCGTGGTCGTCGCACCGGAGAACCCCATTTTCCGATACGACTCGTAGCGTAACTTGTACGGGGTCCCCTCGCGCAAGCCCCCCGCTCTCTTCCGTTCCCGCCGGCCCCCGGCGCCGGTCCAGCGGCGGGACACCCTGTCGGGGTGCGGCGGCCTGCCGGGCGGGGCACCCTCTCCCCCTGTTCGTTCGAGTGTCCCGCAATTCCGGTTGCCTGCGGCCACGAATGCCCGGATCCGGTCGTTCCCCGCGGCAGACCGCCCGGTATGGTCTGACGACATGCCCTCTTCCGAGCCCTCGCCCCGCCGCGCAGGCAGGCCGCGCAGCGCCGAGGCCGACGCCGCGATCATGGAAGCGACCCGTGAAGCACTGGTCGACCTGGGCTGGAGCAAACTCACTGTGGGGCACGTCGCCGCACGAGCCGGTGTCGCGAAGACCACCCTCTACCGGCGCTGGGCGAATAAGGGCGAACTCGTCGTCCACGCGGTCGCGGCCCTCTTCGACGAGCTCGAACTGCCCGACTGCGGAAGCCTGCGGGGAGACATCGAGTGCGTGGTGCTCGCCTTCGCCGACCTCCTGCAGCGGCCAGCCACCAACGCCTCCCTGATGGCCGTCGTCGCCGAGTCCACACACGACACCGTCCTTCGGGAGCACATCCGCGAGGCGATCGTGGAACGGCAGAAGCGGCTCGTCCTCCAGGGCCGCGAACGGGCCCAGGCACGCGGGGAGTTGCCCGCGGACTCCTCGGACCCCGCCGAGGACGCCCGGCTGGTCGACATGATCTTCGACGTCATCGCGGGAGCGGTGGTGCACCGCACGCTGGTCAGCGCCGAACCCGTGGACGCCGAGTGGGCGGGCCGGTTCACCACGCTGATCCTCCACGGGCTGGTGGCGGCGTCCGCGTCCTGACGCCGGTGCCCTGAACCTTCACCTCCCCCGCTACCGTCCGCCCCGGCGGGGCAGCATGAAGGCGGCACCGCCTGCCGCCAGGACCACCGCCCCGGCGAGAACCGAGGGACCGGGGAGGGCGAACGCCATGGCCAGGCAGCCGGCCAGGCCCACCGCGGGAATCAGACGGCGACGCCGTCCGCCGTCCCAAGTGAGCGTCCAGGCGGCCGCGTTGGCGATCGCGTAATAGACGAGCACCCCGAAGGACGAGAAGCCGATCGCGCCGCGTACGTCGGCCGTGGCGGCCACCACTGCCACGACGGCGCCCACCGCGAGCCCGGCCCGGTGCGGCACGCGGAAGCGGGGGTGCACCGCTGCCAGGGCGTGCGGAAGACGGCGGTCCCGGGCCATCGCCAGGACGGTCCTGGAGACCCCGAGGATCAGCGTCAGGAGCGCGCCCAGTGCGGCGACCACGGCCCCGGCCCGTACGGCCTGCTCCAGCCCAGGGGTCCCCGTCTCGCGGGCCGCCTCGGTCAACGGGGCGCCCGCGTCTGCCAGTCCGGCGCCGCCCAGCACGGACAGCGAGGCGAGCGCGACCGCGGCGTAGACGCACAGCGTGATGCCCAGGGCGAGCGGTACCGCCCGCGGAATGACCCGGGCGGGATCGCGGACCTCCTCGCCGAGGGTGGCGATGCGTGCGTATCCGGCGAAGGCGAAGAAGAGCAGGCCCGCCGCTTGCAGCACCCCGAAGAAGGTGACGTCCGGGCCCGGTCCGAGGCGTGCGGCGTCCGCCTCGCCGGAGGTGAGCAGCGCGGTCACCAACGCGGCCAGCACCGCCAGTACGAGGGCCACCACGGCACGGGTGACCCAGGCGGACTTGCGTACCCCGGCGTGGTCCACCGCCGTCATGGCCACCACCGCCGCGACGGCCACCGCGTGCGTCTGCTCGGGCCACGCGTAGGAGCCGACGGTCAGCGCCATCGCCGCGCACGAGGCGGTCTTGCCGGACACGAACGCCCAACCGGCGAGGTGGCCCCAGAACTCGCCCAGCCGCTCCCGGCCGTAGACGTAGGTTCCCCCGGAGTCGGGGTAACGGGCGGCCAGCCGGGCGGAGGACGTGGCGTTGAAGTACGCGACGGCCGCGGCAAGGGCGAGGCCGGGCAGCAGCCCGGAACCGGCCGCCCGAGCCGCCGGTGCGAGCGCGGCGAAGACACCGGCGCCGAGCATCGAGCCCAGGCCGACCACAACCGCGTCGAAGAGCCCGAGTTGGCGGCTCAGTTCAGGCGGCCGTGGCCCTGCCGCGTCCGGAGGTGTGTTCACGTACGGCTCCCTTTGCAGGTCGGCCGTACATCGTACGGAGACTCCCCCGCCCCGGCAGCACGCCGGGTCGGACGGAGCGGCGGCGGACAGCCGCCGCGCCCGTCAGAAGACAGGAGGCTCGGTGTAGACGCCCCACTCCTCCCGCAGCGCGTCGCAGATCTCGCCGAGCGTGGCCTCCGCGCGTACCGCGTCCAGCATGGGCTCGATCATGTTCGCGTCGCCGCGTGCGGCTTCCATCATCGTGGCCAGCGCGGCGGAGACGGCGGCCTCGTCCCGCTCCTTGCGGCGGCGGCCCAGCTCCCGCACCTGCTCGTGCTCGACCTCGTGGCTGACCCTCAGGATCTCCAGGTCGCCGGTGACGGAGGAGGTGTGGCAGTTGACGCCGACGACCTTCTTCTCGTCCTTCTCCAGCGCCCGCTGATAGGTGAAGGCGGCCTCGGCGATCTCGCTGGTGAACCAGCCGTCCTCGATCCCGCGCAGGATGCCCGAAGTGATCGGCCCGATGGGGTGGTTCCCTTCGGGGACGGCACGGCGGCCGCGTTCCTTGATCTGTTCGAAGATCTTCTCCGCATCGGCCTCGATGCGGTCGGTGAGCGCCTCGATGTACCACGAACCGCCCAGCGGGTCCGCGACGTTGGTGACGCCCGTCTCCTCCATCAGCACCTGCTGGGTGCGCAGCGCGATCTCCGCGGCCTGCTCGCTGGGCAGGGCGAGCGTCTCGTCGAGGGCGTTGGTGTGGAGGGAGTTGGTGCCGCCGAGCACCGCCGCGAGCGCCTCGACCGCGGTGCGTACGACGTTGTTGTACGGCTGCTGAGCGGTGAGCGAGACGCCCGCCGTCTGAGTGTGGAAGCGCAGCCACTGCGCCTTCTCACTGGTCGCCCCGTACTCGTCGCGCATCCAGCGGGCCCAGATCCTGCGCGCGGCGCGGAACTTGGCGATCTCCTCGAAGAAGTCGACGTGCGCGTCGAAGAAGAAGGACAGGCCCGGCGCGAATGTGTCGACGTCCAGGCCCCGGCTCAGGCCGAGTTCGACGTATCCGAAGCCGTCGGCCAGCGTGTACGCCAGCTCCTGCGCGGCCGTGGAGCCCGCCTCCCTGATGTGGTAGCCGGAGACCGACAGCGGCTTGTACGCGGGGATCCCGCGGCTGCAGTGCTCCATCAGGTCGCCGATGAGCCGCAGATGGGGCTCCGGCTGGAAGAGCCACTCCTTCTGGGCGATGTACTCCTTGAAGATGTCCGTCTGCAGAGTGCCGTTGAGGACTCCGGGGTCCACGCCCTGACGTTCGGCCGCGACCAGGTACATGCAGAAGACGGGCACCGCGGGGCCGGAGATCGTCATCGAGGTGGTGACGTCGCCGAGGGGGATCCCGGAGAAGAGCACCTCCATGTCGGCGGCCGAGTCGATAGCGACGCCGCAGTGCCCGACTTCGCCGAGCGAGCGGGGGTCGTCGGAGTCCCGGCCCATCAGGGTCGGCATGTCGAACGCCACTGACAGCCCGCCGCCGCCCGAGGCCAGGATCATCTTGTAGCGCTCGTTGGTCTGCTGTGCGTTGCCGAAGCCGGCGAACTGGCGGATCGTCCAGGTCCGGCCCCGGTACCCGGTCGCGTACAGGCCACGCGTGAACGGATACTCGCCGGGCCAGCCAATCCGCTCGAAGCCCTCCACCCTGTCCCCGGAGCGCGGCCCGTAGACGGGCGCCACCCGGTCACCGCTCAGAGTGGTGAAGTCGGCGTCCCGCTTGTTCGCGGCGTCGTACCGGGCCTGCCAACGGCGACGGCCCTCTTCAATCGCGTGTGCGTCCATACCATCGAATTTACTTGGACGTCCAAGTAATTGTCGACCGATCGTTCGGTGAAGCATGCGGGAGAAGAGGCTTACGGGTGTACGCGGGGCGGCTGTTACGCCTCCGCGGCAGCGGTGCGACCGTCCTCCACCAGCGGCGAAACCTCGCGCACGACCTTGCGCTCGACGAAGAAGGCCGCGGTGGGAATCGTCCCGGAGACCAGGATCCACAGCAGCCTGCCGAACGGCCAGCGGGCCTTCTGCCCCAGGTCGAAGGCGACGACCAGGTAGATCATGTAGAGGAGACCGTGAGCCTGGGAGACCACGAAGGTCAGATCCTCGCCCATGCCGAAGCCGTACTTGAACGTCATGCAGGTGCACAGCACCAGCAGCATCACGGCGGTGACGTAAGCCATCACGCGGTACCGGGTCAGTACGGACTTCTTCATGGCCACGAGCGTAACGGGCCCTTCCGCACGCCATTCCGCCGCCCCCCGGCACGTACCCGCACGCGGCCGATCGCCTCGGCGGCCGTACCTCGCGCCGGCGGCGCCTACTCCTCCGAGAAGTCCTGGGCCGCCACCCGCAGCGGGCGGAGCATCGCGAAGATCTCGCCGCACTCGTCCGCGTCGTAGGCGCCCATCCCGAACTCCGCCGCCATCAGCTCCCGGGTGGCGGCGTCGCAGACCTCGCGGCCCTTGTCGGTGATGGAGGCGAGGGTGCCGCGTCCGTCGTCCGGGTTGGGACGCTTGGCGACGAGGCCGGCGTTCTGGAGCCGGTCGACGGTGTTGGTGACCGACGTCGGGTGCACCATCAGACGTTCGCCGATCTTCGACATCGGCAGTTCGCCGGCCCGCGAGAAGGTGAGCAGCACGAGCGCCTCGTACCGCGCGAAGGTGAGCCCGTAGGGCTTGACCACCGCGTCGACCTGGGCGAGCAGGATCTGGTGCGCTCTCATGATCGAGGTGATCGCGGCCATGGACGGCACCGACCCCCAGCGCTCCTTCCAGAGCTCGTCGGCGCGGGCGATCGGGTCGAACGTCAGACTGAGCGGCTTCGGCACGCCGTAAACCCTAGTGGGCGCTCACATGTCGGCCATAGGTGTCTCAGGGACCGGTCCTCCGGTGCCGTCCCCGTCGGTCTTCGTGCGGAGGGCCGGCGCCTCCCCTGCGTCCCCTGTCTCCGCTGTCTTCCGCGCCGCGCGCACCGCGACCACGGCGAGCAGCACGCACAGCGTGCCGACGGCACCCGCGGCCACGATCGCCAGGTGCGGCGGCATGAACTCCGCGGCGATCCCGCCGGCGGCCATGCCCATGCCCTGCACCGTCATGAGGCCCGCCGTCATCACCGTCATGGCACGCGCCCGCAGCTCCTCGGGGACGGCGTCGAAGAACCAGCGGTCGAGGCCCAGCGTGTACGCGAGGCCCGTACCCGCAACGAGGAGCACGGCCAGTGCGAGCGGCAGCCCCGGCTGCCACGCGAAGAGCAGGAACGGCAACAGGGTGGTGCCCGCGAGCGGCAGCACGAGCCGCTCCCGTACGGCGGGCTTCAGCAGCGCGCCCACTGCCAGCTCGGCAGCGACACCTCCCACCGGCATGGCCGCCAGCAGCAGGCCGACGCCCAGGGACCCGGCGCCGATCTCCGCGGAGTAGGGGGCTGCCAGCCCCTCCGGTACGACGATGAAGGCGGGCGGCAGCCAGCACAGGGCGAGCAGTGCCCGCAGGCGTCTGTCGGCGAAGAGGGCGCGGGTGCCGCCACGAGTGTGTTCCACCGCCGCCGGGGGACGCCGGGCGCTGCCGAAGCGCAGCAGCGCCGCGGACGCGAGGAACCCGGCGACCGTGAGCAGCAGCGCCCCACGGGGCGGCAGCACGAGGAGAAGCAGACCGGTGGCCGCGAAGCCGACGATCTGCGCGGCCTGCGCCGAGATCCTGATGAGCGAGCGTCCCAGCACGAAGGTGTCGCCCACGAGGATCTCGGCCAGCCCGGCCGCGCGCACGCCGCCGAAGAGCGGCTGCACGAACGCGGTCACCGCCCGGAGCGCGAGCAGCAGCGCCGACGGCGTCCCCGGCACAGTCATGGCCGCGACGCTCATCGCGCAGATCAGATCGCAGCCGACCAGGACCGGACGCCCCGGGTACCTCTCGGCGACCCCTGCGAGCAGGGCGCCGCCCAGTGCCTGCGGCATGAATCCGAGGCCGAAGGTGAGGGCGGACATCAGGGGCGAGGCGGTCTGCTCGTACACCAGCACAGGCAACGCGACGTGCGAGACGACGCCGCCCAGCAACGAGAGCACATGGGCGGCGAACACGAACCGGAATTCCCGCACCCGGAAGACGGCGCGGTAGCCCTGCTGAGAGGTCATGCCGGAAGCCTGTCGCCGCCGGGCCGGGCTCTCTAGTCTTTCGGCACGGGGCGAATCACCGGCGGCCCGAGCACGAGGGGACGAGGACGGGGCCAAGGCCCCTGTCCCAGACCAGGCCAGGCCAAGGCAGAGACATGGACCGGGGACGGGACCGGAGTGGGGGCACGACCATGCCACTGCATCTGCAGTTCGGCACAGAGGATCTGCTGCGCTGCCGCTTCGCCCTGTCACCGCTGTGCGAGACCCACGGGGCGGTACGCTCACTTCGCCGCACGGACCGACACGGCTACCACCTGCCGTGGCTGCGGAGGATCCGTGCGGTGTCCGCCGATCTCGACCTGACGCCCCTGTGGCTGCTGATGCCGCAGTCCGGCGGCCACTCACCGGACTTCCTCGTACCGCCGCCCGATTCGTCGGGGGTCGCCTCGTTCGGCGAGGAGTTGGAGCGGGTACGCGGCACCGATCCCGCCGTCGCCCGTGAGGAGTTGGCCCGCTCCCTGGCGTGCACTCCGGGGGCCGCCGAGTCCCCGCGCGGACGTGCCATGATCGAGGACCCGGCACGGGCCGTCACGGAACTCGCCGATCTCACGGAACGGGCCTGGGAGGTGCTGGTCGCACGGGACTGGCCCAGGCTGCGCGATCTGCTGGAGGCCGACATCGCGTACCGCGCACGGCAGTTGGCCGAGGGCGGCCTGGAAGCCCTGTTCGCCGATCTGCATCCCCGGCTGTCCTGGAACGGGGACAGGTTGTCGGTGCGCGGGAGCTACCAGGGGTACCAGGTCCAGCAGTTGGCCGGACGCGGGGTGCTGCTGATGCCGAGCGCGTTCATCTGGCCTGACGTCGCCAGCGGCTTCGCCCCACCCTGGCGGCCCTCAGTCATCTATCCCGCCCGCGGCGTCGGGGGGCTGTGGCAGCGGCCCACACCCGATGGAGTCAAGGCGCTCGCGCGTCTCATGGGCGCCAACAGGGCTGCCGTACTGGGCGAGTTGCAGGAGCCCGCCTCGACGACGGCACTGGCCGGCCGGCTCGGGCTCGCGCCCTCGTCGGTCTCCGCGCACCTCTCGGCGCTGCGCGACGCGGGGCTGCTCACCTCGCGCCGCGTGCATCACCAAGTGCTCTACGAATGCACGCCGTTGGGCATCGCGCTACTCGGCGGGAACGGATCTCAGCCCTGACCGGGCTCCCGCTCCCCACCGCTCAACTGCTGCTCCACGGACGCGACCTTGGAGTTGAGGCCGTCCGTCACGCCCTGCCGGATGTCGGCCTTGAGTACGAGCGACACGCGAGGCGCGCGCGCCTCGACGGCCTCGACCGCCCTGCGCACGACGTCCATGCACGCGTCCCAATCGCCTTCCAGCGAGGTGAACATGGCGTCGGTGCGGTTCGGCAGCCCCGAGTCGCGGACGATTCGCACCGCGTCGGCGACGTACTCGCCGACGTCCTCACCCACGCCGAGCGGCGTCACGGAGAAGGCGACGATCACGGCTTCTCGGCATTCGCGCGACGCGAGCTCTGCTCCTTGCGGGCGCGGGCGGCGATCACGCCGGCCTCCTCCTCGCGCCGCAGCACCCTGTCGGCGAAGAAGCCGCCGGTGGGCAGCACGGCCAGGACGAAGATCAGAGCCGCACGACCGAAAGGCCAGCGCACGCGGTTCCAGGCGTCGGCCCAGAACAGCACGTACATGATGAAGAGCACGCCGTGCACCATGCCCATCACGGGCACGGCGTCGAAGTCGGTGGTGCGCTTGAGCACGGAGCAGCCCAGCAGCAGGAGGAAGGAGATCGCCTCCGGCGTCGAGACCAGACGCAGACGGCGCAGAGCGGAGACCGACTTCGGCGCCAGGCCGGTCGGGTTTTCCAGGATCGACACGGGAGAACCTCGCTCGTTTGTGAAGTGATGCACAAGCGCTCCCCATTGTGGCAGCCCTGCCCAGCGCCGCCCAGACCAGGGTAGTTTTCCTGTGTGCCTCAGTTCCGACTTCACAGTCCGAAAGTGCTCGCCGTCTCGATGACCGGCGACGCCGTGAAAGCGAAGAACGGTTCCATGGTCGCCTACGACGGCGAAATGGCGTTCAAGAAGATGTCAGGCGGCGGCGAGGGCCTCCGCGGAATGGTGACCCGGCGGCTCACCGGCGAGCAGATGACGGTCATGGAGGTGAAGGGGCACGGCACGTGCTACTTCGCGGACCGCGCCAGCGACATCAACCTTGTCCAGCTCAACGGCGAGACCCTGCACGTCGAGGCGAGCAACCTGCTCTGCACCGACGCGGGTCTGCGCACGGGTACCAGCTTCACGGGGCTGCGCGGCGCCTCGCAGGGCAACGGGCTGTTCACGACCACCGTCGAGGGCAGCGGGCAGGCCGCGCTCATGTCCGACGGGCCGGCTGTGGTCCTGAGGGTCGCGCAAGGCATGCCGCTCCAGGTCGACCCGGGCGCCTACATCGCGCACCAGGGCAACCTCCAGCAGCACTTCCAGTCCGGGGTCAACTTCCGCACGTTCATGGGCGAAGGATCGGGCGAGTCGTTCCAGATCAGGTTCGAGGGGGACGGGCTGGTCTACGTCCAGCCCAGCGAGCGCAACACGGTCGGGGGCGAGGTCTGATGCCGTTCCGCGAGATCAACTCCAAGATGGTCGAGGCCCTTGTGCAGCCCGGGCAGCGGATGTTCAGCCAGCGCGGCGCCATGATCGCCTACAAGGGTGACGTCCGCTTCACACCCAACATGCAGGGCGGCCAGGGCGGCGTGATGTCCATGATCGGGCGCCGTGTGGCGAACGAGGCGACGCCGCTGATGACCGTCGATGGCCAGGGCACCGTGATGTTCGGACACGGCGGTCACCACGTCGAGGTGATCGAACTGGACGGCGACACCCTCTGCGTCGAGGCCGACCGCCTGCTCGCCTTCGACGGGACGCTCGAGCAGGGCACGCTCTTCCTCGGCTCCGACGGCGGCGTGATGGGCATGGTGCGCGGACAGGTCACCGGCCAGGGCCTGTTCACCACGACGCTCAAGGGCAGGGGCTCCGTGGCGGTGATGGCGCACGGCGGCATCATCCAGCTGCCGGTCACCCCGGACCGTCCGGTGCACGTCGACCCGCAGGCCTACGTGGCGCACCACGGCGACGTGCGCAACAAGCTGTCCACGGCTCTCGGCTGGCGCGACATGGTGGGCCGCGGCTCGGGCGAGGGATTCCAGCTCGAACTGTCAGGAAACGGCGCCGTGTTCGTTCAGGCCAGTGAGGAGAAGCTGTGACCGCCCCGCAGATCCTGGACGTCACGAACCTGCCGTCCGACGACAACGTGAACGCCTACACCTTCTGCGTGGAGCTCAACGGCCAGTGGTTCCTGCAGAAGGGCAAGATGATCGCCTACTACGGGCAGATCGACTTCAGCGGCGTCGGCCACGGCCATCTCGACGGCCTCGTCGCGAGCAGCTTCCACTCGCCGCTGCACGCGGCCGACTGGGTCGTCGCCGAGGGCCGCGGCAAGATGCTGCTCGCCGACCGTGCCTTCGACGTCAACTCCTACGACCTGGAGGACGGCAACCTCACGGTGCGCTCCGGGAATCTCCTGGCCTTCGAGCCCACGCTGTCGCTCAAGCAGTCGATCGTCCCGGGGTTCCTCACGCTGATCGGGACGGGCAAGTTCGTGGCCGCGTCCAACGGCGCGGTGCACTTCGTCGAGCCGCCGGTGCGGGTCGACCCGCAGGCCCTGGTCGGCTGGGCGGACTGCCCCTCGCCCTGCCACCACTACGACCACGGCTACCTCAAGGGCGTGCTGGGCGGCATCAGGGCCATGACGGGCATGGGCGGCGCCTCCGGCGAGGAGCACCAGTTCGAGTTCGTGGGGGCGGGCACCGTCCTGATCCAGTCCAGCGAGACGCTCATGGCGGAACAGGCGACGGGTGCGGTACCGAACGAGGCGGGCGTACCGGGCGGCGGCCAGCACGGCGGCCAGCAGACTCCGCAGCTCCCGGGCCAGCTCGGAGGCATGCAGCGCAGGTTCGGACTGTGAGTGCAGGACGGGAGCACATCTGTACGGGCGCTATGTAGAGTCTCGGACATGGACACCGACAACGGCCCCAACGGCACCCGTTGGCTCACCGCTGACGAGCAGAGAGCTTGGCGCATCCATCTGGACGTGAACCGCTTGCTCATGTACCAGCTGGAGCGCGACCTCCAGCCGTTCGGCCTGACCATGAACGACTACGAAATCCTCGTGAACCTCTCCGAGTCCGCGGAACACCGGATGCGGATGAGCGACCTGGCAGCCTCCACTCTTCAGTCCAAGAGCCGGCTGTCACACCAGATCACGCGCATGGAGAAGGCGGGTCTGGTCCGCCGTGAGAACTGCGAGTCCGACAAGCGCGGACTCTTCGCCGTACTGACCGAGGACGGCTGGGAGACGATGCGCAGCGTCGCGCCCCATCACGTCGACTCCGTTCGGCGCCACCTCATCGACCGCATGTCGCCGGAGGACCTCGACCACCTGCACGAGACGCTCCTGCCGGTGGCCGAGAAACTCCGCGCCGAACGCGGCCGCTTCTAGGCCGCCACAGGACGCCGTCACCTCCGGGCGCTGCCGCGGAGACGTTCAGTGTGAGCGCGCACCTGGAGATCCCCCACACTTGAGCTCATGACGAGACGTGGACGCTTACTCGCCTGGGCCGGCGCCCTGGTGTTCCTCGGTGCCCTGACAGGGCTGGGCCTGCTCTTCGCGCAGCGAGGTCTGGAAGCAGCCGATCAGTTGGCCAGCGTCCTCGGCGCCTTCGTCGGCGTGACAAGCCTGGCACTGTCGGTGTACGGGACGGCCTCGGCGCGCCGCGACCGGCGGTCATCCGCCTCGCCCATGCCGTCGGCCCGAGTCGGCAAGGTCAGCAACACCGTTGTCGGCACGCGTGTACGCGGGGACCTGACCCAGGCACGGCGTTTCGGTTCCACGCACGGCCGCACGGACACGCACGACCACGGCGGGGACACGGAGAACAGGATCACCGGCGGAACCGTGGGGGGCTCCGTGATCCAGGCACGGGACGTGCACGGGACGGTGCCGGTGGAGGACGACAACTAGAGACCCCAGTGGCCCCGCCCGCTCCCCTGCCGTGGCGTGCCGTACACGGTTCAGGCCACGCGCCGCAGGGGCACCGAGGCACCCCCGGTCAGCGCGGAACAGTGGGCCCGAACCG
The DNA here is from genome assembly GCF_000426165.1 of Streptomyces sp. TAA486. NCBI lineage: Bacteria > Bacillati > Actinomycetota > Actinomycetes > Kitasatosporales > Streptomycetaceae > Streptomyces > Streptomyces sp. TAA486. The sequence goes on along the minus strand of NZ_AUEV01000006.1, from coordinate 58,834 downwards.
GGCGAGCGCCTCCTTGAGGTCCGGGGGCAGGGCGTCGTGGAAATGCGTGGGAAGAATCAGATGCCAACCGTCGTGCTCCGGGAACGCACGTGACTGCGGGCCCTGGGCGCCGGACCGCAGTCGCACGTGGAGTCCGTAGTACCGGGTGTCCCTGCCCCGCCGATAGACCTTGCGGACCCCGACCTCATGCACGTCGGACCAGGCGTAGCTGCACCGGTGCCGTCCGATGGCCGAGCCCATGCCGCCCTGGTTCAGCCGGAGTTCGAGTCTGGTGCGGGGCAGCATGAACGCCAGGAGGTTGATGAGCAGGCCGACCGCAGGGAGGAACGCGATCGCCGTCCACGCCTGAAGCTCGCCCCACTGCCCGATGACCATCATCTGCACGATCTTCATGGCGGCGAAGGCGGCGAGCAGGGGCCAGTGAGCCAGAGGCACGCGGCGGCTGCGGCCCTCCATGACGAAGCCCTCGGGGGTGTCCTTCACCGACCAGCCCGGCCACCGGGACACCGGAGGCAGGTCCCGCCATACGTCGGACAGCGACGGTTCGGGGCGGGGTGGTGGCACCTGCGCGGGCCCGACGGCTGCCGTCGTGGCCGACACAGCGGTCGTGGCCGTCGTGGCCGACACAGCGGTCGTGGCCGTCGTGGCCGACACAGCGGTCGTGGCCGTCGTGGCCGTCACGGCCGGAGGCGCACCGGCCAGGTGCTGCTGCAGACGCAGGTTCCGGAAGCGGTACGTCCCGCCGGTGCTCTGCAAGAGGCCGACGCGGTGCGCATCCCCGAGGAACTCCATCAGTGACCAGGGCAGCCTCCCGAAGGCGGCGAGCGAGAACTTTGCCAGAAGCCAGCGCCCCCAGGGTGAGAGCACCACGAGCATCGCTGCCGCCCCGAACCAGGCGGGGACCGCCCATTCCCAGCCGCTGCGTGGGCTGAGGTCGTCCAGCCACAAAGGCATGCCGTTCCCGGCTCCGACCAGGGGAGCCACGACGCACAGGGTCAGCAGCACCGCCACGCGTTCACTGCGCAGGAGGGCGTGAGGGGTGACGGCGTCGACCGTGTCGGAGGGGGCGGCGAAGGCGACCATGAGGATCGCGGGCAGCACGAACCCCAGCCCCGTCAGTGCCAGATAGGCCGGTGGGTTGCTCGAACCGAGGGCGAACAGCGACATGGGGAGACCCAGCGTCACGATGACAGCCGAGGCCCTGAGCGCGCGCCGGAACGAAGTGGCCCTGCCTGCGGAGCGCAGTGCGGCGCCGAGCTTGAGCGGGTTGCAGCGTCGGCGCGGCTCCCCGAGGCGGTCACCGAACCACACCATTGCCGTGAGCCGCACGCCGTTGGCCAGGAGCATCCCGCCCAGGAGCGGAAGTGAATAGCCCCAGACGGCACGGGAGTCGTACAGCCCGTCGTCGGTGACCAGGCCTACGACGGCATCGGCCAGGAAGGAGAGCGAGATGCTCACGGCGAACAGCGCGGGCAGCGCCAGCAGCCGTGGAAGCCAGGCACGGTGCAGTTGCCACCAGGCGATCTCGGTGATCCGCCGCGCCTCCAGGTGCCGGGCGAGGTGAGCGAGCCAGCGCCGGGCCCGTAGCGGATTCCACTGCCCGGGCGCGTGCAGCCGGTCCGGGGAGGCCGGCGGCCGCGTGAACGTCACATCCACGATGCGGTCCAGCAGGTGACTCTCGATCGCGGCCGCCGTGGCGAAGCGGCCGACGTCGACCAGTTCCGCGGGATCGGCCTGCGGATCGTCGTAGACCTTGCGTGCGAGCCACAGCATCAGCGGAGTGGAAAGCGCCTCCGCAACCGGTTCGCGCGGTACTTCCAGCATCTCCTCGAACACCGGCTCCCAGCGGGGCGAGAGCTCAGGCTGAGCGGCCAGCTTCAGATAGTCGACGGCGTCGGCCGCTGCGATCGGCTCGGTCTCGAAGACCGCGGCGCGAGGGAGCACGCGCCCCTCCCTGAACAGCTCGCGATAGGCGTCGCTGCGGCACGTGAGGACGAGCGGCATGTCGTCCGTGAGTTCCGACCGCAGACGGTCGAGAACCCCGCGGCTGCGGTGTGCGGGCAGTTCGTCCAGGCCGTCCAGGACCGGCAGCACCCTGCGCTCGGAGACCAGTCGGGCGGCCGGGTGGCGGCCGTCGACCCCGGGCAGGCCGCGGTGGTCCTCGGTGATACGCCGCGTCAGCCAGGCATCGAAGTGCTCGCGTTCGGTGTCCCACGTCTCGAGGGACAGCACGACCGGCACCAGGTTGCGGTGCTCGGTGGCACGAGGCGAGGAGGAGCGAGGACGCCTCAGCAGTTCGAGAGCGAGCAGCACCGCCTCCGTCGTCTTCCCGGCACCGGGGCCGCCGAGCAGGACCATCCGGCGGTGCGGCAGATCGGCCAGCGCGTCGGCCATGGTGCTCGGCAGGACCTCGTACGAGCTGCCCGGAAGTCCCACGTTCCTCGCGTGGTCGGCGCAGTCCCACTTCAGCGTCCACCGGACGGAGATGCGCTCGGGAGCCGCCATGTCCCAGGCGCTCGCCTCCGCACGCCACTGCCGGAAGAGCGCGCCCCTGAGGCTCTCGGCCGCCAGCTCGACCGGATCTTGTGAGGGCCCGGCCGGTAACTCGACATGGACGTGCAGGTCGAGGACGCCCGCCTGGATCAGGGTCCCCACGGTGCTGTTCACGACCGTGTTGTGTACGTCTCGTACTCCCACAGGCTCCCCCGATGTGTCTGCCACGCGCTGCGCGAGGGGGCAACCCTACGCTTCTCCGGCCACGTCACGCGGGCCTCAACAGGCAGAGCACGCCGGGGAGTTGACGCGGACGCGCACCGCGGTCAGGCCGCGGCCGGCAGCCGCAGGACGAAGCGTGAGCCCTCCGTGACGGTCAGGGTCCCGCCGTGCCGCGTCGCCACGTCGCGGGCGATGGCGAGGCCGAGCCCCGCACCGCCCTCGTCGCGGCTGCGGGCGTCGTCGAGCCGTACGAACCGCTCGAAGATGCGCTCCCGCTCGGCCTCCGGCACGCCCGGGCCGTCGTCGCCGACCTCCAGCTCGACCCATCGGCCGCCCGCGTCCCGGGCCTCCCGTACGGCCACGGAGACCCGCGACGCCGCGTGCCGCTGAGCGTTCTGGAGCAGATTGATCACCACTCGCGCCAGCTGCGCCCGCGAGCCCGTCACTTGACCGTCGGCCATCTCCCCAAGCTCCACCGGGTGCGGACCCCACTCCTGCTGCGCCAGCTCCTCCCGTACGAGCGCGCCCAGCGCGACCGGGGCGTTCCCCGGTCGCTCTCCGGCGTCCAGGCGGGCGAGGAGCAGGAGGTCCGTTGCCAGCTGCTGGAGCCGCACGGTGTCCTGGACGGCTCCGTCCACATCCAGCAGATCGGGGTGCGCGGCGCCCACCTCGAGTTGTGTGCGCAGGGATGCGATGGGGCTGCGCAGCTCGTGCGAAACGTCCGCGACGAACCTTCGCTGCCGCTCCACGGACGCCTCCAGGGCGGCGAGGGTGTCGTTCGTCGTGCGGGCCAGGCGCGCCACCTCGTCCCGTGCGTCCGGTTCGGGCACGCGGCGCGACAGATCGGTGCTGGCCATGATCCCGGCCATCTCGCTGCGGATGCCCTCCACCGGCCGCAGGGCGCGCCGCGTAACGAGCCAGGTGACACCGCCCACGACCACCAGCAGCAGCGGCAGTCCCATGAGCATCGCCTGCGTGACGGAGGAGACCGCTTCCTGCTGATCCTTGAGCGAGGCGCCCGCGTAGACGGTGACGGGGGTTCCGTCGCGGGTCTTCGCCTGCACTCCGACCACGGTGAAGTCCGCCTTGGCCGAACCGTCGTCGTCCGTGGGGAGGGAGAGCGTCCGTTCCTCGCTGTCGCTGTCGACCTCGTCGTCCTCGTCCCGCTCCTCCGGATCCTCGTCGCTCTCGGGCCGGTTGAAGCTCGCGACGGGGCCCATGCCGCGCAGCGTCTCCCCCGCGCCGAGCACCCTTCCGGCGGGGCCGACCACCTGCACCGGCTCGTCCGTGTCGCCGTCGAGCCCGTCGACGTCCTCGCCGACGCTCGACGCGTCCACATCGGAGACCTGCGCAGCCACCTGCCGGGCGGTCGCTTCCGCCTGGAGCCGCGCGTTGCCGGCCAGCCCGTCCCGCAGCACTCCCACCACAGCGATCCCGGCGGCCACGAGCGCGACCGCCACCACGAGGGTCGCGCCCAGCGCGGCGCGCGTACGGACAGGCCACCTACGCACCGGCATCCACCAGCCGGTATCCGGCACCGCGCACCGTGGCGATCCAGCCCGCCCCGAGCTTGCGGCGCAGGGCGCTGACGTAGACCTCGACGATGTTGACGTCGCCCTCGTACGCGAAGTCCCAGACGTGTTCGAGGATGTCCGCCTTGGAGACGACGTCCCCTGCCCTGACCGCCAGATGTTCCAGCACCGCGAACTCCTTCGCCGTCACCTCCACGTCCCGCTCCCCCACGCTCACGCGGCGCGTCCCGGGGTCGACGCAGAGCGCGCCCAGCTGGAGCAGGGTGCGGGCGCCGCGCGTGCGGCGCCGCAGCAGCGCCCTGACCCTGGCGAGCAGCACGACGTACGAGAAGGGCTTGGTCAGATAGTCGTCGGCCCCGGTGTCCAGGCCCTCGGCCTCGTCGTACTCGCCGTCCTTCGCGGTCAGCATGAGCACGGGCGTCTCGTCACCGGCCGCGCGCAGGGCGGCGCAGACGCGGTAGCCGTTCATGCCCGGCAGCATGATGTCCAGGACGATCAGGTCGTACGTGCCCTCGCCGGCCCGGTGCAGGCCTTCCTTGCCGTCGTGCACGACATCGACGGCGAAGCCCTCGGCGCTCAACCCCCGGGCGAGGGAGAGGGCGAGCCGGCGTTCGTCCTCCACGATCAGCAGGCGCATGGCTCCACTCTCCCCCATCGCACCTGAAGTGATCTTCAGGTGGCTTCAGGCTCCCTTCAGCATCCTTCCGCCACGGTGAATCCCACACAGCAACGACTCGGGAGGAACCATGAAGCGCAAGCTCGCCATCGCCACCGTCACCGCCCTGGCGCTGATCGGCGGGGGCTCGGTCGCGGCGTTCGCCAGCGACGACGCCAACCAGCCCGCTGCGTCCTCGGCTTCGTCTGCGTCCTCCGCCTCCGCCGCGTCCCCGGCCGATGCCGACGACCGGGACGACGACCACGACGACGGCAAGGACGACAAGGACGGCAAGGACGACGACAGGAACGAGGGCCGTGCGGCCGGGAACGCCGGAATCACGGCTGCCGAGGCGGCGGCAGCGGCCCTCAAGACCGCCCCGGGCACCGTCACAAGCATCGACCTCGAGGCGGGCAAGCAGGGCCCGGTCTGGGAGGTCGACGTGACCAAGGGCGGCACGTCGCACGAGGTCCGGCTCGACGGGAACACGAAGAAGGTCCTGAGCGACAGGACGGAACAGGAAGAGGACGCGGTCCCCGGCTCGAAGCTCACGGCCGAGGACGTGGCCCGCGAGGCGGCCGAGCACGGCACGGTGACGGCTGTCGAGTTCGACGACGACGCGAAGGCCCCCACCTGGGAGGTGGAGACGACCGACAAGGGCAAGGAGACGGAACTGACCGTCGACGGCCGGTCGGGCAAGGTCACCCAGTCCGCCACGGACCAGGATGACGACGACCGGGACCAGGGCGAGGACCGCGACGACGACGCCGACGATCAGGGCGACGACGACTGACGAGGACCGCAAGGACGCCAACGCAACGCAAGAGGCGCCGGGACCTGAGGTCGCGGCACCTCTTGCGTGTGTGACAGCACGGTGGCCGGGACCGGGTGCGCCGTCAGACCTCCGTCACGCCCGCGACCAGCTCGTCGGCCGCAGCGTACGGATCGAGCGATCCGCCGACGACCTTCTCCGCCAGCGCGCCCAGTCGCTTCCTGCCGCGGAGTTCCCCCATCCGCTCCCTCAGGGCTGTCACCGCGATCGTCTCGATCTCGCGGGCCGCTCGCTTCGTGCGGCGCTCCGTGAGAACCCCGTGCTCCTCCATCCACGCGTGGTGCTTCTCCAGCGCCTCCATGAGCTCGCCGATGCCCTCGCTCCGCGCCGCGACGGTCTTGACGATCGGCGGACGCCAGTCGCCCGGCGAGCGTGCCTCGCCGAGCCCCAGCATGTGATTGAGCTCGCGGACGGTCGCGTCGGCCCCGTCACGGTCGGCCTTGTTGACGACGTACACGTCGCCGATCTCCAGGATTCCGGCCTTCGCGGCCTGGATCCCGTCCCCCATACCCGGGGCGAGCAGGACGACGCTCGTATCGGCCTGCGCGGCGATCTCGACCTCGCTCTGGCCCACGCCGACCGTCTCGACGAGCACCACGTCGCACCCGGCCGCGTCCAGCACCCGGATCGCCTGCGGCGCGGCCCACGCCAGCCCACCGAGGTGGCCGCGGGTCGCCATCGAACGGATGTAGACACCGGGGTCGGAGGCGTGCTCGCCCATCCGCACGCGGTCGCCCAGCAGCGCACCGCCGGAGAAGGGTGAGGACGGGTCGACGGCGAGGATGCCGACCCGCTTGCCCGCGCGCCGGAACGCCGTGACGAGTGCCGACGTCGACGTGGACTTGCCGACGCCGGGCGAACCCGTGAGGCCCACCACGTAGGCGTTGCCGCAGCGCGGCGCGAGCGCCGCCATGACCTCGCGCAGCTGTGGAGAGGCCCCCTCCACGAGGGAGATGAGACGGGCGACGGCCCTCGGCCGGCCCTCTCTCGCCTGATCGACCAGCTCGGAGACGTCCACCGCCATGCTTGCCGCTCTCCCCTGTCCTCTGTGCTCCTCAGACCGCCGGCCCCAGGGCCGACCCCTCTGCCCGCCGGCCCCGGACTCCCGCCGGGGCCGGCTCATCCGGCTCGTACCGGAGGGACCTACCGGCCCGCGTTCCCCGGAACCCGCAGCAGCAGCGCGTCTCCCTGCCCGCCGCCGCCGCAGAGGGCGGCCGCGCCGGTGCCGCCGCCCCTGCGCCGCAGCTCCAGGGCGAGATGCAGGACGATACGCGCACCGGACATCCCGATCGGGTGCCCGAGGGCGATGGCACCGCCGTTGACGTTCACCTTTTCGGGGCTGACGCCGAGATCCTTCGTTGACTGCACGGCGACGGCGGCGAACGCCTCGTTGATCTCGATGAGATCGAGGTCGGCGGCCTTGATGCCCGCACCGTCCTTCGCCAGCGCGTGCTCGATCGCACGGGACGGCTGCGACTGGAGGGAGTTGTCCGGACCGGCGACGTTGCCGTGCGCACCGATCTCCGCGAGCCACTCGACGCCCAGTTCCTCGGCCTTGGCGCGGCTCATCACGACGACCGCCGCGGCGCCGTCGGAGATCTGGGACGCCGAACCAGCCGTGATGGTCCCGTCCTTCGCGAAGGCGGGCTTCAGCTTGCCCAGCGACTCGGCGGTGGTCTCGCCGCGGATGCCCTCGTCCTGGCTGAAGACGACGGGGTCGCCCTTGCGCTGTGGGATCTCCACCGGCGTGATCTCGGCCTCGAACAGGCCGTTCTTCTGCGCCGCGGCGGCCCGCTGGTGGGACCGCGCCGCGATCTCGTCCTGTTCGGGACGTGCGATGCCGAGCCTGGTGTTGTGCTTCTCCGTCGAGGCACCCATCGCGATGTTCTCGAAGGAGTCGGTCAGCCCGTCGTGGGCCATCGCGTCGAGCATCTCGACGGCGCCGTACTTGTAACCCTCGCGGGACTTGGGCAGCAGGTGCGGCGCGTTGGTCATCGACTCCTGTCCGCCCGCGACGACGATGTCGAACTCGCCGGCCCGCACGAGCTGGTCGGCCAGGGCGATCGCGTCGAGCCCGGAGAGGCAGACCTTGTTGACGGTCAGGGCCGGCACGTTCATCGGGATGCCCGCCTTGACGGCCGCCTGCCGTGCCGGGATCTGGCCCGCACCGGCCTGGAGCACCTGCCCCATGATCACGTACTCGACCTGGTCGCCGCCGATACCGGCCCGCTCCAGCGCCGCCTTGATCGCGAAGCCGCCGAGGTCGGCGCCCGAGAAGGACTTCAGCGAGCCGAGCAGCCGCCCCATGGGCGTACGGGCACCGGAGACGATCACCGAGGTGCTGCCGTCCGTACGAGCTGACGTACCAGTCATCAGGTTCAGATCCCTTCCTGAGGGTCCCCCGGGCCGCGGGCTCACGGGGTGGGGTCCACCCGGCCGCGAGGCGCAGGAGGAGGTTAACGAGGGTTAAGGGGACTTCCGCCAATGTACTGAGCGGTACGGTCCCGGGTCACCGGTCGAAGGGTGTGACCGTGCGCACGTTGCGTAACCGGGCACGCAGACGCTGCACTGGGGCAATGCTGACGCGTATCGACCACATCGGGATCGCCTGTTTCGACCTGGACAAGACCACCGAGTTCTACCGTGCCACGTACGGGTTCGAGGTCTTCCACACCGAGGTCAACGAGGAGCAGGGGGTCCGCGAGGCCATGCTCCGGATCAACGGCACGGACGACGGCGGTGCCTCGTACATCCAGCTCCTGGAGCCGGTGCGTGAGGACTCCACCGTCGCGAAGTGGCTGGACAAGAACGGCGAGGGTGTACACCACATCGCCTTCGGCACCGCCGACGTGGACGCCGAGTCGGACGAGATCCGCGGCCGCGGTGTCCGTGTTCTCTACGACGAACCGCGCAGGGGTTCGATGGACTCGCGCATCACGTTCCTGCACCCCAAGGACTGCCACGGAGTCCTCACCGAGTTGGTCACGGCTGCCACCCCGGAGACCTCTGGGAACTCATCAGCAACAACGAGCCACTGACGGCTGCTTCTCGGCCCGGTAGAGTGGCCACTCGGCCGGGGCGGGCCTCTGCACCATCCCGAGGAGGGTCCGGGCTGGGGGTTCCGACCCCGGAGATCTGCCGATGATCTGTCACCCTCGCACGAGGGGCCAGTTCACCACCACGACCAGGGGACGGATGGGACCGCGCAGTGCGGGGCTACGACCGCTACGAGGCTGACGACCACCTCTCGCAATTCGAGGCCGAGATGGAGCGGCTGAAGAAGGAGCGGGAGAAGGCCGTCGACCATGCCGACGACCTCGGCTATCAGGTCGAAGTGCTGCGCGCCAAGCTGCACGAGGCGCGCCGCGCTCTTGCTACGCGCCCGACCAGCTACGACAACCTGTCCCAGCAGGCCGAATCGCTGCTTCGCAACGCCCAGCTCCAGGCCGACCAGATGCGGGCCGACGCCGAGCGCGAGCTGCGCGACGCCCGCATGGAGACGCAGCGGCTGCTCCAGGAGCGGGCCGAGCAGCAGTCGCGGCTGGAGTCGGAGCTGCACGCCGAGGCGGTACGCCGCCGCCAGCAGCTCGACCAGGAGCTGTCCGAGCGCCGCTCCACCGTCGAGTCCCACGTCAACGAGAACGTCGCCTGGGCCGAGCAGCTTCGTGCCCGTACGGAACAGCAGGCGCAGCGCCTCATGGAGGAAACGCGCGCCGAGTCCGAGCGGTCGCTGCAGCAGGCACGCGAAGAGGCCGAACGGCACGCGGACGACACCCGCAGCAGGATGACCTCGGAGGCCGAGAAGGCCCGCGAGGAGGCCGACGCGATCCTGCGCCGGGCCCGGGCCGAGGCGGAGCGGATGCTCAATTCCGCTTCGACGCAGGCCCAGGAGGCCAGCGAGCACGCGGAGCGGCTGCGCACCTCCTCCACCTCCGAGTCCGAGTCCTCCCGCCGCGAGGCCGCCGACCTGGTGCGCCGGGCCGGCGAGCGGATGCAGGAGGCCGAGGCGGCGCTGCGCGAGGCCCGCTCCGACGCCGAGCAGAAGCTGACGAAGGCGTCCGAGGCTGCGGAGAAGCTGCTCGCCGACGCCGAGTCGGACAACGAGCAGCGCCTGCGCACCGCGAAGAACGAGGTGGCCCGCCTGGTCGGCGAGGCCACCAAGGAGTCCGAGGCCATCAAGGCCGAGGCCCAGCAGCTGCGCGACGAGGCGAAGGCCCACGCCGAGCAGATGATCGAGGAGGCCAAGGCCGAGGCCCGCTCCCGGTCCGCCGAGGAGTCCGCGAACCAGCTCGCCGAGGCCGCCCGTACCGCCGAGGACGCACTCGACAAGGCGTCCGAGGAGGCCAAGGCCACGACGCGCAAGGCGTCCGAGGAAGCCGAACGCATCCGCCACGAGGCCCAGGAGGAAGCGGACCGGCTCCGCGCCGAGGCCGAGCGGCTGGTCGACGAGCTCGAGGGCGCCGCCAAGGACGACACCAAGGAGTACCGCGAGCGGACCGTCGAGTTCCAGGAGGAGGCCCGTCGGCTGCGCGGCGAGGCCGAACAGCTGCGCGCGGAGGCGGTCGAGGAGGGCGAGCGGCTGCGCTCGGAGGCGCGTCGCGAGGCCGTCCAGCAGATCGAGGAGGCGGCGAACCACGCCGAGGAACTCCTGATCAAGGCGAAGGCGGACGCCGAGGACACCCGCAGCGAGGCCGGCGCCGAGAGCGAGCGTGTGCGCACCGAGGCCATCGAGCGGGCCACGTCGTTGCGCCGCCAGGCAGAGGAGACCCTGGAGCGCGCCAACGCCGAGGCGGAGGAGCTGCGTTCGACCGCCGAGCAGCAGGCGGGGCAGACGCGCACCGACGCCGACGAGGCCGGCAGGCGCATCCGCGAGGAGGCCGAGCAGGCGGCCAAGGACCGCAAGGCGGAAGCGGCCGCGGAGCTGGAACGGCTGCACACCGAGGCGGAGACGAAGCTCTCGGAGGCCGAGCGCGAGCTCCGCGAGGCGCACACCGAGTCGGAGCGGCTGAGGGACGAGGCGCGCTCCGAGACCGAGCGGCTGCGCGCGGAGACGGCGGAGCGGCTGCGCACCCTCCAGCAGCAGGCGGAGGAAGAAGCCGAGCGGCTGCGCAGCGAGGCGCACTCGGACGCCTCCCAGTCCCGGGCCGAGGGCGAGGCGCTGGCCGTTCAGCTGCGCAGCGACGCCGTGTCGGAGGCCGAGCGCCTGCGCAACGAGGCGCAGGACACCGCCGACCGCATCAGGTCGGAGGCCGCCGCCGCCGCGGAGCGTACGAACACTGAGGCTGCTGAGGCCCTGGAGGCCGCCCGCGAGGAGGCCGACCGGCGGCGGCGCGAGGCCGAGGAGCTGCTCTCCGGCGCCCGCGAGGAGGCACACAGGGAGCGCACGGATGCGCGGCGGCAGAGCGACGAGCTCCTGGCCACCGCCCGGCAGCGGGTCGAGGACGCGCAGAGCGAAGCGGCCCGGCTCGTGGAGGAGGCGGAGCGCCGCGCCGCGGACATGGTCGGCACCGCCGAGGAGACCGCGCAGCAGGTGCGCGACTCGGTCACGGGGCTGCACGAGCAGGCCGAGGAAGAGATCACCCAGCGGCGGGCGGCGGCCGAGAAGGCCGCGGCGGAACTGCGCCGGGAGGCGAAAGAGGAGTCCGAGGCCGCCAAGTCGATGGCGGAGACGACGGTTTCCGAGGCCCTGGACGAGGCGGAGCGTACGCGTGCCGAGTCCGAGCGGGTGCTCGACGAGGCGCGCGAGGAGGCCGCCCGCCGGCGCAACGACGCCGCGGAGCAGGCCGACAGGCTGCTCGCCGAGGCCCGCGAGGAGGCCCGCCGCACCCAGACCTCCGCGGAGGAGCAGGCCGACACCATGGTGGGCGCGGCCCGGCGGGAGTCGGACCGTCTGGTCAGCGAGGCCCGCGAGGACAGCCGTCAGGTCGTGGAGAAGGCCCGCAACGACTCCAACACCATGCTGGAGGAGGCCAGGAGCGACGCCGTCGCGATCAGGGAACGCACGCAGGAGCAGCGGACCCGGGTCGAGCGCGAGATCGAGAAGCTGCACGAGCGGGCCCGCAGGGAGTCCTCCGAGGCGATGCAGGCCGCGGGCGAACGCTGCGACAAGCTCGTGAAGGCCGCGCAGGAACAGCTGCGCGAGGCCGAGGAGAAAGCCGCACGTCTTGTGCGAGAGGCCGACAACGAGGCGAGCAACGTGCGCGTCTCGGCGGTCAAGAAGGCCGAGGGCCTGCTCAAGGACGCCGAGCAGCGCAAGACCGAACTCGTCCGGGAGGCCGAGCAGATGCGCGACGAGGCCAGGACCGAGGCGGAGAGGACCGTCGAGGCCGGGCAGCGTGAGCTGGAGGTGCTGGAGCGCCGCCAGGAGGACATCAACGCTGAGATCTCCCGCGTGCAGGACGTACTGGAAGCACTGGAGTCCTTCGAAACTCCCGGATCCGGCGGTGGCCCGGAAGGCGGGGGTGGCAAGAAGGGCGGCACCGACACGGGATCAACAAATGGCGTGAAGGCGGGAGTTGGCGCAGGTACAACTCGGTCCGCTGGCAAGGAGTCCGGAAGTTAGCCACTCGAACGAGCGCACATTCTCCAGATCAAACCCGCAATGGCTCGATGACACGCCGTCTTGGCCCCTAGGATTCCCCTACAACTCCCCGTCTGATAACCCGTCTGACTCGACAGGAAACCCATGAGCGACACTTCCTCCCCCTTCGGCTTCGAGCTCGTGCGACGTGGCTATGACCGCGGGCAGGTGGACGACCGCATCACGAAGCTCGTCGCCGACCGTGACAGTGCACTGTCCCGTATCACCTCGCTGGAAAAGCGCATCGAGGAGCTTCACCTCGAGACGCAGAACGCCCAGGCCCAGGTAAACGACGCCGAGCCGTCCTACGCGGGGCTCGGCGCGCGGGTCGAGAAGATCCTCCGCCTCGCCGAGGAGGAGGCAAAGGACCTGCGCGACGAGGCCCGTCGCGCCGCCGAGCAGCACCGCGAGCTCGCCGAGGGCGCCGCTCAGCAGGTGCGCAACGACGCGGAGGCGTTCGCCGCCGAGCGCAAGGCCAAGGCCGAGGACGAGGGCGCCAGCATCGTCGAGAAGGCCAAGGGCGAAGCCACCTCGCTGCGCACGGAGGCGGAGAAGGACGCCCAGTCCAAGCGCGAGGAGGCCGACTCCCTCTTCGAGGACACCCGCGCCAAGGCCGCCCAGGCCGCTGCGGACTTCGAGACGAACCTCGCCAAGCGCCGCGAGCAGTCCGAGCGTGATCTCGCCTCCCGCCAGGCGAAGGCGGAGAAGCGCCTCGCCGAGATCGAGCACCGCGCCGAGCAGCTGCGTCTGGAGGCCGAGAAGCTGCGCACGGACGCCGAGCGCCGCGCCCGCCAGACGGTGGAGACCGCTCAGCGCCAGGCCGAGGACATCGTGGCCGACGCCAACGCCAAGGCCGACCGGGTCCGCAGCGAGTCCGAGCGCGAGCTGGCGGCCCTCACCAACCGCCGCGACAGCATCAACGCACAGCTCACCAACGTGCGCGAGATGCTGGCGACCCTCACCGGTGCGGCGGTCGCCGCCGCCGGCCAGGGCGGCGAAGAGGGCGAGGCCGTGGCCGACGAGGAGTCGGCGGCCCGCAGCGTCCCCGCGCAGCAGTCCCGCTGACGGTGCTGACGCACTGACGAGCCCAGTACGCACGGGCCCGGCACATCTCGTGCCGGGCCCGTCGTGCGTGCGGTGGACCCGGGCCGGCGTGCCACGGGGCGGTACTTCCGGCGATCTTTCCTCTCCGTTCCGGTGCTGCGCCGCGGCCCAGGTCGTCCGCAATGTGCGAAAGCACCGGGAACCTGCGGCGCAGCCTTTGCGCACGCATGTGAGTGAGGCCGCGCAGCCCCTGGCATCGGAGGCTTTACGCGCATAGCGTCGGCGCATGATTGAGCTGCGCGGCCTGACCAAGCGGTACGGGGACAAGACAGCCGTCGACCATCTGACGTTCAGCGTGCGTCCCGGCGTGGTCACCGGCTTCCTCGGCCCCAACGGTGCGGGCAAGTCCACGACGATGCGAATGATGCTCGGCCTGGACAGCCCGACCAGCGGTGACGTACACATCGACGGCAAGCGCTACGACCAGCTCCGCGACCCGCTCAACCACATCGGTGCCCTGCTGGAGGCCAAGGCCGTGCACGGCGGGCGCAGCGCCTACAACCACCTGCTGTGCATGGCCCAGGCCAACAACATCCCGAAGAAGCGGATCAGCACGGTGCTGGACCTGGTCGGGCTCAGCGACGTGTCGAAGAAGCGCCCGAAGGGCTTCTCGCTGGGCATGGGGCAGCGACTCGGCATCGCCGCGGCACTGCTCGGCGACCCGAAGATCCTCATGTTCGACGAGCCGGTCAACGGCCTGGACCCCGAGGGCATCCAGTGGATCCGCAACCTCATGAAGCATCTGGCCTCGGAGGGCCGCACGGTCTTCGTCTCGTCCCATCTCATGAGCGAAATGGCGCTGACCGCCGAGCACTTGGTGGTCATCGGACGCGGCAAGTTGCTGGCGGACACGTCGATGGCGGACTTCATCGCCAAGAACTCACGCTCTTTCGTACGCGTGCGCACGCCACAGCCCGAGCGGATGCGGGACGTGCTGGGAAGCGTCGGCGTCATGCCGGTCTTCGAGCAGGACGGCGGCATGCAGGTCGAGGGCATCGAGCCCGCCCGCATCGGTGAGCTCGCAGCCTGGTACCAGGTCGTGCTGCACGAGCTGAGTCCCCAGAAGGCCTCGCTGGAGGAGGCCTTCATGCAGCTGACGGCGGAGTCCGTCGAATACGTGGCACGTGATCAGGCCTCACAGCCCGGACGTCAGCCGGACCGGGGCGTCAAGCCCGTCAGGAGGAAGCGGTAATGCCACACACCACGCGCGTTCTCCGCTCCGAGTGGACCAAGATCCGCTCTGTGCGCTCGACCCTGTGGACGCTGGCCACGGCGCTCGTCGTGACGGTCGGGGTCTCCGCCCTCCTCTGTGCCATCACCGCCTCCCAGTTCGACAAGCTGGGCAAGCAGCAGCAGGCGACCTTCGACGCCACGCAGACGAGCTTCTCGGGCTCCGTCCTCGGTCAGCTCGCGATGATCGCCTTCGGCGTGATGGTCGTCTCCAGCGAGTACAGCACCGGCATGATCCGCAGCTCGCTCGCCGCCGTGCCGCAGCGGACCGTCTTCCTCGCGTCCAAGATCTTCGTCGCCACGATGCTGGTGCTGGTGGTCGGGATGGCCACGAGCTTCCTGGCCTTCTTCGTCGGGCAGGCCCTGCTGGGCGAGAACAGCGTCTCGATCGAGGACGAGGGCGTGCTGCGGGCCGTGCTGGGCGGCGGGGCCTACATGACGCTGATCGCTCTGTTCTCCATGGGTCTGAGTTTCGTACTGCGCAGTCCGATGCTGGCCTTCGCGATCCTGATGCCGTTCTTCTTCCTGATCTCCAACATCCTCGAGGCGGTCAGCGCGACGAAGAAATACGCGCACTATCTGCCGGACCAGGCCGGCAAGACGATCACAGCGGTCGTGCCGGAGTCGCTCAACCGTCCGTACGGGCCCTACGAAGGGCTGGCGATCATGGCGGGCTGGACGTTGGCGGCCCTGATCGCCGGCTGGATCGTCCTCAAGCGCCGCGACGCCTGACACCCGCCGGGCGGGCACGCGCCGGCAAGCACCCGCGTCCGCAGAGCAGTTGCGCACCCCTGGACCGCACCGAAGCCTGCGCCCGGCCCGAGGTCCGTCCCCGGACGGGGGCGGTGCGGGGCCTGCCCGCACCGGCGTGCGACGCGGGCATCGGTGAAGAACTCGCCGTGTACGGGCGAGGGTTGGCCGTAGGGTCTCCGCATGGTGGACGAGAGCGAGCGAGCCGTGAGGTCGGCCGTCGATGGGGAGCTGCGGCTTCTCGTTCCTGAGGTGCGGGCTTCTCCGGCGCTTGTCCTGGAACTTCTGGATCCGGAGTTCGCCGAGATCGGAGCCTCCGGACGCCGGTGGGACGTCGAGTCCGTCCTCACGGTGACGAGTGGCGGCACCGTATCGCCGGAGTCGCCGGTCGAGGTCAGCGAAATGGCCGGGGTGGCGCTCGCTCCCGGCATCGTTCACCTGACGTACCTCGCCGACAACCAGGGGCGCCGGTCGTGGCGGAGCTCCCTGTGGCGCCTGACAGAAGCCGGTTGGCGACTCTACTTCCACCAGGGCACTTCGACCGACGGAACGGTCGATAGCGCCGCCCGTTGAGAGGGCGGTACCTGGGGTCGAGCCCCTGCCGCCGTCACGGTGCCCGGCGGCGCGGGGACCGGGAGCAGGGGACCAGGAGCAGGGGACCGGAAGCGCCGTGGCAGAACGGGCGAGCGGGCGGTTGTAGCGGCCACCGGATGGAACCGATCCGGTGCCTTGTAGCCTCCTAGGCCATGTCCGGGGGCGAGTCAGCCCCGAACTTCGTCCAGGGACAAACGGATGATCGAGGCGTACGGCCTGACAAAGCGCTACGGCGCCAAGACGGCCGTCTACAACCTTTCCTTCCAGGTACGGCCGGGAGCCGTCACCGGCTTTCTGGGGCCCAACGGCTCCGGCAAGTCGACGACGATGCGGATGATCCTGGGCCTGGACACCCCGACCGCGGGCCGGGTCACGGTCGGCGGCCAGCCCTTCCGCAATGTGCCGAACGCTCCGCGTCACGTCGGTGCCCTGCTCGACGCCAAGGCCGTGCACGGGGGACGCTCCGCCCGCAGCCATCTGCTGTCACTGGCCCAGCTGTCGGGCATCCCGGCCCGCCGTGTGGACGAGGTCCTCGGCGTCGTCGGGCTCCAGCAGGTGGCCAAGAAGCGCTCCCAGGGGTTCTCCCTCGGCATGGGCCAGCGGCTCGGCATCGCGGCCGCGCTGCTCGGCGACCCGCAGGTGCTGCTCTTCGACGAGCCGGTCAACGGCCTGGACCCCGAGGGCATCCTCTGGGTCCGCAATCTGATGAAGCAGCTGGCGAGCGAGGGCCGCACCGTCTTCGTCTCCTCGCATCTGATGAGCGAGATGGCGCTGACCGCCGAGCATCTGATCGTCATCGGCCGCGGGCAGTTGATGGCTGACACCTCGGTGAAGGAGTTCATCGCTCAGAACTCCGTGGGCTTCGCCCGTGTCCGTACGCCGGAGGGCGACCCGGGGCAGCAGGAAAAGCTGATGTCCGCCGTGCAGGAGGCCGGCGGCCACGTGCAGCCGGAGGACGACGGAGCACTGCGCGTCAACGGCCTGCCGCTGCCGCAGATCTCCGAGCTCGCGCACAACGCCGACGTACGACTCTGGGAGCTCTCGCCGCACCAGGCGTCGCTGGAAGAGGCGTACATGCGGCTGACGCAGGGCGCGGTGGACTACCGCTCCACCGCCGACCAGCGCGCCGGCTTCCAGCAGCCCCCGCAGCAGGAGCAGTTGGCAGCGGCACAGCTCGGCGTGCCCATGGGCCCGGGCGGACCCGGGGCTCCTGGCATGCCGGGAGCGCCTGGCATGCCGGGTGCGATGCCGCCGCAGGGTCCGCCCATGGGCGCGGGCGCGCCCGGGGCTCCGGGCGGCTGGGGACCTCCGCCCGGAGGGGCGCCTGCGCAGCCAGGAGGCCCGTACGGAGCGGGACCCGGTTACGGGCCGCCGCCGGTGCCGGGCGGTGCCCCGGACCCGTACGCGCACGTGGCCGCCCAGCAGCCTCAGGGCGGGCCCCCGCCGGTACCGCCGGTGCCCGGCGCTCCCGCGGCGCCGGCCGCGCCCGCCGCCCCCACCGACGCTTCCCGGCCCGACAGCGAGGACAACGCCCGATGACCACGCCGAACCACCCGCACCAGCAGCCGCACCCCGCGCAGCAGCCGCCCCAACAGCCGTACCAGGGACGGGAGTTCCGGCCGCAGCCCGGAGCGGCACAACCTGCGCCCGCGGGCGCGTCGGTCGCGGGCACAGCGACCGCCGCGCCTCCCCCGCAGGGCGTCCAGGGAGCGCCGTACGGACCGCCCCAGGGCGGGCCTCAGGGCGGCCCACCGCACGGCGGCGGCTACGTCTCCCCCATTCCTGTCACGCGCACCCACCTGGGCCACGCGATCGTCTCGGAGTGGACGAAGATCCGCTCGGTCCGCTCGACGGTGTGGACGCTCGGTGTCATGTTCGCCCTCGTCGTCGGCATCGGCCTCTTGACCGCGTCCCTGCTCAGCGGCACCGACTTCGTGGGGTTGCCGCTGCTCGCTCCGGGTCTGTTCGGGCTGATGCTCGGTCAGATCTGCGTCATCACCCTGGGCGTGCTCGTGGTCACCTCCGAGTACGGCACGGGCATGATCCGCACCACCATGACGGCGTGCCCCAGGCGCGGCCGTGTGCTGATCGCCAAGTCGTTGATCTTCTTCGTGCTCGCGTTCGTCATGACGACGGCGGCCTGTTCGATCACCGCTCTCATCAACTCCACGATGCTCAGCGGCCAGAAGGTCCCGGAGTACGCGGCGAAGGCCGGACCGCTCAAGGGCTCCGTCGAGGACGGCGAGTTGGTCGCGAGCGGCAGCCAGTGGCTCGGCGCCACGGTCGGAGCGGCTCTGTACGTGGCGCTGCTCGGCCTGCTGGCCCTGGCCGTCGGCGCTCTGCTGCGGCACTCGGCCGGAGCGATCACGACGATGCTCGGGCTCGTGCTGCTGCCGCTGGTGCTCTCCTTGTTCATGTTCGCCGAGAAGCTGAGGGATGTCCGCGAGGTGCTCATGGAGTACTCGCCCCTCAACGGCCTCGCCTCCTTGTACCGCATCCCCATGTCGGAGGATCAGACCGCCACGGGCTGGCCGCTGCTGGGCATCCTCGCCATCGCGACGGCGGTCACGCTGAGCCTCGCCTTCGTGCTGCTGAACCGCCGCGACGTGTGACGCGGAGCGCGCGTACGCACCGTTCGCGTACGCGCGCTCCCGCCAACCCCTCGGCGGTTCCGCCATCCTGAGACCTCCAGGGACCCCAAATACACCGTCGTGCCCCAGCGGGAGCGGCTGCGCCGCCGCAAGCAGGAGGGCGGACTCGCCGGGTGAACCGGCGGCGGGCGCCGGACCTCCGGCATCGGCCGTCCCCGGCGTGAGTCGTCCCCGGCGTCAGTCGTCCCCCGCGTCCGCAAGCAGGTCGCGGACCTCGTCGATGCCCGTCTCCTGGAGTTCCTCCCCGACGAACAGCCAGCGGGTGATTCCGACCGATTCCAGGAAGCCCAGGTCGTGCGCGGCGACGAGCAGCGCACCCTCGTACGAGGCGAGCGCGCTCGTCAACTGCCGCACACCCGCCATGTCGAGGTTGTTGGTCGGCTCGTCCAGCATCAGCAGCTGAGGCGGCGGAGTCGCGAGCAGCATCGCGGCGAGGGCGGCGCGCAGGCGCTCGCCGCCCGAGAGCGTGCCGGCGAGCTGTTCGGCCCGCGCGCCCTTGAACAGGAAGCGCGCGAGCTGCGAACGGATCTGGTTGTCCGTCACCCCCGGAGCCACGCGGGCCACATTCGCCGCGACACTCAGCTCCTCGTCCAGCACGTCCAGGCGCTGGGGCAGGAACCGCAGCGGTACGGACACCTCGGCGTCGCCCGACAGCGGTTCGAGCTGACCGGCGAGGGTGCGCAGCAGGGTGGTCTTGCCCGCACCGTTGCGCCCCACCAGCGCCACGCGTTCGGGCCCGCGGACCTGGAGCTCCGCCTCCCGCAGCCTCCCGTACCTGGGGCGCAGCGCGCGCAGCGTCAGCACGGTGCGGCCCGCCGGTACCGCGGTACGGGGAAGGTCGACGCGGATCTCCTCGTCGTTCCGTACCGCTTCGGCGGCCTCCTCCCGCCTCTCGCGCGCCTCGTGGAGACGGTCCTCCTGCACGCCTCGGAGCCTGCCCGCCGACTCCTGCGCAGACCGCTTGCGCTCACCGGCGACGATTCTCGGGGCCCGCCGCTGGGCGTCCATCTTCCGGCTGTTGCGCCGGCGGCGTGCCACCTTGATCTCTGTCTCCTCCAGTTCGCGCTTCTGCCGGCGTACGTCCGACTCGGCGGCGCGCAGCGTCCGGCCGGCCGCCTCCTGCTGTACGGCCAGCGCCTCCTGGTACGCGGACCAGCCGCCTCCGTACGAGGTCACCGAACCGGAACGCAGCTCCGCGATCCGGTCCACGCGCTCCAGCAGTTCACGGTCGTGGCTGACGACGACCAGGACGCCGGAACGCCAGGAGTCGACGGACTCGTGGAGTCGCCGGCGGGCGAACAGGTCGAGGTTGTTGGTCGGTTCGTCCAGCAGCAGCACATCGGGCCGCTCCAGAAGCAGCGCGGCCAGGCGCAGCAGTACGGTCTCGCCACCGGACAGCTCGCCGACGGTTCGGTCCAGGCCGGCCTCGGCGAGGCCGAGAGAGCCCAGTGTCGCCAGGGCCCGTTCCTCGACGTCCCAGTCGTCCCCGACGGTCTCGAAGTGCTCGTCGCTCACCTCCCCCGCCTCGATGGCCCGCAGCGCCCGGCGCCGTTCGGCGATGCCGAGCGCCTCCTCGACGCGGAGCGCGGTGTCGAGAGTGATGTTCTGCGGGAGGTGGGCGAGGCTGCCGCCCACGGTGACGGACCCCTGTGAGGGACGCAGGCGCCCGGCCAGCAGCCCGAGCAGTGTCGACTTGCCGGAGCCGTTTGTGCCGACGAGGCCGGTGCGGCCCCGTCCGATGGTGAGCGAGAGCTGGTCGAAGACGGCGGTGCCGTCGGGCCACCGGAAGGACAGGCCGGAGCAAGTCACGGAGGAACCAGGGGCGTTGAGGCCGTTGTCGGCGTGGGGCATGGTGATTCTCGCAGTCACGTGCGCGGCGGATAAGGGCGTCGTGTGCGAGCACCACGCGGCGGCGGAACCGTGAGAAGGGGGGGTGGCCCTGGCCCTGCAGAGGGTGGGGACGGCCGATGCCGAGGTCGCATCCACGCGTCGTCACGGGCGGCCGGCAAGCCTGCCCGGAGTGACGGTCGCACGGCCAAGCCGTGGCGCGTGGTGATCGCGGACCTCAGATGCGCAACGTCCACCTCTATCGGAGACGACAGGACCCAGGAACTGTACCGCGGCTTCCCGTACCGTCGCCGGGCCCGAGGACCGCCGGGGCCGGGAGGACGGCGTTCAGTACGGGGGCGGCCGGCGGAGGGTTCGGGACCGGGATCCAGCGGTGGCGTTCAGTACCGGGGGGCGTTACGTGA
This sequence comes from Streptomyces sp. TAA486, assembly GCF_000426165.1. NCBI lineage: Bacteria > Bacillati > Actinomycetota > Actinomycetes > Kitasatosporales > Streptomycetaceae > Streptomyces > Streptomyces sp. TAA486. Next base: position 37,939 of record NZ_AUEV01000006.1, on the reverse strand, counting down.
GCGCTGAACGCGCGTGGCGCGCCGGTCGCGGGCGCCCCAGCAGGCCTTGTGCCAGTGGCGGCGGTCGTCCACGTCGCCCATACGGGGCCAGGCCACCACATGGGGCACCCCGGGCGGGATCTCCTGGTCGCAGCCGGGGCAGCGGTACCGCTTGCCCGCCGAGCCGCCCACCTGCCGTACGGCCCACTCCTCACCGCGCCACTCCTCGGTGCGCTCGAGCCCGTACCGCGCGCCCGCACCCTCCTCGCGGCCGTCGGCGGGGGACTTGGGTGAACCGCCGCGGGGACGGTTGCGACGCGGAGACACGGACACCTCGGAGGTTCGGAGGGCGGGTGCTCCCCACAGTAACCACAGATCCCCCGCATAGCCGCAGCCCCCGTGCAGGAACGGACCGATAGAGCGAACAGCCTGTTGCCGCGTGCAGTTCATCGGAACAATCGGTATCCCCGAGGCCGTGCCCATGGCACGTGTCAGCCGTTAATGCCAGGAGGGGCCCGTACGCTCAAGAGGACGGAGCAGCATGCGAGTTGGAGCATTCGTGCTGGCCGCACAGTTCCCCGGGCAGGACCAGAGGGAACCTCTGCACAGAGCGGTACGCACGGCAGAGATCGCGGAGGAACACGGACTCGATTCCGTCTGGCTCGCTGAGCACCACTTCGTTCCCTACGGCGTCTGCCCGTCCGCGGTGACGCTCGCCGCGCTACTGCTGGGGCGCACGCGGCGCATCGGGGTCGGCACGGCCGTCTCCGTACTCCCCAACGCACATCCGGTCACCCTCGGCGAGCAGTCCGCGCTCCTGCACCTCACCTCCGGGGGCCGCTTCACCCTCGGTGTGGGACGTGGCGGGCCCTGGGTGGATCTGGAGGTACTGGGCGGCGGGATCGACGCCTTCGAGAACGGCTTCCCGGAGTCGCTGGATCTGCTGCTGCGCTGGCTGCGGGAGTCACGGGTCGGCGCCGACGGCGAGCGCTACCGGTTCCGGGAGGTCGACGTCGTGCCCCGCTGCGAGGAGCCCTTCGCGGCCACGGGCGCCCCGGCTGCCGCACAGGACACCGCGGACGAACGGCAGTTGAGCCGTCCCACGGTCGTCGTCGCCTGCACCTCGCCCGGGTCGGTACGCCTCGCTGCACGGCGCTGTCTGCCGATGCTTCTCGGCATGCACTGCGGCGACGAGGAGAAGGCGGAGGTCGTCAGGATGTGGCGACGTGAGGCTCGCGACGCGGGCCACGGTCCGGAGAAGATCGAGCAGGCGGCCTCGCTGCACGTGTCCGCCGGAGTGGCTCAGGTCGGCGACAACACCGCCGAAGCGGTGGAGTCGCTGACGAAGGCGATGCCCGGCTGGTTCAGCGAAGGGCTCGGCGCCCACCGCACCGTGGACGGGCGGGAGCGCAGGATGCGAGATCCGCTCGGCTACACCGAACTGCTCACCCGGCTGCACCCGGTCGGCACCCCGCAGCTGTGCGCCGACCGCCTGGCCGCGACGAGCGAGCGCACCGGCATCGGCCGTTTCGCGCTCCTCGCCGAGGGCACGGGCGACCTCGCCTCGACGGAACGCAACGTCCAACGGCTGGGCGAAGAGGTCCTGTCCCTGCTCCCCCCGGGACAGTGAACTCCCTCACGACTCCCAGCCGTTGGGACAGCACGCGGCCCACCCACAACACGCTGCCGCTGCCCACGGGAGCAGCGGCAGCGTGGCACAGGAAGCCGCTACGCGCGTCAGCAGTCGCGAAGTGTCGGCGACTGGTTGAGCAGCTGACCGCGGACGGAGGTGAAGCGCGCCAGCCTCTCGTCGACCGCGTCGTCCAAGGGGAAGACAGCGACGCGGTGACAGTTCTGGAAAGCGAGCCGTACTCCGAAGTGACGTTCCAGCGCGCCGCGTATCGCGTCGCTGGCGAGAGCACGCAGCAGCTGGCCGCGGGCCTGCTCGTCCGGTGGCGGCGTCAGGTTGTCGGCGAACTCGCCGCCGTCCACCTTGAGCCGGGCCACCAGGGTGCTGATCATCTCCCATGCGTACGGGAGCGAGGTACGGACGCAGTCGACGAAGTCACGCTCGTCGACTTCGCCCCGTTCTGCCTGTGCCAGCAGAGCCGGTGAGACGTCGAGCGACATGGGTTCTCCTCTCGCGACCCCAGGGGATACAGGGGTCTTCATGATGGATTGGAAGGGACCCGCTCGGCGCCGGGTGTTCATACGACTCCGTACGGCGACACCCCCCATCGTTAACCGTAAGGGGCGGAGAGTGACCGCACCATGCGAATGGGCATACATCCGGCCACAGCCGAAGAGGCCCATCAGGGGGCGAATCGCATCGCCGGAGTACGTCCAGTAGCGTGACCGCTCATGCGTCTCGTCATCGCCCGGTGCTCCGTCGACTACGCCGGCAGGCTCACCGCTCATCTTCCGTCGGCTCCACGGCTGATCCTGGTCAAGGCCGACGGCTCGGTCTCCGTCCACGCGGACGACCGCGCCTACAAGCCCCTCAACTGGATGTCCCCGCCCTGCTCGGTGAAGGAGTCCGAGGGGGATGCCTGCCCGGTCTGGACCGTGCAGAACAAGTCGGGCGAGAAATTGATCATCACCATGGAGGAGATCCTCCACGACTCCTCGCACGAGCTGGGCGCCGATCCCGGACTGATCAAGGACGGAGTCGAGGCGCACCTTCAGGAGCTGCTCGCGGACCGCATGGAGACCCTGGGCGAGGGCTGGACGCTGATCCGCCGCGAGTACCCGACGGCCATCGGCCCCGTCGACATCCTCGGCCGTGACGAGACGGGCGCCACGGTGGCCGTCGAGATCAAGCGACGCGGCGAGATCGACGGCGTCGAGCAGCTGACCCGCTATCTCGATCTCCTCAACCGCGATCCCCATCTCGCCCCCGTCAAGGGCATCTTCGCCGCGCAGGAGATCAAACCGCAGGCCCGCGTGCTCGCCTCCGACCGCGGCATCGGCTGCGTCACCCTCGACTACGACTCACTGCGCGGCATCGAGGACGACAAGCTCCGGCTCTTCTGAGCACCACGTGTAGCAGCCACCGAAAATTGATCCGTTCTTCTGAAAAACACACAGCCGTCCGGGTCGTGTCCCTGTCACACGCCCTATGGTGCACGGAACCGCTCGGTATGCCCGGATAGCGTCAGGGGCTGCCGGCGCCGGGGGAACCTCCCGGCCCATAGGACCTGGGAGTGTTCGGTGCGCATCCTGCTCGTGGCCAGCGCCTTCAACAGCCTCACCCAACGCGTGTACGCCGAACTGAGCGACCTCGGCCATAGGTTGGACGCGGTGTGCGGTGGCGACGACGACGCGGTGCGGGAGGCGGTGAACCGGCACGAACCGGCGCTGATCGTCGCGCCGATGCTCAAGACCGCCCTCCCCGAAGACGTGTTCTCGCGTCACGTCTGCCTCATCGTCCACCCCGGGCCGCCCGGCGACCGCGGTCCCTCCGCCCTGGACTGGGCGATCGCGACCGGCGCCCGCCACTGGGCGGTCACGGTGCTGCAGGCGGACGCCGAGATGGACGCCGGGGACATCTGGGCATCGGTCCCGTTCGCGCTGCCCGAAGCCGGCAAGAGCGATCTGTACCGCAACGAGATGTCGGACGCCGCGGCGACCGCGGTGAAGCTCGCCGTCGCCCGCTTCGCCTCGGGTGCCTACAAGCCGCGGCGCCAGGAGGAACTCGGTGCCGAGGTGGTGTGGCGCCCGTACTTCCGTCAGGAGCGGCGGCGGATCGACTGGGCCGCGGACTCCACCGGAACGGTGCTGCGCAAGCTGCGCGCGGCCGACTCCCAGCCGGGGGTGCTCGATGAACTGCTGGGCGCAGAATGGTTTCTGCACGGCGGGCATCCCGAGTCCGCGCTGCCCCTGCGCGGTGCGCCCGGCGAGATCGTGGCAACCCGCGCGGGCGCGGTCTGCCGCGCCACGCGCGACGGTGCCGTGTGGATCCCGCAGTTGAGACCGAGACGCACCCCGGGCGGATCCGCCACGTTCCGGATGCCGGCGGTCGACGCCCTGGGCCCGCGCCTGCCGGAGTCGGTGCCGGAGGTGCCGGCGCGGCTGGAACAGGGCAGATGGGGCAGCCGCGGCTGGACGGACATCCGCTACGAGCAGAGGGGCCCGGTCGGCTTCATCTGGTTCTCCTTCCCCGGCGGCGCGATGAGCACGGACCAGTGCCGCCGGCTGCTGGCCGCCTACCGGCACGCGCTCTCCCGTCGGACGTCCGTGCTCGTCCTCGGCAGCCGCCGTGACTTCTTCTCCAACGGCATCCACCTCGGAGTCATCGAGGCAGCCGCCGACCCCGGCGAGGAGTCGTGGGCCAACATCAACGCGATGGACGACCTGGTGGAGGCCGTACTGCGCACGACGGACCGGCTGGTGGTCGCCGCTCTCGGCGGCAACGCCGCGGCCGGCGGCGTGATGCTGGCACTCGCGGCGGACGAGGTGTGGTGCCGGGAGGGGGCGGTGCTCAACCCGCACTACCGGCTCATGGGTCTGTACGGGTCGGAGTACTGGACGTACACGCTCCCGCGCCGCGTGGGTGCCGTGACGGCGGAGCGGATGACGCGTGAGGCGCTCCCGGTGAGCGCCGCGTCAGCCGCGGACGCGGGGCTGGTGGACCGTCTGGTGGCCACCTCGCCCGCGGACTTCCCCGGCGAGACGTCGCGGATGGCGGCGGAGCTGGCACACGCCCGGGCATGGGCGGAACGTGTCACCGCGAAGGCCGCCGCGCGGGCACGGGACGAGGCGGAGAAGCCGCTGGCGGAGTACCGCGAGGAGGAACTGGCCGTGATGCACCGCCAGTTCTTCGGCCGGCACGAGCCCTATCACGCGCTGCGCAGAGCCTTCGTACGCAAGGAGGCGTTGCGCGGCGCAGAGGTGGAGGGCGTCGCGGGCGGCTGAGCAGCCGCCCGTGCCTGCCCCTGCGTCCGCGCTCCCTCCTTGCTCTGCGTGACCTTGCTGTTCGGTCCGTCCCGCTGCGGGTCAGACGACGAAGTACGAGGGGCCCGTCGAGGGCGCGAAGCCGAGGACGCCGAGGACCGTGCCGCCGGTGTCGGTACCACCGTCGTCCGTGCCGCCGCCGTCGGTCCCGCCGGTGTCGCCGCCCCCGGCGTCGGTCCCGCCCGTGTCAGTGCCACCGGTGTCGGTGCCACCGGTGTCGGTGCCACCGGTGTCCGTACCGCCGGTGTCCGTACCGCCGGTGTCCGTACCGCCGGTGTCCGTACCGCCGTCGTCCGTGCCACCGTTGTCGGTGCCACCGTCGTCCGTGCCACCGCTGTCGGTGCCACCGTCGTCCGTGCCACCGCTGTCGGTGCCACCGCTGTCGGTGCTGCCGCTGTCGCCCGGGCTGCCGGTCGGCGAGCCGTCGCCGCCTCCCGGGTCGCCGGGCTCACTGCTGGAGGGGTCCTCGTCCGGCGCGGAACTGCTCTCGCTCGGCGACTCCTTGCTCGCGCTGTCGGAGGCGTCCGGGGACTTGCTGGACTCGCTCGGGCTCTCCGACTTGCTGCTCTCACTGGCGCCGGGGCTGCGACTGCCGGGATCGTCCGCGTTCACTTCGTTGTGGTCGTCCCGCTGCGAGGTCGATCCGGGCTTGCCGCGGTCCAGCGGGCCGCTGCCGTCGTCCGGCATCCGGCCGAGTCCCACGATCGTGGCGAGCACGGCGATCAGCACCGCACCCGCACCCGCGGCCGCCAGGTTCCTGCGGGCGCCGTAGGCGACCGAACCCCGCACGGGGTGGACGAGCGTCGGCGTCGCATTACGGAAGTCGCCGACGGCGCCGGCGTTCGGGTTGGCGATCGACGCGGCGACCGTTCGCGCCGTCTCGGGCTCCCCTTCCCGGATGTCACCCCGTCTGTGACCCCTGAGGGTGGCGGCGAGCGAGTGCCCAGGGCTGTCGGCGACCTCGTACGCGACGGATTCCGCCTGTTCCTCGTGACCCGCTGCCGCGGCCGCGGCCGTGACGGGAGCCGCCGGAACGGGCTCTCCCGGAGTCGGCACGGTCCGCCGGCCCGCGCCGCCGGGCGCGACGGGGCCTCCCGGGTGCTGTGCGACGAGAAGGTCCGTTGCCAGGGCGAGCACCCGGCGTCCGGTGAACGTGCCCTGCTGGTCCGCGAGCGCACCGCGCATCGCGATCGAGGCCTCCAACTCGGCAGCCGCGCGCTGGAGCTGCCCGGAGCAGAGTGCGAGCACTCCCAACTCATGGTGGAAATAGGCCTCTTGGGCGACTTCGCCCGATGTGCGTGCTGCCTCCAGTCCGCCGCGCAGCACCTTCTCCCAGGCGCTCCAGCGCAGCGAGGCGGCAAGCACCGGAGCGGCCGAGCGGGCCAGCAGGACCGCCGCGCTCGCGTGACCGCCGCGATGGGCGCCCTGGACGGCGGCGAGCACTGCGTCCGCCTCCGTGGCGACCCGTGCGGGCGTGACGGAGGGGTGGTCGACCCACCAGCCGTAGTGATGAGCCGCCATCAGGGCGCGCCCGTCGGTGCCGTCGGCGAATCCGGCGGTGGTCAGGGCGTCGGTGACACCGTCCGCCAGCCGGTAGTGCCCGCCCACGGCGGTGACGAGTCCGGCGCGGGCCAGCTCGCCCTCCGCCTCGTCGGCCTGGCGGTCGCCGACGAGCGCGGGCAGCTGTGTGTGGTGCGGCAGTTCGCCGCCGAGGGAGAGGGCGAAGCGCAGCGCGTCACGTGCGGACGAGGAGAGCCGCTCGGCGACACGGGCGCTCATGGCGCTGGTGCGGCTTCCGCTCAGCTCGCCGGCGCGGCCGCCGTAGCGCAGCAGCGCTCCGGCCTGTACGAAGCGGAGCGGCAGACCCCCGGAGGACTCCTCGGAGGCGAGCCACATGTCCTGCGCCGCGTCGGCTTCCTCGTCCGTGAGTGGCCTTCGTACGGCGTGTTCGAGCAGTTCGAGGCACGCGGTACGGCTGAGTCCGGTGAGCCGGAACTCCTCCACGTGGACGTCGCCGGAGGCAGGAGGGACGTCCGGAGTGGATGAGAAGAGGAAGGCGCATTCGGGGGTGGCGTCGAGGAGTTGGTCGAGGGCCTCACCGCCGAACGAGAGGTCGTCGACGATGACGACCGCGCCGATGCCCCGCAGCGCCTCGCGTATCTCCTCGTCGCTGGGACGGTTGAGAGGCGCGTCGTGGACTGCGGCGAAAAGTTCCTGCAGAAGGTCGGTGGCCGTGCGGCGGTATCCGCTCAGCCGCACCACCCCGTCGGGCGCGAGGTCCGCGACGTCCGCGGCGACGGCTTCCAGGAGGGTGGTGCGTCCGGAACCCGGGAGGCCCGTCAGACGTATGGAGCGCCCGCAGGCGAGCTGCCCCGCCAGCCGCTCGCGCTCCTCGTCGCGCTCGAGCATCGGTATGGCGCGAGCGCCCGGTGCGGCCGGCGACCCGGAGGGCATGCCACCCGAATCCGCCGATCTGGCCGCTTCCGCTTCCGATTTACGCGCGTACAGCGAGCGTTCGCGCTGGGTGAGTCTTCGCGGTTCACCGGGAATCTCCGTGGGAGGGCAGGGTTCGACCTCACTGCCGTCGACCGGGTTCAAGGTGAGCAGCTGTCTTCCGACGACGAGCTTCACGGGGCGTCTGCTGTACGGCTGCCCCTCTTCGGTGCCGCCGTTGCCTTCACCGCCGTGCTGTGTGTTGCCGTGCTGAACCATGGTGGAATGCCCCCAGATACTCCGGTACGAGCACGCCCCGCCAGTTTCGGCTTCTCCCGTCGCAGGTCGACGCGAACGGCAGCACCGGGCGCTGCTTCCGGCACAGTATTACCGCGAGCGCTCAGGCTGAACCGCTGTGCACGTCAAGGCTTGGTGAGAATCTGGGCCTCAGAAACTGTCAAACCACCCTCGATCGCAAGAATGCGGTGCAGCCGAGTGGCCACCAACAGCCGCTGCATCTGGGGCGGAACGTCACGCAGCACGAGCCTGCGGCCGCAGCGGCCCGCCCTTCTGTGAGCGCCCATGATCACGCCGAGCCCCGTCGCGTCCCACGAATCGAGTCCTGCAAGATCCAGCACCAGATCGCCGTCGCCGGAGTCGACGGCGGAGTGAAGGACCGTACGGGCGTCCGCCGCGCTCCGGACGTCGAGGCGACCCCCGACGGCCAGCTCGGCATGGTCGCCCCTGATCTGCATAACCGCTCCCCGGATGTGATTCTGCTGCGCGTACCTTCACGTCTGAATGTCTCACCACAACTGACTGCGTTTGCCGCAACCTGGTTGCCGTCCGTGCTCGAACCGACACGGAAATCACCCTCGCGGGCGATGTTCTCTCGAACGCGCCCACGTGGGGCGGCAGTCGGTCCGCCGTATGTACGTGTATGTCTCAGTGGTCGTAGTAACCCCGGCCGCTCTTGCGGCCGATGTCACCCGCGTCGACCATCCTGCGCATCGACTCGGGCGGCGCGAACTTCGGGTCCTGCGACTCGGTGTAGATGTTCTCGCTGGCGTGCAGAAGGATGTCGACGCCGGTGAGGTCGGCCGTTGCCAACGGACCCATGGCGTGGCCGAACCCCAGCTTGCAGGCAGTGTCGATGTCTTCGGCAGTGGCCACGCCGGACTCGTGGAGCTTCGCCGCCTCGACGACGAGCGCCGAGATGAGCCGCGTGGTGACGAAACCGGCGACGTCGCGATTGACCACGACGCAGGTCTTGCCGACGGACTCCGCGAACTCGCGGGCCGCGGCGAGGGTTTCGTCGCTGGTGCGGTGACCGCGTACGAGCTCGCACAGCGCCATCATCGGAACGGGCGAGAAGAAGTGTGTGCCGACGACCCGTTCGGGGCGGGCCGTGGCTGCCGCGATCTTGGTGATCGGGATGGCGGAGGTGTTGGAGGCGAGGATCGCCTCGTCCTTCACCAGGGCGTCGAGCCTGCCGAAGATCTCCTGCTTCACCTCGATCTTCTCGAAGACGGCTTCGACGACGACGTCCGCCTCGGCGGCCGCGTCCAGGTCGGTGGTGGTCGTGATGCGCGCGAGCGCCGCCTCCGCCGCGGAGGCCTCGAGCTTGCCCTTGTTCACGAACTTCTCGTAGGACGCCTTGATGCCGTCCGTCCCTCGGGTGAGAGCCTCACCGGTCACATCGCGGAGAGTCACGTCCCAGCCGGCCTGAGCCGACACCTGAGCGATGCCGGATCCCATGAGACCGGCACCGATGACGGCGAGCTTCTTCACGACTGCCACCTGGCCCTACCTGCCCTTGCCTTTGCGTGAACGCCTGTTGGGCGGACATTAGCGCTTCGCGCAGACCTTGTGGCGTTGAAGAGACACGCGTCACGTCTCACATGGCGGACATCACACGGGGGGTGTCCGATGCGCGCCGCCTTGCGCGGATCCGACGCCCGCGGGGTCCTTCGTCCGGCGGTCGCGCGCCACCGCGGGAAGCGTCACGGGTCTCATTCCCCGGGCACCTGGGCGTCGTTGGGGTATCCCGCGGATCGAAGCGGCGGACGACACCGGACAGGAAACGCGCACCTGGCCCCGTATCCCCACTTACGGAGGACACCGGCTCGCCGGGGAAGCGGCCTTGGCGCCGCTGACGAACGGCGGTCGCGGACGAACCGGGGTCGGCCGCGGAGGTCCCCGGTGCGCTATTCCCTGGACGGCCGCCGCGATCGGCGCCTTGTGAATTCGTGACGCCGCCACCGCATCCATGCCATCGGAGTCACATTTCCGTCGCCCCAACGACGCACGTCCGGCACAAATGCGGGCGTGCCGTTCATCACGCCATCGACGGAATTCCGCCGAAAATCCTGACTCCGGTTCCTGGAAATTTTTGCGAAACCCGGCTCGTACTGGACAGATATGGGGTACCGCGCGCAGGCTTCTGTGGTTCCGCCGAGCCGTGCAACCGATCACGGCTTCGCAGGCAAGTACGACACAGCATTACGGAGGAGGCCGTTACATGGCCGTGGAAATCCCCGAAGTTCCACTCCACGAGGGCGGGGACGACAAGAAACTCAAACGCGAATTCGGCACGATCGGCCTGCTGTTCACAGCAGTCGGCTCGATAATCGGTTCGGGGTGGCTCTTCGGAGCGCTCGACGCCGCTCAACTCGCCGGACCTGCGGCCATCATCTCCTGGGCCATAGGCTGCGTCATGTTCGTCATCATCGGGATGACGTATTCGGAACTCGGCACGATGTTCCCCCACTCCGGCGGTGTCGCCAGGTATCCGCACTATTCGTTCGGTTCCTTCACCAGTTTCTCCATCGGATGGGTCACATGGATCGCCGCCGCGGCGGTGGCTCCCGTGGAAGTCCTGGCGGTCGTCCAGTATTCCACCAACTACATTCCGTGGCTGCAGGAGATCAAGGACAAGGAAGCGGTCCTCACTCCGGCCGGTACCGGCGTTTCCATCGTATTGATGGCCATCTTCGTCATCGTCAACTTCTTCGGTGTGCGGTGGTTCGCCCGCATCAACAACATCCTGGTGTGGTGGAAGCTGGCCGTCATCGTGGTCGTCATCGCGATGTTCTTCGCGCTGAGCTTCAACCCGGCCCACATCACCGCCCCCGAATACGGCGGCTTCGCCCCGTACGGCTCACAAGGTGTCTTCTCGGCGGTCGCGACGGCGGGCATCGCGTTCTCCTTCTTCGGGTTCCGCCAAGGCGTCGAACTCGCGGGCGAGACGGACAACCCCAAGCGGAACGTGCCGCTGACCCTCATCGGATCCGTCGTCATCTGCGGCATCATCTACATCCTGCTGCAGATCGCCTTCCTCGGCGCCGTGCCGAGCAGCGCGATCAAGGCCGAGGGCTGGCAGGCCGTCGGGGCCCACTTCAGCTCCCACGGCGACGTGCTGGCGACGTTCGGTCCGCTCGCGGCCATCGCGGGCATCCTGGGCGCGGTGTGGCTGGCCGGCGTCCTCTACGCCGACGCCATCATCTCCCCCGGAGACACCGGCCTGATCTACGCGGGTGTCACCGCCCGCATCTCCTACGCGATGGGACGCAACGGCAACGCGCCGGCCGGCCTCTCGAAGGTCAACAAGACCGGCGTCCCGTGGGTCAGCCTCATCCTCGCGTTCGTCGTCGGCTGCTTCTTCTTCCTCCCGTTCCCCGGCTGGAGCAAGCTCGTCGAGTTCGTCACCAACTCCACCGTCCTGTCGTTCGGTTGCGGACCGCTCGTCCTTCTGGCGATGCGCAAGCAGATGCCGGACCACCCGCGCCCGTTCAACCTAGGCGGCAAGTTCGGCTGGGTCATCGGATTCCTCGCCCTGTGGTCGACGAACCTGATCATCTACTGGACGGGCTGGGACACCAACTGGAAGCTCTTCGTCGCGATCATCCTGGGCTACGTCCTGATGGCCGTGTACTACGCCGTCGCCAAGCAGGAGACACCTCCGCTCGACTTCAAGCACGGCTGGTGGCTCCTGGTGTGGTACGGCGGGCTCGCCGTCATCAGCTACCTCGGCGACTACCCCGTGCAGGCGGAGAAGGCCGGAAACCTCGGCCTGCTCGACTTCAACCTCGGTGCGGTCGCATGCCTGGTCCTCACCGCCGTCGTGCTGTGGCTGGCCCTTCGCTGCGCACTCCCCACGGAGCGCGTGGAGGAGATCCTCAGCAAGCAGGACGCGACCGAGAAGGCGCCGAAGACGCACTGACCGGATCGTTCGAGAACCGGAGCGCACCACCCGCGCGGGCCCACGACGTACGGCGTCGTGGGCCCGCGCCCGTGCGGTGCCGGGCGGCCGGGCGCACCGCACGGTGAGCGGAAGCGGCCCGTCCACCGCCGACCACGGACACGTAGTCTCGGTGCATGGTCAATCTGACGCGCATCTACACCCGTACCGGCGACTCCGGCACCACCGCCCTCGGCGACATGAGCCGCACCGCGAAGACGGACACACGCATCGCGGCGTACGCCGACGCCAACGAGGCCAACGCTGCCATCGGAGTGGCCCTCGCCGTCGGCGAGCTGCCGAACGAGATCACGACGGTCCTCGTACGGGTGCAGAACGACCTCTTCGATGTCGGTGCCGACCTGGCCACACCCGTCGTCGAGGAGCCGGAGTTCCCACCCCTGCGCGTCGAGCAGAGCTACATCGACAAACTCGAGACGGACTGCGACGCGTTCCTTCAGGACCTGGAGAAGCTGCGCAGCTTCATCCTGCCGGGAGGCACCGCGGGAGCCGCGTTGCTGCACCAGGCGTGCACCGTCGTGCGCCGGGCGGAGCGCTCCACATGGGCCGCGCTGGACGAGCACGGCGACGTCATGAACCCGCTGACGGCGACCTACCTCAACCGCCTCTCCGACCTGCTCTTCATCCTTGCCCGCTCCGCCAACAAGGAGATCGGCGACGTCATGTGGGTGCCGGGCGAGAACCGCTGAGCCGCGGCCGCCGCCCGGCGGCTACCCGCACCGCAGCAGGCCGACGGCGGCCTTCGCCTTCACCACGCGCTCCGCGTCGGTCCCGACCCGGGCGCGGAACTGCTCGTCGGAGCGGGCGCGTTGGAGCACGGCGTCGACCATGGCGGGCAGCTTGCCCGCGTCGACGCTGAGGGCGACCGTCCCGCCCGCGGAGAGGAACCGCAGCGCCCGCTCGCCCGCGGGGACGTCCTCGACGGCCTTGGCCGCGCCGAGGTCGTCGGAGACGATGACGCCGTCGAAGCCGAGGTCCCCGCGGAGCATGCCGGTGAGGATCGTCGAGGAGAACGCGGCCATGCTGTCGGCGTCGATCTTCGAGTAGCGGGCGCTGGAGATCATCACCAGCGGCTGCCGCTCTGCGGAGAGGGCCGCCCGGAAGGGTTCGAGGTAGGCGTCGTCCCGCGTGGTCACCTCGTCCTTCACGTCCTTGGTGTCGTCGGTGTTCCCCCGCACCCGGCCCAGGCCCGGGAAGTGCTTGACGGCCGATGTCACTCCGGCGTCCGTCATCCCCGCCTGGTAGGCGGTGCCGTGGGAGGTGACCGCGGCCGGCGTGGTGCCGTAGTTGCGCTCCAGGAACCCGATGGGCTTGTTGTCGCTGCCGAGCTCCGCCGGGACGGTGTCGAGTACGGGCGCGAGATTGACGTTGACTCCCGCGGCGCTCAACTGCCCGCCCCAGCCCTTCGCGCGGGAGCGCAGCTCGTCCGGGCCGAGCTTGCCCTGCTCGACGGCGGTGGGCATCGCATCGAAGCCCTGTCCCTTCAAGTGCTGGACCTTGCCGCCCTCCTGATCCGCCGAGACCCACAGCGGTACGCCGCCGGTGGTCGCCGCGGCCTGAACGCGGTCGCTCACCTGGCGCGTCGTGCGGACCCCGTCGCCAGTGCCGCCGGTGAGGATGGCTCCGCCGAGGTGCAGGTCCCGTAGGGCGGCGATCTCGGCCTCCCGAGGTGAGTCGGCGTCGACACCGCTGATGAACAGCTGGCCCACTTGCTGCTCCAGGCTCATGCCGGCCGCCTCGCGTTCGGCGCACGACGGCGCGGGGGCCCGTCCGGCCGTGTCCGCGGGTGACGCGTTGTCAGCGGGTGACGCGTCCGCGGTGAGCGCCGCCGGAACGACGGCCGCGAGGGCGGCGGCACATGCGGCGAGGGCGATGGCGCGGACGGTCGGTTTCCTCGGCATCTTCCGGGGGCCTCCAGGTCGGGTGGAGCAGGTCGGGCGGCTCGGCGCTCGCGCGCAAGGCCGGATGCCGAGCGGGCCGGGCCCGGGCAGGCCGGCTGACGTGGCGGGTCCGGCACACAGCACCGTAGGGCCCGCCGCCCGTACGCGCAGGACGCCGGGGCGACTCTCCCGCCGCTTGACCGAACCGTGCCCGCCCGGATCAGCGGTGCGCCCAATGAGGCTCCCGGCGCCCGATCACGGTATGCGTATGCCCGTTTCCGATCCGTTCCCATGTTTCTCGGGTCGCCGCGCGCATGAATGTGAAGACGAATGGGAAGGACCCTTTCCGATCCGCCTCGCCGAGCCTTTCCTTTCGCTCCGCCCGGGCTCACTCAATCTCTTAAGGAACTCTTAAGGTTGATTTGAGGCTCCCCTGAGCTTTCTCCGCGAATATTGCCGTCAGCTCGACCAGATAAATGTGAAGCCGCAGGTCAGAGCGCATGCGACTTCCGCAACCCGCATTGCAGCGACACTTACTGCAAATCAGCGGGAGCCCGGATGGAATGACCCTAATCCGGACGCACAGGCATTTCCGTTCCGTATCACTGCCGAGCTGCCCCGATGAGAGCTGTGCCACATCGGGACGGGCGACCTCGTGGTTTTCGCGCGTAGATTCTGTGGGCCGGTGACCATTTTTTGGATTCCCTTTCCATTCCGGTTTCTGTGAGTACCATCACTCGAACAAGGCCTGGACCAAGAAGCTGGTGAAAAAACGAGGGGTTGGAGTCACACATGGCCACCGATACCAAGAGGCGTACTCGCATCACCATCGCCGCCGTGGCACTGCTGGCAGGCGTGATCGCCGTGCCGGTGGCGAACGGCGCCGTCTCGGGGGACGAGGGCGGCAGCGAGGCGAAGGCTCAGGGGAAGCACTGCACGCTGAACGCCAAGTCCGGCAAGACCGAGTGCTTCGAGAGCTTCGACGCCGCGACCGGCATACCGGGCAGCAAGCGTCTGCTCGACGCCTCCGCCGGCAAGGCGAAGGCCGACGGCGAGACGCGCGCGGGCGACGAGCCGGTGGCGTCCTCCGGTGTCTCGACGAAGGACGAGGGCGGCGCGATCATCAGCGCGACCATCTTCAAGGACACCAAGTACGGCGGCGGGTCACTGACCATCACCAACGCCGAACTCTGCGACGGGGACGCCGACGACGTGGACTTCCAGATCGACCTCGACGACGAGTGGAAGAAGAAGGTCTCGTCCATCCAGCCGTGGGGCAACTGCACGCTCAACCTGTTCTCGGAGCCCGGCCTCGGTGGTGACCGTGACGGTCCCTTCGACGAACTGACGCCGAACCTCGGCGACGTGATGGACAACCGCACGCAGTCCATCAGCTTCAGCTGAGACACGGTGCTCAGAGAGATCCGTCAAGAGACGTCAGCCTTACCACCCTCGTCGGAGGCACCATGAACCGCCGCAACAAACTGTCCCTGCTGGTGGTCGCAGTCGCCACCCTGGGCGCCACAGCAATCGCACCGTCGTCAGCGCAGGCAGACGAAGAGCAGCCAACGACCAGAGAGCTGCTCGAGCAGTGCAACAACGGCACCGACAAGTGCGTCTTCCACCCGGCCGGTGCGCCCGTCGACTCCATGGGCGACGCCCACCAGGTCGGTGACAGCGCCTTCAACTGCACCAAGGACCTTCAGCGCTCGGCCGTCTCCTGGTCCGACACCACCGGAGAGACCAACACCGTCGGCGTCTCCATGAGCGCCGAGTACGGCTTCACCGACCTGTTCAAGGTCACCATCCAGGCGAGCTACGAGCACTCCTGGCAGAGCTCGCACACCGAGGAGCAGCAGACCAACGTCGAGGTCAAGCCCGGCGAGGTCGGCTGGATCACCCGCGAAGCCGCCATGGAGGAGGTCCAGGGCACCTACGAGATGCACTTCGAGGACCGCTACTACGGCCACTACATCTGGTACGTCCCCTTCACCGCCAAGGGCCCGAAGACCGACGCGCCCAGCACGAAGACCCAGCACACCCGGAAGATGACCAAGAAGGAGAAGAAGCAGCACTGCGGCTGACGCACGGTCCACGTTCCTCGAAGCCGCAAGCGGGCGGGGCACCTCACCCGCGAGGTCCTTCGATGAGCTCGGCCCGGACATCGGCAATGTGATGAACAACCGGGCGCTGGTCCACCGGCTTCGACCGGGAGACAGCGCACGCAGAGACGCTCCCAGCAGCGACTGGGCCGCACCCCCACCTCGTCGGAGACACCATGACCCGCCGCAAGAAGCTGTCGATGCTGGTGGTCGCGATCACGACCGCAGGCGCCACAGCCCTGTTCCCCGCAGCCGCGCAGGCTGAAGACGAAGAGCAGCCCACCACAAGGGAGTTGCTCGAGCAGTGCGACAACGGCACCGACAAGTGCGTCTTCCACCCGGCCGGTGCGCCCGTCGACTCCATGGGCGAGGCGCACCAGGTCGGTGACAGCGCCTTCAACTGCACCAAGGACCTTCAGCGCTCGGCCGTCTCCTGGTCCGACACCACCGGAGAGACCAACACCGTCGGCGTCTCCATGAAGGCCCAGTACGGCTTCACCAAGCTCTTCAGCGTGACCATCGAGACGAGCTACAGCCACTCCTGGGAGAGCTCGCACACCGAGCAGCAGCAGACCAACGTCGAGGTCAAGCCCGGCGAGGTCGGCTGGATCACCCGCGAAGCCGCCATGGAGGAGATCCAGGGCACCTACGAGATGCACTTCGAGGACCGCTACTACGGCCACTACATCTGGTACGTCCCCTTCACCGCCAAGGGCCCCAAGGCCGACGCGCCCAGCACGAAGACCCAGCACACCCGGAAGATGACCAAGAAGGAGAAGAAGCAGCACTGCGGCTGACCCCTCCGTCGGCCTTCCGGCTCCCCCCGGATCGCCACCCCCCACACAATCGGCCCGGCCCCGCGTTCCCCTGCACGCGAGGCCGGGCCGTTCAATGTGCGACCGGGCGGGCACCCGTCCTATGGTGAAAACAGCACTTATGTACCTATTCGCATCCGTCTGGGGGCGGCATGAGTGACAAGGACAAGAGCCCTGAGCAGGGGGAACCGGAAGAGTACGACGAGGGGTACCTCGAGCCGTACGACGCCGACAGCGGCGACGAATACCCCGACGGGTACGCCGACGAGAACGGCCGGAGCGGCCTGTCCGGGGTGACACGTAGCGAGGAGCCCGACGTACTGCTCGACGTGCCGCAGCTCCATGTCGACGAGATCGGTCTGGAGGTCGAGGACCTGCGTGCCCGGGTCTCCCTTCAGGCCGAGGTGCTGGACATGCTCAAGCTCAACGTGGGCGCGGACGTCGCCCTGGGCAAGGTCGAGCTGGACATCAAGGGTGTGGACGCACAGGCCCTGCTGAAGGTCCGCCTCGACAACGTCGCCCAGGTCATCGGCCGGGTCCTGTCGACGATCGACCGCAACCCCCAGATCCTGGAGCAGATCACCTCGGGCCTCGGCTCCGCGACCCGTGAGCTGGGCAGCGGGGCGGGCGAGGCCGTGGGCGAGCTCGGACGGGGAGCGAGTTCGGCGGTCGAGGACGTCGGCGAAGGCGCCGGAGACACGGTCAAGGAAGTCGGCAAGGGCGCCGGAAAGGCCGTCGAGGACGTCGGCGAGGGCGCCGGAGAGACCACGAAGCAGATCGGCAAGGGCGCGGGCAAAGCCGTGGAGGACGTCGGCGAGGGAGCGGCGGAGACCGTCGAGGACGTCGGCGAAGGTGCCGCCGACACGGTCCAGGACGTCGGGGAAGGTGCCGCCGACACGGTCCGGGACGTCGGCGAAGGTGCCGCCGAGACCACCAAGGAGGCGGGCCGCAGCGCCGGCCGGACGGCCGACGAGGCCGGACGGACGGTACGCAAGGCGGGGGACACGGCCACACGCACCGCGAAGAGAGCAGGTGAGGGAGCCGGCCGCCGCTCGGCCCGGTCCGAGGAGCGCCCCAGGCGCCGTCCGGCAAGCAGGCGCGATCGCGACGAGCCGCCGTGAAACGGCAAGGAGCGCCAAGAGGGCCAGGACGGGAGCGCGAACAGGGACAGTCCCCCTGCGCGACCTGACATCGAACTGACGACGTCAGCCGCTGCCGACCGGCTCCGCTTCGGCCGCGAGCCCGAGACCGAGATCCGTTTCCACGGCACGCCCGGCCACGAGTCCTTCTCGGGCAGCGACCGTACGAACCTGCCCGAGCATGTCGAGTCCGGCACCGACTACCACGACGTACGGGTGCACCACCGTCTTGCCGCCGCGCTGAGCCGCGTACGGCACCACCGGTCCCGGGAGGCCGGCGGAGACCAGCGCTAGCCAGCTGTTCCGGTCCCGGGCGGTCGCCGCCCGGGGCATGGAGACGGAAGCCCGCGGAGACGGAAGCACGGAGACGGACCCTGCCGGGCCCTGACCGCCACGGACCGTTCGGGCCGCACTGCCTCACTGATCAGCGCCGTCCGCCGACCGCCCCGGACGCGTCGCGATCACGTTCGGGGTGTGCGCGGCCCGTCCCCGGATCCCGCTTGGGCCAGATCGTGTAGCTCAGCGCGATGACCAGGCTGATGCCGGCCACCACGCCCATCCGTCCCTGCCACATCCGCAGCGACTCGCTCTGCCCCGCGTCGCCCACATACCAGGCGGCCAGTTGCAGCAGCGCCGCGGCGATCGCCGCGGCCCCGATGGCACGCGCGCTCATCTTCCACTCGTGCACCGCCCGCGCCGTCCCGTACCGAGGAGGCCTGACGGGCGCCGGGCCCCCGCCGAAGCGGTGCAGGAAGTGAGCGTCGGCCCACTTGATCATGTAGTGACCGTGGGTCGCGGTGAAGCCGATGTAGACGGCGGCCAGGCCGTGCTTCCAGTCGGGCTGCGCTCCCCCTCGCAGGTCGATGGCCGTGACGACCAGCAGAGCCAGCTCCAGCAGCGGCTCGCACAGCAGCACCGCGGCCCCCGTACGCGGCATGCGTGCCAGATAGCGCAGTGCGAGTCCGCCCGCGAGCAGCACCCAGAACGCGACCTCGCAGATGATGATCAGCGTGACGATCACGCCTGTCCCCCTTGCCTCGACGTCCCCTCCACGATCCCGGCCGGGCAGGCTCGCACGCATCCTCACCAGCGACGATTCGCCGCGACCGCCCTGCATCCTTCGATGTACCGCGAGGCGGGCAGGTTGGTCCCCGAGGCCGACGCCCGCGCCCGCCCGGCGTGCTGAGATGGACCCATGCCACGCAGCCCGTCCCTGATGCCGCCGCCGTGGGTGCGTCCGCACCGCGACGGCGTGCTCATCGCGCTCGCCGGTCTCCTCGGCGGGCTGATCCTGTGGCGGTTCGGCCTCTACAACAACGCGCGGGTGGGCGCGAGTTACGGCGCCTGGCTGCTGCTGCCCCTCACCGCCATGTGCCTCGCCGCTCTGTGGCGCAGGTCCGCTCAGCCCTGGGCACTGGTGGTGGCCGTCGCCGCGCTCGCGTCGGATTTCGCGATGGGGTCGCTGCTGGCCACCGTGATCGTCTTCACCGACGTCGTCTACGCCGCGGTGCTGTACGGGCCGCCGCGTCTGTCCCGCACGCTGCTGCCGGCGAGCGTCGCGCTGACGGTCGCGGTGACTCTGGGGCTGGTGGCGGTCCTCCGTACCCCCGCGACGCTGCTGCTGGGCGTGTTCTGCGCGGGCATCACGATCGCGCCCGCCTGGACGGGCGTCGTCATCCGCGACCACCGGAACGCCGCCGCGGCCGAGCGGCTGCGCGCCGAACAGACAGCGCTGCTCGCCGAGATGGACCGCGTCCAGGCGGTGACCGCCGAACGTGGCCGCATGGCAAGGGAGTTGCACGACCTCGTCGCCAACCACCTGTCCGCCATCGCGATCCACTCCACGGCGGCCCTCTCCCTGGATCCCCCCGACGAGGCGGCGACCCGCGACTCGCTCCGCGTCATCCGCGAGAACAGCGTGCAGGGCCTGGCGGAGATGCGGGGCCTCATCGGGCTGCTGCGTGACGCGTCCGGCGACGGAGCGGAGCCCGCGGCCTCCCCGACACTCGCCGGGCTGGACGCGCTCATCGGGCGGGCGCGGGCCGGCGCGGGCAACCCAGGACTCAGCTTCGCGCTGCGCGACGAGCGCGGAGCAACCGGCAGGACGCTGCCCGCCCCCGTCGAACTGGCCGCGTACCGGGTCGTACAGGAGTCGGTGACGAACGCGCTGAAGCACTCGGCTCCGGGCACCGTCACCGTCGAGCTGACGCGCGCCCCTACGCACGGCCCGCTCACGGTCCGCGTCACGAGCCCCCTCCGCGACCTGCTCGGTACCGGGCGTGAAAATCCCGACGGGACTCCGGTCCCGCGTGCGCCCGGCTCCGGTTCGGGCCTGATCGGCATGCGGGAGCGCGTGGAGCTGCTGGGCGGAGCCCTGAGCGCCGGGCCTTCGGACGCCTCCCACGGACGCACAAAGGTCTGGCAGGTACGGGCCGAACTTCCCATCGAGGAAGGGCGTTTGCCGTGACACGGGACGACGGCGCACGGCCCCCGGTCCGCGTCCTAGTCGCCGAGGACCAGCTGTCCGTACGGGCAGGTCTCGTCCTCATCCTGCGCGGCGCCCCCGGCATCGAGGTGGCGGGCGAGGCCGGGGACGGCGAGGAGGCGGTCCGCCTCGCCCGTGAACTGCGCCCCGACATCGTGCTGATGGACGTCCAGATGCCGCGTCTGGACGGTGTCTCGGCCACCGCGCGCATCACGGGCGAACAGCTTGCGGACGTTCTGGTGCTGACCACCTTCGACCTCGACGAGTACGTCTTCGGGGCACTGCGCGCCGGGGCGTCGGGCTTCCTGCTGAAGGACAGCGAGGCCTCGCAGGTCATCGACGCCGTACGGACGGTGGCACGCGGCGAGGGCCTGATCGCTCCCGCGGTGACCAGGCGGCTGATCGCGGAGTTCGCCCGTCCCGGAGGGACGGGACCACCTCCCGTCCCGAGGGCGGGAGGCATCGCACCGGGCCTGGACGAGCTGACCCGACGCGAGCACGACGTGCTGCTCTGCCTCGGGGAAGGGCTGTCCAACGCGGAGGTGGCGCAGCGCCTGGGCATGGCAGAGGCGACGGTGAAGACCCACGTCAGCCGGCTGCTGGGCAAACTGGGGCTGCGCAGCCGCACCCAGGCGGCGGTGCTGGCACAGGAATCGGGCCTGACGAGGGGCTGACGTCAGGCCGAGGGCGGTAGCGGCGCCGAGGTCGCCTGCAGGCCGAACGACGCTGCCCCGCACGGGTGTCCGTACCCGCCCGCAAGCGGTTGCGGGCGGGTACGGACAATCGATCCGTGAACGATGTGACGACGTCGGCGCGCGTGCCGAGGAACGGCCCACCGTGGGTGGAGTGATAGCGGGATTCGCGGTCATCACCTGCGTCATCGCCACCGGCTATCTCCTCGGCAGACGGGGACTGCTCGGCGCCAACGGGCCGGAGATCCTCACGAAACTCGCCTTCCACGTGGCCACGCCCGCGCTGCTGTTCGAAACCATGGCCAGGGCGGATCTCCGTGTGCTGGTCTCGGGCCAGGTGCTGACAACGGCGCTGAGCACCTTCGCCGTCGCCGCGGTCTACTGCGCGGTGGCGGCTCTGCGGCGCTGGCCGGCGGGTGAGAGCACCGTCGGCGCCATGTGCGCGAGCTACGTCAACGCCGGCAACCTCGGCATCCCCATCTCCGCGTACGTCCTGGGTGACGCCTCACTCGTAGCGCCCGTCATCCTCTTCCAGCAACTGGTGGTCTCCCCGGTGGCGTTGACCGCGCTCGACGTCTTCTCCGCACCGGACGAACGCAGCGGCCCCCTGCGGCTGCTGACGACCCCGTTCCGCAACCCGGTGGTCATCGGCTCGCTCAGCGGCGTCGCGGTGGCGGCCACGGGCCGGCCCCTGCCGGGCCCGGTGCTCGAACCGTTCCACCTGGTGGGGGCCATGTCCGTGCCCGCGGTGCTGCTCGCGTTCGGGATGTCCCTGCGGGGCAGCGCCGTCCTCTCACGTGAACACGACCGGTCCCCGGTCCTGCTGGCGGTCGGCTGCAAGGCGGTCGGTCAGCCGCTCGTGGCGTGGGCACTCGGCGCCGCCGTCTTCGAGCTGCCGCCCCCGGCCCTCTTCGCGGTCGTGGTGACCTCCGCCCTGCCCTCGGCGCAGAACCTGTTCACGTACGCCTCACGCTACGGGACGGGGACGCGCATCGCCCGCGAATCGATCCTCATCTCGACCCTTGCGGCGGCGCCGGTGCTCGTCCTCGTCGCCGCACTGCTGGGCTGATCAGGCTGCGGCGGACTCGCGGAGCGCCGAGAGCCCGGCGGCGACAGCGGAATGCTCGGCAAACCAGCGTGCCTCCTACTCAGGCAACGTTGACGCGCTGGCCGGGCGGAGCCGCCTCCAGCCAGGCGAGGAACCCCGTGAGCGCGTCCTCGCTCATGGCCAGTTCGACGCGGGTGCCATGCAGGGAACACGCGAGGATCACGGAATCGGAGAGCAGGGCCAGCTCCTCCTCACCCTCGGGATTCCGCCGCTGCAGCACCTCGATGAGGTTGCGCTCCAGAAAGCGGCGGGGGCGCGGCGCGTACGAGAAGACCCGGAACCACTCGATCTGGTCACCGTTGTAGCGCGCGACGCCGTACGCCCAGCCCTTGCCGTCCGCGAGCGGGGGCGGGGCTTCCGCCGGTGCCTCATCGGTGTACGCGGCGGGCTGTGGTGCGTTCCAGCGCAGGTTGCAGTCGAACGTGCCTCCCGAGCGCTGAAGCAGGCGGCGCCGCAGCCCGAAGGCGAAAAGACCCAGCGCCAGCAGCAGGGCCACGCCGACCAGTGACAGAACGAGGACCATCATCACCGACCTCCTCGCACTCTCTCGTACCACGCGTGGCGCGGTGCTCCCGGAGCCGTGAGATCTTGTGGATCCCGCGTCCCCCTCTGTATTGGCTCAGCCGCGGGTAGCTCCGGGGTGACCCGGAACAGCCCGCGGCTGAACTTCGTACCTGTCGTGCCCGGCTCCGTGCAGGGCGTCGGCCGCCTCCTCAGCGGACCGCCACCGCTCGCTTGCGGACCTCGGCACGCCGTTCGGCGGCGGCGTCGTCCTCCGACTTCGCACGCTCCAGCGCCCGCTCGGCACGTTCGACGTCGATCTCGTCGGACAGCTCGACGACCTCCGCCAGCAGCGACATCTTGTCGTCCGCGAAGGAGACGAACCCGCCGTGCACCGCGGCCACCACGGTGCCCTCGCCGGTTTCGCCGGCGGTGCGGATGATGACCGCGCCCGGCTCCAGCACGCCGAGCAGCGGCTGGTGGCCCGCCATGACGCCGATGTCGCCGGACGTGGTGCGCGCGACGACCAGGCTGGCCTCGCCGGACCAGACCTTGCGGTCCGCGGCGACCAACTCGACGTGCAGCTCAGCCACTGTGGCTCCTTCGTAGGTTAGGAAAAGGATAAGGGGTGCGGGGACGGGGACGGACCGGAGGGCTGCGCCTCACGGTCCGGCCCCGCCCGGCCCCGGCCCCGTGCGTCAGGAGACGCCGAGACGCTTGGCCGCGGCCTTGAGGTCGTCGAGGCCACCGCACATGAAGAACGCCTGCTCCGGGTAGTGGTCGAAGTCACCGTCGGCGATCGAGTTGAACGCCGAGATCGACTCGTCCAGCGGGACGTCCGATCCGTCCAGACCCGTGAACTGCTTCGCCGCGTGGGTGTTCTGCGACAGGAAGCGCTCGATACGACGGGCCCGGCTGACGGTGAGCTTGTCCTCCTCGGACAGCTCGTCGATGCCGAGAATCGAGATGATGTCCTGGAGGTCCTTGTACTTCTGCAGGATTCCGATCACGCGGTTCGCGCAGTCGTAGTGCTCCTGCGAGATGTAGCGCGGGTCCAGGATCCGGGACGTCGAGTCCAGCGGGTCCACCGCCGGGTAGATGCCCTTCTCCGAGATCGGCCGCGAGAGCACCGTGGTCGCGTCGAGGTGCGCGAACGTGGTGGCCGGAGCCGGGTCGGTGAGGTCGTCCGCGGGCACGTAGATCGCCTGCATCGAGGTGATGGAGTGGCCACGGGTCGAGGTGATGCGCTCCTGGAGCACACCCATCTCGTCCGCCAGGTTCGGCTGGTAGCCCACCGCGGAGGGCATGCGGCCGAGCAGCGTGGAGACCTCGGAACCGGCCTGCGTGAAGCGGAAGATGTTGTCGATGAAGAACAGCACGTCCTGCTTCTGCACATCGCGGAAGTACTCCGCCATGGT
This sequence comes from Streptomyces sp. TAA486, assembly GCF_000426165.1. Classification (NCBI taxonomy): domain Bacteria; kingdom Bacillati; phylum Actinomycetota; class Actinomycetes; order Kitasatosporales; family Streptomycetaceae; genus Streptomyces; species Streptomyces sp. TAA486. The sequence continues at coordinate 14,173 of NZ_AUEV01000006.1, read as the reverse complement.
CAGACCCGCGAGGGCGACCCGGAGACGCGTGCCCGGCGGCTCGTCCATCTGACCGAAGACGAGCGCGGTCTGCGGGAGAACGCCGGACTCGGCCATCTCGTCGATGAGGTCGTTGCCCTCACGCGTGCGCTCGCCGACACCGGCGAACACGGAAACGCCCTCGTGCAGCTTCGCCACACGCATGATCATTTCCTGGATGAGGACGGTCTTGCCGACGCCGGCGCCGCCGAACAGGCCGATCTTGCCGCCCTTGACGTACGGGGTCAGCAGGTCGACGACCTTCAGGCCCGTCTCGAACATCTCGGTCTTGGACTCGAGCTGGTCGAAGGCGGGGGCCTTGCGGTGGATGGACCACCGCTCGGTGACCTCGGACTCGGCCTCGGGCTCGTTGAGGATCTTGCCCAGGGTGTTGAACACCCGGCCCTTGGTGACGTCGCCGACGGGAACGGTGATGCCCGCGCCGGTGTCGGTCACCTCGGCCTGGCGGACCAGACCGTCGGTGGGCTCCATGGAAATGGCCTTCACGAGACCCTCGCCGAGGTGCTGTGCGACCTCGAGGGTGAGGGTCTTCTTCTTGCCCGCCTGGGCCGGGTCTGCGACCTCGACCGTCAGCGCGTTGTAGATGTCGGGCATCTGGTCGACGGGGAACTCCACGTCGACCACCGGGCCGATGACGCGTGCGACGCGGCCCGCCGCCGTGGCCTTCTCAAGAGTTTCGGTCATGGTTAGCGGTCACTCCCCGCAGAAGCGTCAGCCAGCGCGCTCGCGCCACCGACGATCTCGCTGATTTCCTGGGTGATGTCGGCCTGGCGGGCCGCGTTGGCAAGCCGCGTGAGCGACTTGATGAGGTCTTCGGCGTTGTCCGTCGCCGACTTCATCGCACGCCGGGTGGCGGCGTGCTTGGAGGCGGCGGCCTGCAGCAGCGCGTTGTAGACGCGGCTCTCGACGTACCGCGGCAGCAGTGCGTCGAGGACCTGCTCGGCCGACGGCTCGAAGTCGAAGAGCGGACGGACCTCCGGGCCTCGCTTGATGTTGTCCTGGATGACCCCGGCCGACTCCTCCGCGGTCTCCTTCAGGCTGAGCGGCAGCATCCGGTCGTCGACCGGCGTCTGCGTCATCATGGAGACGAACTCCGTGTACACGATGTGGAGTTCGTCCACGCCGTTCTCGGCGCCCGTGTCGCTCTGGATCGCCTCGATGAGCGGCGCGGCCACGGCCTTGGCGTCCGCGTACGTCGGGTTGTCGGTGAAGCCGCTCCAGGACTCCCTGATCGCACGCTCACGGAAGCGGTAGTACGTCACACCGCGGGTGCCCACGATGAAGTTGACGACTTCCTTGCCCTCGCCGATCAGCCGGTTGGTCAGCCGGTCGGCCGCCTTGATGGCGTTGGAGTTGTAGCCGCCCGCCAGACCGCGGTCGCTCACGATGAGCAGGACCGCGGCCCGAGTCGGGTGCTCGACCTCCGTGGTGAGCGCGTGCTTCACGTTCGAGCCGGTGGCGACCGCACGCACGGCGTTGGTCAGCTCCTGGGCGTACGGCTCGGAGGCCGCCACCCGGCGCTGCGCCTTGATGATGCGCGACGCAGCGATCATCTCCATCGCCCTGGTGATCTTCTTGGTCGCCGTGACGGACTTGATCCGCCGCTTGTAGACCCTGGTCTGAGCGCCCATCGCTCAGTCCTCGCCCAGCAGCTTGCCGTCCGCGGTCTGGAACTGCTTCTTGAACTTGTCCACCGCTTCGCCGAGCTCCTGGATCGTGTCGTCGGTCATCTTGCCGCCCTCGACGATGCTGGTCAGGAGACCCTTGTTCTCGCGGTGCATGTACTCGAGCAGCTCACGCTCGAAACGGCGGATGTCCTCGACGGGGACGTCGTCCATCTTGCCGTTGGTGCCGGACCAGACGGAGACGACCTGGTCCTCGGTCGAGTACGGGTTGTACTGCGACTGCTTGAGCAGCTCCGTCATCCGCTTGCCGCGCTCCAGCGCGCCCTTGGAGGCGTCGTCCAGGTCGGAGCCGAAGGCGGCGAACGCCTCGAGCTCGCGGTACTGGGCGAGGTTCACACGGAGCGAACCGGTGATCTGGCGGATCGCCTTGTGCTGCGCGGAACCACCGACACGGGAGACCGAGATACCGACGTTCAGCGCGGGCCGCTGGCCGGCGTTGAAGAGGTCGGACTCCAGGAAGCACTGGCCGTCGGTGATGGAGATGACGTTGGTCGGAATGAACGCCGACACGTCGTTCGCCTTCGTCTCGACGATCGGCAGGCCCGTCATCGAGCCCTTGCCCATGTCGTCGGAGAGCTTGGCGCAGCGCTCCAGCAGGCGGGAGTGCAGGTAGAAGACGTCGCCCGGGTAGGCCTCACGGCCCGGCGGGCGGCGCAGCAGCAGGGACACGGCGCGGTAGGCGTCGGCCTGCTTGGTCAGGTCGTCGAAGACGACGAGGACGTGCTTGCCCTGGTACATCCAGTGCTGGCCGATGGCGCTGCCGGTGTACGGGGCGATGTACTTGAAGCCGGCCGGGTCGGACGCCGGGGCGGCCACGATCGTCGTGTACTCCAGCGCACCGGCCTCCTCCAGGGCGCCGCGCACGGACGCGATGGTGGAGCCCTTCTGGCCGACGGCGACGTAGATGCAGCGGACCTGCTTGTCCGGGTCGCCGGAGCGCCAGTTGTCGCGCTGGTTGATGATCGTGTCGACGCAGAGCGCGGACTTGCCGGTCTGGCGGTCGCCGATGATCAGCTGACGCTGGCCGCGGCCGATCGGTGTCATGGTGTCGACGGCCTTGTAGCCCGTCTCCATCGCCTCGTGCACCGACTTGCGGTCCATGACCGAGGGGGCCTGCAGCTCGAGCGCGCGGCGGCCCTCGGACTCGATGTCACCGAGGCCGTCGATCGGGGCGCCCAGCGGGTCCACGACGCGGCCGAGGTAGTTGTCGCCGACCGGAACCGACAGGACCTCGCCGGTGCGGCGCACCTGCTGGCCCTCCTCGATGCCGCTGAACTCACCGAGGACGACCGCACCGACCTCTCGCTCCTCGAGGTTGAGGGCGAGGCCGAGGGTTCCGTCCTCGAACTTCAGCAGCTCGTTCGCCATGGCCGAGGGAAGACCCTCGACCTTCGCGATGCCGTCACCGGCAACGCTGACCGTCCCGACCTCTTCGCGCGAGGCCGCGTCCGGTTCGTACGACTGGACGAAATTCTCCAGCGCCTCCCGGATCTCATCCGGCCGGATCGTGAGCTCCGCCATCTGGGTTCCCTGCTCTCCTTGTTGGGACCGTATCGATCTTCTACGGCCCAACTCGGGCCGCTAAGTGATGCTGTTGAGTTGGTGTGGCGCGAACGCCGTCGCACCTCGTGTCCGGCGTCAGCCGGCCAGGCGCCGCTCCGCCTCGCTGAGACGGTCCGCGATGGAGCCGTTGATGACCTCGTCGCCGACCCGCACCCTGATCCCGCCGAGGATCTCCGGGTCCACGTCGAGATTCAGATGCATCTCGCGTCCGTAGAGCCTCGCCAGCGCCGAACCGAGACGCTGCCGCTGCTGGTCACTCAGCGGCACCGCGGAGGTGACGACAGCCACCGAGCGGCCGCGCCGCTCGGCCGCCAGCCGGGAGAGGGACTCGAGCCCGCCCTCCAGGCTACGTCCCCGCGGGTGTACCACGAGACGCGTGACGAGACGCTCCGTCGCCGGCCTCGACCTGCCGCCGAGCAGCGTGTGCAGCAGCTGCACCTTCGACGACGCCGGGGCCTTGCTGCCGGTCAGTGCCGCACGCAGGTCGGGGGACGAGGCGACGGTACGGGCGAACCGGAACAGCTCGTCCTCGGTCTCGTCCAGCGCACCGTCACGCTCCGCGGCGACGAGGTCGGCGGTGTCCGCCAGCTCCTCGGTCGCGTCCACCAGGTCGCGCGGGGCGGACCAGCGGGACCGCACCATTCCGGAGACCAGGTCGACGGTCGACCCGCCCACCTGGCCGCCGAGCACGCTGGCGACCAGCCCGGCCTTGCGCTCACCGCTGTGCGACGGGTCGGTCAGCACACGGCGCAGTGAGACCTCGCGGTCCAGCAGCGCCGTGACTTCGGCCAGCTCGTCCGCGAGCTGCTTCGGGTCGACCGACGTGCTGTCGGTCAGCGCCGTCAGGCTCTCGCGGGCTGCGGCGAGTGCGTCACGGCTCGCGCCGATCATCGGGTGGCCTCTGCCTTCTCCTCGAGGTCCTCGAGGAAGCGGTCGATGACGCGGCTCTGACGTGCGACGTCGTCGAGGGACTCACCGACGACGCGACCGGCCAGGTCCGTGGCCATGCGGCCGACTTCCTGACGCAGCGCGACGGTCACCTGACGGCGGTCCGCCTCGGTCTGCGCATGGCCCGCGGCGATGATCGTGTCGCGCTGGCGCTGACCCTCTTCGCGCATCTCCGCGATGATCGCAGCACCCTGCTCACGTGCCTGCTCGGTGATCCGGGCCGCCTCGTGGCGGGCCTCGGCGAGCTGGGCCTTGTACTCCTCAAGAGTCTGGTTGGCCTCGGTCTGCGCCTCTTGCGCTCGCTCCAGGCCACCCTCGATCGCGTCCTGCCGCTCGTCCAGAGTCTTCTGGATGGTGGGCAGCAGCTTCTTACCGAGGACGCCGAAGACGATGAAGAAGGCGATCAGGCCGACGACCAGCTCGACGGTCTCAGGGATCAGGGGATTCTGCGCGTGCCCCTCCTGAGCCAGGAAAGTCATCATGTCCGAACCTTTCGTCGGGAATGGCTACCGGCCGTCCCGGCTTACGAGAAGATGAAGGGGACGACGAGGCCGAGGAGCGCGAGGACCTCACAGAGCGCGAAGCCGAGGAACATGTTGGTACGGATGATGCCCATGGCCTCGGGCTGACGGGCCATGGCCTCGATGGAGTGACCGAAGACCACGCCGATACCGACGCCGGGGCCGATGGCGGCGAGACCGTACGCGACGGCTCCGAGGTTGCCCTTGATGTCGACGGCAGCGAGGTTGACAAGCTCAGCAGTCATCTTCTTCTTCCTATGTGATGCGGTCCGCTGGGGGCCTTCCCAGCGGAGTTCCGTTGGTACGAGGGGAGTTCGGGCGAATCAGTGGGCCTCTTCGAGCGCTCCGCTGATGTAGATCGCGGCGAGCAGCGTGAAGATGTACGCCTGCAGGAACTGGATCAGGACCTCGAAGGCCGTCATGCCGACCGCCAGGAGGAAGGATCCACCCGCAACGGCGGCAAGGAACGAGGGGGTCACCAGATACCAGGCGGCGGCGCTGAACATCACGATCAGCATGTGGCCGGCGAACATGTTGGCCCACAGCCGCACCGCGAGGGTGAACGGCCGGGTGATCACATTCTGGATGAACTCCAGGAGCACGATCAGCGGAACGAGGGGCTTGGGAAGACCCTCGATCCACACCAGGTTCTTGACGCCGCCCTTGAAGCCGTGGGTCTTGAACGTCAGGAACATGTACGTCACGAACACCAGCAGCGCGAGTGCCACCGGGAAGGCGAATCGTGACGTCGACGGGAACTGCGCCAGCGGGATGATGGCCATGATGTTCATGATCCACACGAAGAAGAAGATCGACATCAGGAAGGGGACGTACTTCTTCCCCTTCTTGCCGATCACATCGCCGGCGATGCTCTTCGCGATGAAGTTGTAGCCGATCTCGCCGACCAACTGCAGCTTCCCCGGGACCAGCTTCGGCTTGCTGAACGCGGACCAGAAGAAGCCGACGACGATCACCATGCAGATGATCGCGAGCAGCATCGGCTTGGTGAACTCGATGCCGCCGACGGTGAAGATCGGCTTGAACTGGAACGAGTGAAGGCCCGGCGCGGGAAAGGCGCAGCCTGCATTGATGTGGCAGTCGGTGCTAGCCAGCAGCGTTAGGGCGCTCACCCGTGACTCCTTCGTCGTGACGCATAAGTGACGGCAACCTTGTGTGTCAGCGCGGCTGGTGAGACCGCTTGTCGGCACGGGGGACAGAGTGTGGCGATGCCACGGCGGTCGACCCGGAGTGTGCACCGAGGACCGGGCACCCGGGATCCACGCTGCGGCCACAGCTCCGGATCCGAGTACACCGCAGGCCGCCGGGGCGCTGCGCTCCTCTGGCGAGCGGGCCCCACACGGCCGGATGCGTTTCCGGACGATAGCAGATCGGGATCAAGCCCCTGCCGCTCCCCCTCACGTCTCATCCCGCGACTCCGACTTCCCCGTGTGCGCAGCCCCCTTGGCGGGCGCGGACGGTACGGGATCGACGTAGAGCATCTTGCTCGTGAGGCTGTGGCGGACCTGTCCGCCGACCCACGCCAGGGCGGTGACGAGCAACGTGAGGGCGAAGGCCCGGCTGTTGAAGAGCGTGGTCCCGCTGAAGACGATGATGAAGACGCCGATGAGGAGCATCTGCACCGTGTAGACCAACATCCCGGCCATCATCGTGACTTGCGGCTTGTCCTGGGTGATGCGCATGAGCGCTGCGAACCCGAGACCGAAGAAGACGGCGACGACGGCGACTGCCACGAGCGCGCCGACGAGGCCCTTTCCACCTGCCGTCAGCGCACTGACAACCGTGGCGACGACTCCCACTGGGGCGGCGAAGACCGCCGAGCCGCGGAGAATCCGGGCATCGTTGGACTGCATGAGGGCAGCTCCGGCGAGGTCGGGGGCGGGCGATGCTTGCCTCGACGGACCACACTCCTTGAGGAGTTGTGCGTCAGCCGAAGGCTGTTCGCCGGTGACGACGTCCCGTTCTCCGGTCTGGATACGAGGAGTCGAAAACCACAGATCCGGTGCGGCGTCCTCCGCCCCGGTCCCCGGTTCATCCGGCTTTCGTGAACGCTATCACAAACTATTTGATGAGGTCTTTACCTACTTGGTGTGCTCGCTGTCACACGCAGGGCCCGAACTCCGTGCGGCCCGTTGACCGTTACGACCCATCGCGGTGGCGCCGTTGAGCCCCGCGAATGCGGGCTGAGGTGCGCTTTCCGCCTTTTCGGTTTTCTCCTTCTCGGCCACCTCGGCCGAATTCCCGTTGGCCGCCGCGAATTGCGTATTCTTCTCGATATCCACCAAAGACGGTGAATCGGGCGAAGTATCGGAAACCGGATCGGTGTCGTTCTGATTGTCCGCATTGCCGGTCTCACGCCTGTAGCGCGGCGGCACGAACGCGTAGGCCCACCGCGGCACTTGCGGCGTGAAGCGCGGCATCAGCAGCACCACGAGCCCCACGGCGCTCAGCAGAACGATCGCGAGCACGATGCCGAGGCTGGAGGACTGCACGGAGAACGCGACCGCTCCGAAGGCGATGAGCGCCGACCAGAAGTACATGATCAGGACCGCGCGGCTGTGCGAGTGCCCGATCTCCAGCAGCCGGTGGTGCAGGTGCCCCTTGTCCGCCGCGAACGGCGACTCCCCGCGCCAGGTCCTGCGGACGATCGCCAGCACCAGGTCGGCGACGGGGATCGCGATGATCGTCAACGGCAGCAGCAGGGGCATGTACAGCGGCACCATCGTGTGGACCGCGGACCGCACGGAGCCGGTGTGCTGCACCATGAGGTCCGGGTCGACCTGACCGGTGATCGAGACCGCGCCCGCGGCCAGTACGAGACCGATCAGCATCGATCCCGAGTCGCCCATGAAGATGCGCGCCGGGTGCATGTTGTGCGGCAGGAAGCCCAGGCACATGCCCATCAGGAGCACGGCGAACAGCGTGGCCGGCGCGGCCGCCTCGACGCCGTAGCCGTACCAGATCCGGTAGGCGTACATGAAGAACGCTGCCGCGGCGATGGTGACCATGCCGGAGGCCAGACCGTCGAGGCCGTCCACGAAGTTCACGGCGTTGATGGTGATCACGACGAGCGCGACCGTCAGCAGCGTGCCCTGCAGCTGAGTCAGCGCGACATTTCCCACACCCGGGACCGGCAGCCACAGGATCGTGAGCCCCTGAAGCACCATGACGCCCGCGGCGATCATCTGGCCGCCCAGCTTGACCAGCGCGTCGACGCCCCACTTGTCGTCCAGGACGCCCAGCAGCCAGATCAGCCCGGCACCGGAGAGCAGTGCGCGCGGCTCGTCGGAAAGGATGAACAGCTCGCCGATGTTCGTGAGTTGGGAGGCGACCAGAAGGCCCGCGCACAGACCGCCGAACATCGCGATGCCGCCGAGGCGCGGTGTCGGTTCGCGGTGCACATCGCGCGCCCTGATCTGAGGCATGGCCTTCGCCGCGATGGCGAACTTCCGCACCGGCCCGGTCAGGAGATAGGTGACCGCTGCCGTGACACAGAGCGTCAGCAGATATTCACGCACGGGTTCCCCAGGGGTTTCGCTGTTCCTTGGCCCCACACCATAGGACACCTGCGCGGGGCCGGCGGTTTCACGTATGCGGACAACAGCTCCCCTAACGGGCGGGAACGCCCGTCAGAGCCGTCACGACCGGGTCCAGGGCCTTGCTGATCTCGTCCCCCACCGACCGGAAGTACGGGATTGGAGCACCGTATGGATCATGGATCTCGTCCGCCTCGGGGCTGGGCGCCAGCAGCCAGCCGCGCAGGGCCGCAGCGGCCTGCACCAGGGCATACGCACGCTCGACGACGCCCTCGGCGGACCGGGGATCGGGCAGGGTCGCCGCGTCTATCGCCCTCACGAGGCGTGTGAACTCCTTGAGCGTGAACGTACGCAGCCCGGCCGAATGCCCCATCGAGACGACCTGTGCCCGGTGGTCGCGGGTCGCGGTGAGCACGAGGTCCGCCCGGATCACGTGCTCGTCCAGCAGCTCGCGGCCGCGGAAGCCCTCGGGGTCCGCCCCGTGCTCGAGCAACACCTCGGCCGCGTGGTCCTCCATCGGTGCGCCCTCGTGCCCCCAGGTGCCGGCGCTCTCCACGAGGATGCCCCCGCTGCGGCCGTCTCCCAGCCGCTCCTCCAGGGCATGCCGGGTCAGCCGCTCGGTCAGTGGTGAGCGGCAGACGTTGCCGGTGGAGACGTGGAGGATGCGGAAGGCACCGGCGGCGCCCGTGCCGGAGGCCTGTACCGCGCCCCATGCCGAGCCCTTGCCGTTTATGCCGCCGGGTTCCGCGGTGCCACGCCCGTGCGGGGTGTTCACTGCAGATATCTCCCGGCCTGCCCGTCCGCCGGCCGCTTCCTCCGGCTCCTCCGCCCGGCCCGGCCGGGATCGCCCACGGGCGTGGGCCAGGGCCGGAACCGGGGCCCTTGCGGGAAGGACGCACCGGACGGGACGAGGACCGCCGCGGCCCTCATCCCGGTCACGGGGCCACCTCCAGGTCGGGAACGACCTTGCGGAGCTCCTCGGCGCTCAGTGCGCCCGTGCGCAGCAGCACCGGCGTCCTGCCGGTGACGTCGACGATCGAGGACGGCACGGAGTCGGGCGTCGGACCGCCGTCGAGGTAGACGGCCACGGAGTCGCCGAGCATCTCCTGCGCCGCGTCGCAGTCCTGCGGCGCGGGGTGACCCGTGAGGTTCGCCGAGGAGACGGCCATCGGACCGAACTCCTTGAGCAGCTCGATGGCGACGGGGTGCAGGGGCATCCGCACGGCCACGGTGCCGCGGGCATCGCCCAGGTCCCACGTCAGCGACGGCTGGTGCTTGGCGACGAGCGTGAGCGCACCCGGCCAGAAGGCGTCGACCAGCTCCCAGGCCGCCTCGGAGAAGTCGGTGACGAGACCGTGGAGCGTGTTCGGGGATCCGACCAGCACCGGCGAAGGCATGTTCCTGCCACGCCCCTTGGCCTCCAGCAGATCGCCGACGGCATCCGGGCTGAAGGCGTCGGCGCCGATCCCGTACACCGTGTCCGTGGGGAGCACGACGAGTTCACCGCGGCGCACCGCCGAGGCGGCCTCACGAAGGCCGGTCTTGCGGTCGGTCACGTCGGTGCAGTCATAACGCCGTGCCATCACGGCACCTCCCTGCGGGCTGTGGCGAATCGGGGCCTGTTGTTGAGGTCGGGGTGGTCCGCCGCGTCGGCCCAGCCGCGGTCCTCGGTGAAGATCCAGGGGACTTGGCCGCCCTGGGTGTCGGCATGCTCGATGACGACGAGACCACCGGGGCGCAGCAGCCGGTGTGCCGTGCGCTCCAGACCGCGGATCGTGCTCAGCCCGTCCTCCCCGGAGAACAACGCCAGTTGCGGGTCGTGGTCGCGGGCTTCTGGTGCCACATACTCCCATTCGGTGAGCGGGATGTAGGGCGGGTTGGAGACCACCAGGTCGACCTGGCCGTCGAGTTCGGGGAGCGCGGTGAGCGCGTCGCCGTGGTGCAGCGTGACGCGGCTGCCCTGGACGTTCTTCACGGCCCAGCCGTAGGCGCCCTCGTCGAGTTCGACGGCGTGCACCCGCGAACGCGGCACCTCCTGCGCGAGGGCGAGCGCGATGGCTCCGGAGCCGGTGCACAGGTCGACGATGAGCGGTTCGGCAACGTCCATTGCCCGTACGGCCTCTATCGCCCAGCCGGCCACGGACTCGGTCTCGGGACGGGGCACGAACACCCCTGGCCCGACCTGAAGTTCGAGGTAGCGGAAGAAGGCACGGCCGGTGATGTGCTGCAGGGGCTCGCGGGCCTCACGGCGCGAGACGGCCTCCCAGTAGCGGGCGTCGAAGTCGGAGTCCGGGACCAGGTGGAGTTCGCCGCGCTTGACGTCGTGCACGTACGCGGCCAGCTCCTCGGCGTCGAACCGCGGCGAGGGCACCCCGGCGTCGGCGAGCCGCTGGGTCGCCTGTGCCACCTCGGCGATCAGCAGACCGCGTGGGTTCGGGGACCGCCCCCCGGAGGAATGCAGCATCTTCTCTTCCGTACCAACCGTCCGTACGCGCGCTTACTGGGCCGCGGCCAGCTTGGCCGCGGAGTCGGCGTCGACGCACGCCTGGATCACCGCGTCCAGGTCGCCGTCGAGAACCTGGTCGAGGTTGTATGCCTTGAAGCCGACGCGGTGGTCGGAGATCCGGTTCTCGGGGAAGTTGTACGTCCGCACCCGCTCCGACCGGTCCACCGTACGCACCTGGCTGCGGCGGGCGTCCGAGGCTTCCTGGTCGGCCTCCTCCTGCGCTGCGGCCAGCAGCCGGGCGCGCAGGATGCGCAGCGCCTGCTCCTTGTTCTGCAGCTGGCTCTTCTCGTTCTGGCAGGAGACGACGATGCCGGTCGGCTCGTGGGTGATGCGCACCGCGGAGTCGGTGGTGTTGACGGACTGGCCACCGGGGCCGGAGGAGCGGTAGACGTCGATGCGCAGATCGTTCGCGTTGATCTCGACGTCGACGTCCTCGGCCTCGGGCAGCACGAGGACACCGGCGGCCGAGGTGTGGATGCGGCCCTGGGACTCGGTCGCGGGTACGCGCTGCACGCGGTGCACGCCGCCCTCGTACTTCAGACGGGCCCACACGCCTTGGCCGGGCTCCGTCGCGCCGCCGCCCCCCTTGGTCTTCACGGCGACCTGGACGTCCTTGTAGCCGCCGAGGTCGGACTCCGTGGACTGGATCAACTCGGTCTTCCAGCCGACGCGTTCCGCGTAGCGCAGATACATGCGCAGCAGGTCGCCGGCGAAGAGCGCGGACTCGTCGCCGCCCTCCCCCGCCTTGATCTCGAGGATGACGTCCTTGTCGTCGCTGGGGTCGCGCGGCACGAGCAGCAGCCGCAGCTTCTCCGTCAACTCCTCGCGCTGGGACTCGAGTTCCTTCACCTCGGCGGCAAAGTCCGGGTCGTCCGCGGCGAGTTCGCGAGCGGTGGTGATGTCGTCCCCGGTCTGCTTCCAGGATCGGTACGCAGCGATCACCGGCGAGAGTTCTGCGTACCGCTTGTTGAGCTTGCGGGCGCGCGCCTGGTCGGCGTGGATCGCGGGATCGGCGAGCTGGTTCTCCAGCTCGGCGTGCTCACCGATCAGTTCCTCGACCGCCTCGAACATCGTTTGTCCCTTTACGTGAAGAAGGAAGAGCCAGGCAGCGCGAAAGAGCGCCGGCCCCTCACGCCCGGGGGCGTGCCGAGGAGACCGGCGCTCGGGTGATGCTACTTCTTGGCGGAACCGGCGCCCTTGCCGAAGCGGGCCTCGAACCGGGCCACGCGGCCACCGGTGTCGAGGATCTTCTGCTTGCCGGTGTAGAACGGGTGGCACGCGGAGCAGATGTCGGCGCGGACGACGCCGCCGCTCACGGTGCTGCGAGTCGTGAAGGAGTTGCCGCAGGTGCAGCTCACCTGGGTCTCTACGTACTCGGGGTGGATGTCGCGCTTCAAGGTGTCTCCTATTTCCTGGAGGGCACCGGGTCGGAGGACGGGCTTGTCCGCCGTGAACCGGGGCCGACGGTCCAGTCTGCCATCACTGGCCGTACCTCCCAAAACCGGGGGCGGGCGCCCGATATTCCCGTGCGCGCCCCCGGGAGGGCCTCAGCCGACCACGCTGCCGACGTCCCCGGCCTCGCTCGCCGAGCCCTTCTCCGCGGACTTCGGTATGGCGGCGTCCCGCTTGATCGCGGTCCACATCTTGGCGGCCTTGGACTCCATCGGCACGACGCGGTTGGGGTCCTGCGGGTCGTAGGTCACCGGCAGCGTCGACATCTGGATGTCGTCGGACTTGATCCCCTTGAGCATGCCCGCCAGCCCGGCCAGATCGCTGACCGAGTCCAGATCGGAGTCGGTGGTGACGGCCGAGGTGGCGCTGTCGGCGAGGTCGTAGAGCTTCTTCGGGCTGCTGAAGACTCCCACGCTGTTGACCTGGTCCATGAGCGCCTTCAGGAACGCCTGCTGCAGCTGGATGCGGCCCAGGTCGCTGCCGTCGCCGACCCCGTGACGCGTCCGGACCAGGCCGAGGGACTGCTCCCCGCCGAGCTTGTGCGGCCCGGGATCCAGGTCGAGGTGGCTGTCGGGGTCGTTGATCGGCTTCTTGGTGGTGACCTCGACGCCGCCGAGGTTGTCGATCAGCTTCTTGAAGCCGGCGAAGTCGACCTCCGCGTAGTGGTCCATGCGTACGCCGGACATCGACTCCACGGTCTTGACCGCGCACGCGGGGCCGCCGACCTCGTAGGCGGAGTTGAACATCGCCCGCTGCGGCGGCACCGTCCCGCGGCCGTCGTCCTTCACGCAGCCGGGGCGCTCGACGATGGTGTCGCGCGGTATCGAGACGACGCTCGCCTTGTCGTGCCTCTTGTTGATGTGCACGACCATCGCGGTGTCGGAGCGGGCGCCGGCCTGGCCCTTGCCGTACTTGGCGTTCGCGCCGGACCGGGTGTCGGAGCCGAGGACGAGGATGTCCATCGAGCCGTTCGGGGTGTCACCGGGCCTGTGCTTGCCGAGCTTGGCGTCGATGTCCACGCCGGAGATGTTGCCGTTGAGCTTGAAGTAGGCGAAACCGAGGCCGGTGCCGCCGAGGACCACGGCTGCCGCGGTGGTCCAGGCAGCCGCCTTGAGGATCTTCCGGCGGCGGGTGTGCGGCCTGCGCCGGCGGCCGCCGGCGCGCAGCACGCTCCGGGAGCGGCCCGTGGCCGCGTCCGGCCCGCCGGGACTCTCGTCCGCCATCGTCACTTACCTCAGTCCTGCCGTGCGGCCTTGCCGTCTGTCTTGCGGCGCGTGGCATGCACCCGTTGGTCACGCCTTCGGGCAGGGTTGCACACGGTGTGACGGTGATGCTCCGCCGGTGAACGCCGACGCACTTCGCACCGGTGGGCCCCCGAAAGGGAACTTCACCCGTACGACCTGGGCGGACGCCTCTCCACGCGATGTGCGGCAAGGTCCGCGGCCCGGTCAACAGCTGTGGCCAAGCTCTCAGGTCTCGTCACACAGAGCGAGGACCACCCCACCAGAAGTGGCGGAGCGGTCCTCACTCCCGAGCCCGCGGGGCCCGGTACGTACTCCCCGGTCAGTCGCCGCCGTTGCCGGGGGTGGGGGTGGTCTTCTGGATCTGGAGCAGGAACTCGGTGTTGGACTTGGTCTGCTTCATCTTGTCCAGGAGCAGTTCGATGGCCTGCTGCTGGTCCAGGGCGTGCAGGACCCGGCGGAGCTTCCAGATGATCTGCAGCTCGTCGCCCGCCATGAGGATCTCCTCCTTACGGGTGCCGGAGGCGTCCACGTCCACGGCGGGGAAGATCCGCTTCTCCGAGAGCTTGCGGTCCAGCTTCAGCTCCATGTTGCCGGTGCCCTTGAACTCCTCGAAGATCACCTCATCCATGCGCGAGCCGGTCTCCACCAAAGCGGCGGCCAG